>DATGZD010000049.1:0-77965 GCA_035297385.1 Candidatus Sulfotelmatobacter sp. | reverse complement strand
TTCATCATCAAAAGAAGCAAAAACAAAAGCAGAAGAGATGAGTAGACGGCTTCTGGCAAACCCAACAAAGGATAATTACACAATTACTATTGAGGAGCAACAATGAAAACAGCTGACCTGTTTGTCCAATCAAAAACGATCTCTTCTCTAATCAAAATAAATCTGCGAGAAGCTTCTGATGACCAACTTATGGAGATTAGTGATGAGCTTGGTTTATGCCTGAGCCTAAAAGAGATGAAAACTGTCCAAGCTTACTTCAAAAAGCAAAATAGATACCCAACCGACCTTGAGCTTCAAACCATTGGGCAAACATGGTCTGAGCATTGTTATCACAAGACATTCAAGGGCAAAATACAGTTGCCTGATAGAGAAATCAACAGTTTATTCAAAACCTACATTGCTAAAGCTACCAGAGAAATTAATCCAAATTGGTGCTTTAGTGTCTTTGAAGATAACGCAGGAATTGTTGCTTTTGAGAAAGACTATGGTATAGCAGCCAAAGTTGAAACCCACAACCATCCTTCCGCCGTAGAGCCTTTTGGTGGCGCAGCTACCGGTGTGGGCGGTGTCATCCGTGACATCTTGGGTGTTTGGGCTGATCCAATCGCTTGCACAGACGTGTTGGGTTTTGGACCGTTAGACTATGATTACAATAAATTAGCTCCTGGAGTGAAGCATCCAAAATATGTCTATATGGGTGTAACTGCAGGCATAGGTGCCTATGGCAATAACATGGGCATCCCGACTGTTAATGGTGCCATATGTTTTGATGAAAGTTATACAGGAAACGTTACAGTCTATTGTGGCTGCATAGGATTATTACCCTTGAAGAAGTTCAAGAAGGATGCGAAAGCAGAACATTTACTCCTATTAGCAGGAGGCAAAACAGGACGTGATGGCATACATGGCGTAACCTTTGCGTCTGCTGAACTTACAGAAAAATCAGAAGAAATAAGTCGGCCAGCCGTACAAATTGCTGACCCAATCGAAGAAGAAAAATTGAAACGTGCAGTCATCGAAATTCGCGACCTTGAGCTTGGCTCTTCTGTCACGGATTTAGGTGGTGGCGGCTTATCATCGGCTGTTGGCGAAACAGCTAACCGTTTCGATTGTGGGGCAACAGTAGAACTGGACAAGGTGCCACTGAAGTATGCTGGTTTGGCACCGTGGGAAATCTACATCTCCGAATCGCAAGAACGTATGCTTCTAACAGTACCAACGAAGAACTTGGAGAAAGTCTTGCAAGTTTTTGCCAAGGAAGATGTTGCCGCTACCGTTATAGGAAAACTAACACAAGAAAATTGCTTAGTGCTCCGTTATCATAATGAGACAGTTGCCAAAATAGAAATGAATTTTCTCTTCACAGCTCCATCAAGTATGAAAACAGCAGTATTTGAGAATCCTATTTTCGATGAACCTGTCTTTTCTGAACCTGAGAATCTCTCGAATGTATTGCTACAACTACTGAGAGCGCCAAATATTGCTAGTAAAGAAAGTGTCATTCGAACCTATGATCATGAGGTCAAGGGCAATACAGCACTGAAACCATTACAAGGACAGTATGCAGGACCAAACGATGCGGCAGTCATTAAACCGCTTGATGATTCATGTAAAGGTTTAGTGATCTCATGCGGAATCAACCCAAACTATGGTAAAATCGATGCTTATTGGATGGCTGCCTCAGCCATAGATGAAGCAATAAGAAACAATATCGCCGTTGGTGGACGACGTATAGCGTTGTTGGATAATTTTACATGGGGCAACCCTGAAAAACCTGAAAGATTAGGCTCATTAGTTAGAGCCTGTGAAGCATGCTATGAATATGCAACAGCTTTCGATGCACCTTTCATTTCAGGAAAAGATAGCCTATACAATGAATCCCCGATGGGTCCAATCACGCCAACACTGCTAATCACAGCAATTGGAATTGTGCCCGATATTCATTCAATCGTATCGATGGAGACCAAAAAACCCGGCGATGCACTTTATGTTGTGGGTGAAACCCTAAACGAGATGGGCGGCTCTGAATACTACAAGTTACTAGGCCATATTGGAAAAAACGTTCCGAGAGTTAACAAACTGACAGCTAAGAAAACTTTTGAGGCAATCACTAAGACGATTGATTTAGGCTTAATCAAAGCTTGCCATGACCTATCTGAAGGTGGATTAGGAGTTGCTGCAGCCGAGATGGCTCTGGCAGGTGGATTTGGAATAGAATTGGATTTAGCGAAGGCACCAAGAAACGGACTTGATCGTGATGATCATATCTTATTCGCTGAGTCAAATAGTCGTTTCCTTATAGAAGTCTCTGAGGAATCTAAAGCAGAATTTGAACTATCAATGAAAGGAAAAATATTCGCCGAAATCGGAAAAATAACGAGCAACCCAAGATTCATAGTTAGAGGTTTAGATGGGACTATTAAAGCAGATATCTCACAAACTGATCTACGCAAAAGTTGGAAAGCAACCTTAAGCAGTGGAGTTGAATTCAAATGAAACTCAACGATATCAGAGTCTGTGTGCTACGTGTCGGAGGAACCAACTGCGACAGTGAAACACAAAGAGCTTTCACGGAACTGGGTGTACAAGCTGAAACCTTACATCTAAACGAGTTGCTTAAACGGAGAAACCTTCTGGATTATCAAGTCTTAGTTTTTCCAGGCGGCTTCAGCTTCGGCGATTACGTGAGAGCTGGAGTAATCTGGGCACAATGGCTTCGAGCAGAATTTAGTAAAGAATTGAAAGCTTTCGTTGATGATAATCGACTGATATTAGGTATTTGCAATGGCTTTCAAGTTTTAGTCGAATATGGTTTACTGCCCGGTTTTGAAGGCATCAGTCCTTTTCCTGAAGCCGTATTAGCAGCAAACATACCACAGGGCTACAATTGTCGCTGGGTATACTTAAAGCACGAGAATCAAGGCAAATGCGTGTTCACCAACAAAATTCCCAAAGGAAAAATCTTGAAGATACCTGTCGCTCACTCTGAAGGACGTTTTCTATTTCCAAAAGAAAAAGAACAAAAACTCCTCGAAAAACTAATCGAACAAGACATGCTGGTCTTCCGCTACTGCGACGAAAACGGCGATTATGCTAAAGGCGTGTATCCGATAAACCCAAATGGTAGTCTCTATGACATTGCTGGTATCTGCAACAAAGAAGGCACTTTATTTGGTTTGATGCCTCATCCTGAACGTGCTCTATGTTGGTGGCAAGAACCAGATTGGACAGCGCAAAAGCACGTACCACCGTATGGTGACGGAAAATTAATTTTTGAAAGTGTAATTGAGCATTTAATGAAAAAGGGCTAAATCCTTGGTATAGGGTAATCCTGCTCTAGCACCCCTCTTCATTACCGATCGTGAAGCTACCAAATTTCCTAGCCTTCCGCAATCATAAAGACCTTTGTTCTTGAGCAAACCGTAGAGAAAACCCGCACAGAAAGCATCGCCAGCACCCGTTGTATCTACAGGGTTAACCTTGAAAGCTTCGATTCGAAATCGTTCACGACCATCAGTCACATAACATCCATCAGCACCCAGTTTTATCGCAACGATCTTGGCTCCCATACTGATCAGGGTGTCAGCGCCTTTACAATAATCTGCTTCGCCAGTTATCAGTTTTAACTCTATCGCGTTTGGCATCAGCACATAACTTTTTCTGATTAATGGTTCCAACTCAACTGAGTCTTTCTGAGCATACAATGCACCTGGATCGAAGCTAATTTTGACATTCTCAGATAGTATATCTAAGAGTTGTTTTTGTGTATGAAATGATTTATTGCCGACAAAAGATGTTAAGTGCACGAAATGCGCCTGTGATACATACTGCTTCTCAATCTCGTCAAGAGCAATCGTATCGTTAACACCTGAATCAATGTACAAGGCACGGTCTCCAGCATTATCTACGAAACCCATGACTTGACCGCTATGTCCTTGTCTCTGAATAATTCCTTTAGTGTCAACGCTTTCCTTCTCAAAATCCTCAAGTATTAGCCTGCCTTCCCTATCATCTGCAATTTTACCAATAAAGCCCACACTGCAGCCCAATCTTGCTAAGCCAATAATGGTGTTGGCAGCTGAGCCTCCGCATGTTTCAGTATGACTTTGAACGAAGCTTTCTTCTTCTGCGCCTGCGATTTGGTTTACTCGAAAAAGTTTGTCCACGTTAAGTGCTCCAAATCCTACAACATCAAAATCTATCATGACACCAACTCGCATAGGTTAATCCTGCAATCCCCGAGTTTTCCACCATAATTACCAGCAGAAATTCGTGCCACGCCTTCTACGCTGGTGGCAGCTTCGATACCAACCCGCATTGCCTTTCTAACCACATCAAGTGATACGCCATTTAGAACTATTTCGGGAATGTACTGAACATCTTTTGGAACTCTTGAATTTTCTCCTAATTTCTGCTTAAGAGAGGGACAATACAAATGATTTGTCGTCGGACCTATCTGTGGAAAATGTGTTTCAGGCTTGGAGCCGGCTGAACAAACATCAAATGGAGTGATTACCCCTTCAATTTTGTGGATAGCTTCTAACGCTTTTTCACTAGCTCTTCGCATTGCCGACTTGGTCAGGCACATAATCCAAAAATTTGCGCCCATAATACCATGAGAAAAACCTATGTAACGTTCTATGACAAAATCTGGCACCATTAGGGGCACAACAATAACTTCTCTCTCATGTCGTTTCTCAACCCATTCGTAACCATCGCCGCAATGTCCAACTTGCGTCATCATATCTAGTTTTCCTTCAGCATTAGGTAGAGCATCGTAGATTGCCGTGAAAGGTTTGACGAGTATATCTTGACGGATCCGATAAGAAAGCTCCGTTTCAAATTTCTTTACTGATTCCGCAAAAGATTTTTTTGTGTAGATTTGACCCCAAAATTGAAGTAAGGCGCCTTCACGATTGTCGGGTGTTTCTTTTCGATCTATCCATTTTTCAATACCACCTTCAACTCTACCAATAACTACCGAGGGTGTAGCAGTCGCGTCTTCAGCTGCCTTCCGTAGAGTCTTCTTATCAGCGGTTACGATTATCCTGCAAAAAATACCCTGAAAAGCTTCAGCATATGTGTCCTCAACTATTGCTTTAACAATCTTATCCGAGTCTCCCAACAGCTTCGCCCCTTACTCTCCTCCTAAACTTACTGCTTTCATAACATAATGCGTCCATATTCTCTGTTGTTACTATTTGAACCTTGGGCAACCTGTTTGGAAATAGGATGAAGAACCTTTCAAGAATTTCTCTCTGTACAGGAGTTTGGCAAAGCGTTCTTTGACTCCAATTTTCTAAGGCTTGCAGCGTAGCCTCTTTCTTAAGTTTACAGAACAACTCAGCTATAACCGCTGTAACCGTGTTGTTGTTTGACAGCACTGCAACTTCAGCGTTCCGGACAGCATATTCATTACCATTAAATGAGACTGTTAATCCATCATACTCTCTAACAAGCTTGTATGCTTCTACATCAGTGATGCTGTCACCAACATACAATACATTCGACAAAGAACAACTCGCCCTTCGAGTTGCATCAATGATTGCTATAGCTTTTTCATGTCCTCCAATAGGTTTCACATCATCGATGATTTCACCAATCGCCATTTTGCTTATTTCATTCCAGAAAATATCATCAAGCCATTCGATGGTTTCTCGATCCTGCTTTGAAAAATCCTCTAAAGACTTAGCAGCAGAGGGAATTACTATCATCGGTTTTTGTGAGATATCTTTAGCTATTTGTCGTAACCTTGTTTTTTCCTGTTCTGGAATCGCATATTTGTCTAGGCTAAGATGTGTGCAATATGTATTATCGAAAGGAAAATTTACTGTTTCACAAAGTGATTTTATGTAATGCTCATAACTTGTACTAACCACGTATGATGGAACTAAGTTTCTTATGTATTCCAAAGTATTCTTGCTGCCTGGGATCAAAACCATCGTCTTAGCTGAGAATTCTCGCAGGCCAGCATCAGTAACGTTGTACGCTTTTAGAAAGGGTAATATTAGTTTTAGCGTATCGCCAGCATTGTATCTTGGTTTCTTAACAATATCCGCCAGTACATCATCATATTTGCTTATGATACTGAAGAATTCGGCGCCAAATGGAATGAATTGTATCGCTGCTTCAAAGGCATTATCATTCTTGCTTATGGGTCCTTCGCAATCAGATACGAAGATACAGCTCACGAATTTTGCCTCAGCTGTTCCATGTGATGGATACATTTAGCTATGTGCTGTTTTGATGCAATATCGGTTCTGTTCCATAATGCGCCACCTCTAATGGCATTTATGCCTTCTAAAGAAATTTCTCGTGCCTCTTCCACTGAATCACCAACACCTAATACTCCGACGGCTCTAGATTTCAGCGCGTATACTGTACCGTTCCTGAGTTCCATGGAAGCAGGATAAACACGAATTCGATCATGGTGTTTGTTGGCTAACAAATAAGCTTCGGAGAGATCAATCGGGGTGTTCACTTCAGCCGTGTTTACTCTGTTTGGAAAAACATCAATGTATCCGCCGTAACCGGAAGGAACCTTATAAGTTAAGACAGAAGCTATTTCCTTCGTATCAACACGTGAAAGAGAACCGTCAATCATCCTAAAACAAACATCCACAAAATCTTCTTTCAAGACTGGAAGGATATTGATGATTTCGGGATCTCCTGGTCGACTGTTATCCTCCAAAATTTTTGGTCCACTCTTAGTATGCATGAAAGCTAAGTATAATGGTACACCTCTTAAGCCTGATGAATCAGTGATCTTCATTCTCCACTGCTGAAAAATCTTATCTGCTATGGATAACTCGTTTTCTCGATCTGTCTTTGTCATGAATGGCAACACATCATCTGTATACTTGTAACTGCCCATGCCGCCAGTGTTTGGACCTTTATCATCATCGAAGGCACGCTTATGGTCTCTTGTATCAGGTAATGGTGCAAGATGTTTGCCATCGCAGAAGGCCATAAAGCTGGATTCTTCACCATCAATTTTTTCCTCAATAATAACCGTGCCATACTGAAAGTTAGACATGAAATGCTCAAACAATTGTTCTCTGGTATTGAAATGGTCACCCCAGACACCGACGCCTTTGCCTGCCGTTGGTCTATCAGGCTTCACTACAGCTTCATTCTTCAGTTCATCAAGCCATTCATAGACGTTTTTCCTGAGATCTTCAGTGTTAGTGTAGTCTTCTTTTCTAAATACTCTGAAGCGAGGGTTTGCTTCAGGAACGATCTCTTGGAAAAGTTGACGTTGTTCCACTTTGCTTGCTTCGATTGCGTAATCCTTCTTGGGGCAAATTGTCGGTATTCCTGTCTGTTTTTCAAGTAAGTCTCTTATGCCCTCGATTATTGGTTTTTCTGGTCCAATCATGGCAAAATCGATGTCGTCCCTGTTGGATTCTGCAAAGTGGCAGATTCTTTCAATGTTTAGATCAGGAATCACGACGTGTTTTGTCGCTTTCTCTATGTTAAAGGGGTTGAGTTGTTTGTCTGTGATGTATAATTTTACGTTATAGTTTGGGCTCCTTGAGAAGGCGTCGACCATAGCGGTTTCTCTTGCTCCGTAACAGACGACGAGTATCCCCACTTTTTCCATTCCCAATGACACCTTTTCTTAACAGGAATATCGGTTAAGCTTAATTTATTTTGTCGCTAGATTGACATGTCAACTCAGACTCATAGATTCTGCCTTTCTCTGCATAGCCTTTCATGAATTTTGCTTTCATTTCATCCGCCATTTTTTGAGCTAGCGGCGTAGGATACTTACCGGTTATGCAGGCCATGCATAAATCATCGTATTTCTCGCTGGTTGCACGGACTAATCCTTCGATAGATTGATAGCATACGGCGTCGGCGCCTATTATTTTGGCAATCTCTTCGGGAGTATGTTTTGAACCAATTAGTTGTCCGTAGGTAGACATGTCAATTCCGTAAAAGCACGGGCCGATGATTCGGGGAAAAGTGACGAGCATATAGATTCTTTTTGCGCCCGCTTTTCGTAGTTTATCTATTATGACTTTTGTTGTATCTCCTCGGACAATGCTATCTTCGGTTATTATGACTCTTTTTCCAGCAAACCTGGAACCTAAAATGTTTACCTTTCTATCAATGGTTGAAAAACGTTCATCATTTAACAGGATGAAAGCCCGTTCAGTCACGTATCTATGTCTGCGACTAGCACGTTCCCAACGTAATCCAGAAGCCTCATGCACCCCCATGGCGGGATCGTCACCGGTTTCTGGCACCGACATGATTAAATCTGAATCTTTGATGATCTCTGGAAATTCATGAACTAGATTTCTTCCAAATTCTTCGCGTATCTCATAAACATATTTTCCATCAAAGCGAGAGTCAGGCCTAGCAAAGTAGGCATATTCAAATGCACAGAAAGCTTTACGGGGGTTTTCTATGAGTTGCTGTCGCTTAAAACCTGCCTTTGAGACAGTCACCAGTTCACCTGGGTTTAGTTCGAAGTCTCGGATCAAACCGTTTATATCTAAGCTAACCGTTTCTGAGGAAAAAGCATACAGAGTTCCATCTGAATTATGACCTGCACATAATGGTTTTATTCCATGCGGGTCTTTGAAGGCAAAGAAATCTCCGTTTGCAGTTATGCCAATAACCGAGAATGAGCCATCCAAACTTTGCATTACAGTTTTAACCGCCGACTCCAAGTTTTTTCCATGAGTTAACTCAAGCAATAGTTTATGACAAACAAGGTCGGAATCGCAGCAGCAAGAAAAATCCTGTAACTGTCCAGAGATTTCTTGTTTTAGTTGTTGCGTGTTAACAATATTACCATTAAAAGAAACTGCGAGTTTAACTCCATTCGCTTCTGCCGTCATAGGCTGTGTGCCCTGAACGATAGATTGCTCATCGCATTTACCTGATGTCGTATAACGAACGTTTCCGATGCCCATGGAGCCTGGCAAACGTCCAAACCATTCTTGAATCGCACTAGTTTTTAATTTTGGAACTAAATCTAAGTTTTTGTAAACGTAAAATTTCTCATTGTTATACGTCAAAAACCCATGAGATTGGTGTCCCCGATGATTCTGGGAGCGGAGACCCCAGTAAACGTATGGAAAGACTGGCTCATTCTCGAAACTTATTATGCCGAAGATACCGCAGCCTATTCTTCATACCTCTTAAGCGAGGTGAAAACTTAGAGATAGAAGGGGTTTATACGCTTTTAGTACATTTTCCATTAAAAAGTATGGAAAAATTAGTTTGCTTTTGTAATTCTGTTGAAGCTCAATTAGACAAAATAATTTTGTTAGGAAGCTCGAGAAAGAAGCGGTAGTTCTATCTCTTAAGACGGCAGCAAAAATTCTCTTAAGTAGTGACAATTTCTTGAATACAAAGAAAGGAGGAATTGAGAGTTCCTTTTATTTTCCCATGACTTTTTTAGCTGCTATTTCAATATCTTCTGCTTTAATCGTTTTTCTTCCAGCATGCATCGCAAAATCAAGTGCTTCTTTAGCAATCTTACAACCAATCTCATCTAAAACTTTCGCTAATTCTTTTGCTGCTGCTTCACTTACTCTTTCTGCGTTTACTTTTTTGCATAATCTGTGCATGGGAGCAACAGCTAAATCTAAATCGGTCATAAACGACTCTCCGCAGCTTCTTTTTCTTTTTGAAGCTGTATTTAACCCTTTTTGTCTGTCCATTCTTTTAATTAATTGTTTACCTTTAGGGCTGTTAACCAAAAAAAGAAAACTAAAATAACGTATATTCTAATACCAAACTTTAGGTGAACTATATTGAAGCTTATTGATGCACACATTCACCTCTCAGATCAAGAGTACGCTGATCATATCAATGATGTAATAATGGATGCCAAAAATTCCAACGTTGCAGCTTTAGTGTGTAACTCGGTGGATTTTCAAACTAGCTTACAAACCTTACAACTAAAAGAGAAATACCCTGATTTAGTTTATGCCGCTCTGGGTATACATCCTTGGAATGTAAATATATTGAAACAAAATGAATTAGACGATACCCTACAGCTAATAAATGAACAAAACCAGAAAAAATCAGTAATCGGTATTGGTGAAATCGGTTTAGACATTAAGTATGAGAAGGTATGGGATAAACAGCTCTTGGTTTTTGATAAAATGCTGAGGCTAGCTGAGAGTCTGGGTTTACCCGTAATAATTCATTCGAGAGGAACAACTCAACAAATCGTTGATATGCTTCCTTCATATAATCTTAAACGAGTTCTGTTACATTGGTTCAGTTATCCAATAACGGCTCTAGCTCAAGCAGTATCGCGTGGATACTTCATAACTGAAGGACCAACAGTGACGTATTCCAACGGCATTCGTGACGTTATATCGCAAGTGCCGATTACAAACCTGCTGACTGAGACAGATGGACCCGTAAAATACTTTAAACCACCATTCAATGGACAATTAACCACACCATCTTTTATACAAAAAGTTGTTGAATCAATTGCGGAAATCAAGAACATGCAAGTCAACGCCGTTGCAGAGCAGATTATCACGAATTTTGAGGCATTCTTTAACGTAAAGCTCGCATAGCATATTGGGTTTTCTTAGAATGGGAGAATATGAGGTAATCCGAGCCATTGTGGAAAGAGCAAGACCACAACTACCACAAGTATAACAATTATCGCTGCGAGAGCAACCAAAGCGCGTTTTAATCCGCTGGGTTTTTTCCTTGATTTGTTTGCATCTGAACGTTTTTTTCGCCATCTGCCTGATTTTGTTCTTTCACGTTCTTTCGACCATTTACCATCCTCGACTCTAGGAACTGGCATGTTTTAGTTCTCCGTGCTTTCTATTTCTCTGACTTTCGTGTATATATGCTTAACAAATCCAAAATTCAGAGCAGAATTCATTCTATTAATCCCTATGTAAGTACGTGGAATGCATAAGCTTAAATTAATACAAAACCTATTTGGGAGATGCCCTTGTGCCTTCATGCCAAAGGAGAATGATATCAGCAAAGAATAAGGAGAATATAGTTTGGGAAAAGTCAAAACTGAACAAATCAAACGACTAGGTAAAGAACTAATAGAGCGCTATCCAGATAAATTCTCAAAAAGCTTCGAAGACAATAAGAAAGCAGTCACTGAACTCACATCTGGAACAACACCGCGAATCCGCAATCAAATTGCAGGATACATAACAAACGCATGTGCCCCTGAAGAAGGCGCAGAAACCTCAACAGAGGAACTCGGCGACGAAGAAGAAGCAGAAACTTAGCTTATTCACGGAATTGCGACCTTAATGATGGACATTTACAGAAAAGGATGGGCATTACGGTATCTTCGCGAAGCAAAAGCAGAATTAGAAGCGGCACGAAAAATTCCTTACATGGCACCAAGCCTACTTTTGGAAGCAATTAGAAAAGCTAAAAGTGCAATCTATTATAGTTTAGGTGAACCTGCCTTTATTGAAATCTTGTTAAGAGATGAAGTAGCAAAAACTCAAGTGTCAAATGATTCTGTCCTGCGTTTCTTGACTGGCATTGAGGGTGCTGTGCAACAGTTATCACAGCTAGAGGAAATAAACGGTGAAGCAATAATGCAACAAGCTAACACCCTTGTTCAGATTGCTTCAGATATCGTCGAAACAATGATGGATGAGCATGTTGAAAATTAACTTTTAAAGTATCCTTTCGAGACAATACTAACTGAGTCTTCTCAAAGGGCATACTCTTGTATGATTAGAATAAAAAACAAAGATTATTTAATCAACAATAGGGCGCCAGGTAATACACGCAAAGCCCGAACTATTGCCTTAAACAGTCTTGAATATGTACTAAACGCTGTTGATGCAGCAAAATTACTCAAATCTAAGGTCAAAATCAGCAACAACCAACTCTATGCAGAACCTTATTGTTTTGATCTTGGCAAGTATCAGCATCTCTATGTCATAGGTGGAGGAAAAGCGGCAGCTTCTATGGCTGTTGCGTTGGAGGAGATATTAGCTGATCGTATAACAAGAGGATTAGTGAATATTCCTAATGGTACCAAGCTTAAAACAAACAAAATTGAACTTCATGAGGCAAGTCATCCCATTCCTGATGAATCTGGTGTAACAGGCACACGCCGTATGATGGAAATTATAGAAAACACGAGTGAAGATGATTTAGTTATCGTTTTGATCTCTGGCGGTGGGTCCAGCCTCATTCCCTTGCCACGAAATATATCTCTTCAAGATAAGCGTGAACTAACGGATAAATTATTAAAAAGTGGTGCAAGAATAGATGAGATTAATGCTGTTCGAAAGCATCTCTCTTACGTAAAGGGAGGCTGGCTTGCTAAGAAAGCTTGCCCTGCAACAATCTTGAACCTTATTATCTCCGATGTAGTAGGCGACTCTTTGGAGTCTATTGCCTCAGGTCCAACGGTACCTGATTCAACAACCTTCGCTGATGCTCATAGAATTTTAGAGCGATATGATTTGTGGAAAAGCGCTCCTCCATCTATTCGCAGGCTAATCTGCGATGGAGAAAAAGGTATTATCCCAGAAACTCCAAAAGCAGATGATGTTTGTTTTGAGAAAGTTCATTCACTTATACTGGGAAACTGTAGGTTTGCAGCTATTGCTGCTATTGAATTCCTTAAGTCTGAAGGACTAAACACTCTTCTCTTGACCTCTAGCTTAGAGGGTGAAGCAAAAACTGTTGGAAGAATCATGTCGTCAATCGCTGCGGAAGTCGATTTATCAGGTAATCCTATACACAAACCTGCTGCTATCGTACTAAGTGGGGAAACCGTTGTTACCGTGCGAGGTAAAGGACGTGGGGGAAGAAATCAGGAATTAGCTCTTTCAGCAGCTCCAAAACTCAAGAACAGTAGTGTTGTTATTGCTTCGCTGAGTACGGACGGTGTTGACGGTCCGACGGATGCTGCAGGCGCAATTGTTGATGGCAAGACTCTGGACTGCGCTGATCATTTGAAGCTAGACCCTGATGATTTCTTGGCAGATAATGATTCATACAGTTTTTTCTCTAAGCTTGGGGACCTGATTTTTACTGGTCCAACGGGAACGAATGTTAACGATATATCTTTGATTATCATCCTATAAGAGTCGAGTTGAAGAATTAGGAATGAGTGTGACTGTTAAGTTCATTGGAGCTCTACGACATACTTCGGGTGTAAACTCAAAGGCTGTCGAATGTGCAGCATGTTCAGTGAAAGAGTTAGTTTATAGGGTTAGCGAGAAATTGCCCGAGTTAAGAAGAAGCCTAGTTGCTGGCGAAGTTAATGATTTACGACCTAATGCGTTAATTCTTGTGAATGGAAGAGAAATCAGCATCCTAAACGGATTGGATACTGCTTTGAAGGACGGTGATGAAATAGTTTTTGTTCCAGTAGTTCACGGAGGCTAAACTTTGGCACGAAAAATTTTTGCATTGACCACAGATTTTGGTTTGCAAGATCCGTATGTGGCAGAAATGAAAGCAGTTATCTTAGGTCTCTGTTATGATGCAGTTATAGTTGATGTTACACATTCAATAGAGAAGTTCAATATTCGGATGGGTGCCTATATGTTGGCTTCTGCTGAACCATATTTTCCTAAAGACACAATTCATGTTGTAGTAGTTGACCCTGGAGTAGGCACTGCTAGGCGTTCCTTGTTAGTCCAGACACAGGATGCCTCGTTTATTGGACCCGATAATGGTGTGCTAATGTTGGCTGCCGAGAAACAAGGTATAACGAGTATCCATGAGATAACAAACCCTGAATTTATGTTACCTCACGTTTCAAGCACGTTCCATGGCAGGGATATTTTTGCATCCATCGCTGCTCATTTAGCAATTGGTATACAGCCTTCAGAGTTTGGACCAGAGCTTCATAATGTGATTAAACCTGATTTTGCCAAAGTTACTTTTCACAAAAATAGTTTAATAGGCGAAGTTCTACATGTGGACAGTTTTGGGAATATAATAACCAACATTACTGAGCAAGATTTGAAGCATCTCCACACTGAGACCTCATTTAACATAGAAGTAGCGGATTGTAGAATGAACCTAAGAATTGGCAAAACCTATGCAGAAAACAAACGTGGAGAAGCATTACTACTTATAGGAAGTCAAGGTTTTGTCGAAATCGCCGTTAATCAGGGAAACGCTGCAGAAAAATTCAATGCCAAACCAGGCGACAAAATACTGTTGTCTACGGAATTGTCATCTCCCTTTGTTTGAAGTACGAAATCGTCCAATAAACTAATATTTATCTTTTCTTTCTTCACTTTGCTTTGCTAAATATCAAATAGTTTAATTGGTTAATGGTTTGGCTCGTTAAGACGACAAACTTAAATCTCATTCATGAACTTAGTAATTTGGTAAGTTTTCGCGAAAGAGGTATCTAATATGAATGAGAAACTCAAGTTTTTGGGGTTGATTGGAAGCTTACGCAAAGACTCCTATAATAAAGCATTGATGAAAACTTCATTTGAATTGTTACCCGATAACGTAACCTTAGAGATCTTTGACCTTGCTGACTTTCCTCTTTTCAACCAAGATCTCATGCAAAACCCCCCTACAATAATTCGAGAGTTCAAAGCTAAAATTCGCGGCTCAGATGCCATTCTCATAGCATCACCTGAATACAATTATTCGATTCCTGGAATGTTGAAGAATGCGATTGACTGGGCATCGAGACCACCAACTGATAATGCATGGGATGGCAAACCCGCTGCAATCATAAGTGCTTCTACTGGAAAACTGGGTGGTGCACGGATGCAGTATCATCTTCGGCAAACATTTGTCTTCGTAAACATGTATCCTATTAATCGTCCAGAGTTTATGCTTGCAAATGCCAGAAACTATTTTGATGAAGCAGGTAACCTGAAAGATGAGGACACTCGTAAACGTTTACAAGAATTGCTTCAAGCTCTAGCTGATTGGACTCAAAAACTAAAATCAAGATAGACTTAACATTAAGCTATTATCCTCAACAAATGATTCTATGAGGATATTACATTTTACTTATACTCACAGTATCCATAATGTGGCTATCGAGCTTGGAACAGTAGTAATTCCAAAAATACTTCCATTATGGATGATTCTTACATTGCTTATCATAAATTTAGCAAGCATAAAACTATCCAAACAAAAATTGTACAAGCCAGAAACTTAAATGCTCAATACAATAAACCAATCAAAGAGTTAGACACTCGGGTTAGCGAGTTTTTATATATGCTGCGTCTTCAAATAACAATCTGCAGCTATACCTTAAACAAAGCCAATTGAGAATTAATGGAGATGTTACTGCCATTCGAGTAATTGCTGACTTACATATTCATGGGCGTTACAGTCGAGCCACGAGCGAGCGGATGAATTTAGAAGAGACCGCACGCTTTGCAAAAATCAAAGGCTTAAACCTTCTAGGAACAGGAGATTTTACACATCCAAAATGGTTACATGAAATACAAGAAACTCTTACTTCAGATACAGACACCGGCTTGTTTCATGTTGCCAAATCAATCGATTCTTCTGTACAATTTATGTTGACTACAGAAGTATGCACTATCTTCAATTTTCAGGGTCAATCCAAAAAAGTTCACCATGTAATTCTAACTCCCAACATAGAGAGCGTCACTGAAATAAACAGTGCATTAAAGGCTCATGGTGACCTCAGTGTTGATGGTAGGCCTATACTTGATATGACAGCGCCACAATTAGTCGAAGAAATCATGGAAATATCTACTGAGAACATGATTTTTCCTGCTCATGCTTGGACACCATGGTTTAGTATCTTCGGCGCATTCAGCGGTTTTGACACCATGCAAGATTGCTATCAAGACATGACTAAACATATTCATGCTCTCGAAACCGGATTATCATCAGACCCACCCATGAATTGGCGAATCAGCAGCTTGGATAGGTTTACATTACTCTCAAACAGTGATTGCCATAGTTTTTGGCCATGGCGAATCGGCAGAGAAGCAAACGTATTTGAGCTTAAAAAAGTAACCTATCAACAAATAACAGATACTATCCGCACAAACGACCCAACTCGCCTCAACTTCACAATCGAAACAGACCCTGCCTACGGTAAGTACCATTGGACTGGACACCGCAAATGCAATGTATCTCTTTCACCAAAAGAAGCACAAAAATTCGACAATATATGTCCAGTTTGCCACAGAAAGCTTACCAAGGGCGTTGAACAGAGAGTAGAAGAACTTGCTGATCGTCCTATTGGTTACGCTCCAAGTGGAAGACCAGGCTTTAAACGGTTATTACCTTTATCTGAAATTATCGCTGCCCTCTTAAAAGTTGCTGAACCATCCAATCAAGCAGTATGGAAAATCTACAACCTTCTTATCGAACGATTTGGTAACGAGTACACAGTCCTCCTTGATGTCCCTGAGGAGACCTTAAATCAAATCGTTGAACCACAAATCACAAATGCTATACTAAGAAACCGAGCCGGCTCAGTACCTGTCCTCCCAGGGTTCGATGGTGTATATGGAAAACTGCTCCTTGATGAGGTTGATGCTGTTTCAGCATCTAACGTGAACCGTAAGGTTAGACGTCCTGGAACTGTCCAACAATCACATCTTGGAGATTTCCTATGACAATGCACTAGTATGGATTGGATCTCGGCTAATCAAATGTACCTCACTAAATAGCTAAACATAACCGAAAATATCTATTGCATTTCTTCTCCCCATTAGGAAAACAAAACAATTTTATCCTTTTACACATCTATCTGTTCAGAAGGTTATTGTCATTGAAGGATATTTTAATTAAACCAATTACTGAAGCAAAAAAATTCGGCGCAGAATATGCTGAAGCACGTGCTGAGACGCTTCTAAAAACTATGCTAACCTTAAAAGAGGGACGCGTTGAGGCTGCCAAACAAGGCATAGAAAGTGGAGTGGCGCTTCGCGTATTAGTGAATGGAGCGTGGGGCTTTGCTTCAGTCGGTTCCCTAAAGCAAGAGATCTTAGTAGATTCTGTTTCTGATGCATGCAAAATGGCGAAGGCAGCGAGTCTTAAGCTAAAAAACCCAATAAAGCTTGCTAAAACACAGGTTGTGGAAGATACCGTTCGAATCAAGCCTGATAAGAATCCTGCAGAGATTAATATGCAAGACAAGATAAGAACAGCATTAAACATTAACCAAAATACGCTGAAATACGATAAACGCATTAAAAGTTGCACCATAGACTACCTTGACTTAACTGGAACCAGCAACTTCATGAACAGTGAAGGCACATATATAGAACAGGACAAACTCTATGTCTGGTCACGTATGACCGCAGCAGCTGAACAAAAAGGTGTCTTCACATTCAGCAGAGAAGAAATCGGTTCAACTGCAGGCTACGAATTATTTGATAAAGAAACTCCTGAGCTACTGAGCGAAAAATTAGCGAAACGTGCAGTCGAACAGTTTGAAGCAAAAACTCCAAAAGGAGGCAGTTTCCCGGTTGTTTTAGGACCAAATGTTGTTGGTGTCTTTGTTCATGAAGCGTTCGGTCATCTTGCAGAAGCTGATTTAGCTCTATCTGGAGGTGTACTCGCAAATAATCTGGGCAAAAAAATTGCTTCAGATCTGGTTACCTTCTATGATGACGGAACGATCAACGGCGCCTTTGGTTCATTCAAATATGATGATGAAGGTGTCCCCGCACAAAAAACACTCCTCATTAAAGATGGAGTCGTCACAGGTTTAATGCATAATCTCGAAACTGCACAAAAATTCCATGCTGAACCCACCGGCAATGCAAGAGCCGAAGATTTTCATGTAGAACCAATAATTCGAATGCGTAATACATTCATGGCTCCAAGAGATTCTTCTTTTGAAGAACTCATTGAAGACGTAAGATTTGGCTATTTCTTTAAGAGTTTTCGAGGAGGACAAGCCAACGTTGACGGCACTTTTCAGGTTGGTATACAAGAAGGCTACGAAATAATTAACGGAGAAGTAGCTGGTCCTGTTCGGAACGCCTCCATCAGTGGTAATACACTTGACACGCTTCTAAAAGTTGATGCCGTCGGCAAAGACTTCGAGTTAGACGCAGGAAGATGTGGAAAAGGTCAGACTGCGTTTATCTGTGATGGAGGACCACACATAAGAGTCAAGGAGGTTACAGTTGGTGGCAGCGCTTAAGAAAGAAGAATTACTAAATGTAGCAGAAAATGCTGTGCGCATCGCTCAGCAGAAAGGTGCGACAGAAGCTGAAGCTTACGCTTATGACGGGCAAGGCATAAGCATCGGGTTAGAACGTGGTCAAATTAACAAGAGCAACAAAACGGTTGACCATGGTTTAGGCATAAGGATCATTATCGATAAAGCCATTGGTTTCGCATATACTAACGTAATAGACAAACAGACTGCTATAGAAGATATAATTGTTAGAGCGATGAATGCTGCAAAGGCAAGCAAACCTGATCCCGACTGGCATGGATTACCCGAAAGACAACCTTATGCGTTACCAGAGAATACTTACGATTCTGCAATCTCTGACGTTCATTCTGAAGATTTAGTGAATATGACCTCTGTTATGTTAGATGCTGCAATTCAAACAGACAAACGTGTGCTTGCCGTCGAAGGAGGTGCAGGAACAGGATCCTTCGCAGTAGCTATTGCTAACACTAACAGTATTTCAGCTTTTGATAAAGGAACTATGATTGAATGCAGCTTAGCAACAGTCGCCAAGACAGGGAACACGGTTACTCCTGTTTGCTTTGAATTCGACGCTAAACGAAACTACAAAGTAGATCCTGAGTGGGTTGGAAAAGAAGCCGCTAGACTTGCTATATCTGCATTGAAGACTAAACCCGTTGAGACAAAAACAACAAAGCTAATCCTAACTCAGTTCGCACTACAAGAACTTCTCTACTATACATTAATTAACGCAGTCAAAGCAGACAGTGTACAACGCAATCAATCAGCATTCAAAGATAAGGTTGGTCAAAAAGTAGCTTCAGGAAACATAACAATCTATGATGATGGCTTATACACTGGCGGTTTACGAACATCGATATTCGACGGCGAAGGCTATCCTCGCCAGAAAACTGCAATCATCGAGAAAGGCATTTTGAAGGGGTTCCTTTATGACAATTATGCAGCTAAGAAAGAAGGTGTACAAAGCACTGGCAATGCATCGAGAGCAGGTTATCTATCTACACCTAATATAGAGACAACAAATTTTCACATAATGCCTGGTACTATAACAGTAGATCAGCTTATGTCTGAGATAGATGAAGGCTTACTCATCTATTACTTACAAGGCGCACATAGCAGCAACCCAGTTAGTGGCGAATTCTCAGTTGTAGCAACTCCTGCATGGAAAATCAAGAAAGGGGAGATAGAACATTGCACTCGAGGTATTATGTTGGCAGGCAACATCTTCGAAGTACTAAAAAATGTAAGTGTTATCGCAAACAATGATAGACAGATAGGACAATTGGTATCTCCATGGATTCTTGCGGAAAAACTTCACGTCATAGGCAAGTAACCTTTTTACTCTAATAAAACCGAAGGAATCGAGATATTATCTACCAAAATCATGCCAAAATAAAATTGCTTAAGTGGAAATTGTACAATGAAACAACTAAACTCAACAAGAACGCCAAATCTACTGTAATACTATTCGCAAATACTCAATTCAATGTACAGTTCTGAAATTGTCAAGCAACCGACTATTTATTAATCTCTTTTAACTCTTCTATGAGATAGATAAGTTTTCAAAGAGTCGAACATATAGATGTCTGTTCTGGAAGATTTTCTAAATAGTGTATTTCTTGGTCAGATGGGCAATGATACTTGGTTATATTTGCCCGCGGTCATAGTTAGAGTCATCATTCTCTACATATATGCCTTCTTTCTTCTACGTTTGATGGGTAAACGTGAGAATAAACAGTTGAGTATGTTTGATGCAGTCGTCATAGTTGCAATAGGTAATATTATAGGAAACCCTGCAGTTCAAGTGGAAATTCCCATAATATTTGCTATGGTCGTATTGACTGCGTTTTTGCTTCTTGAAATTGGTTTTATACATTTAGCTCAGAAAAGCAAAAAGCTCGAATCCTTCATTGAAAGCGAAGCGACGCTTCTAATCGAAGATGGAAGAGTTGACCCCGAGTCTGTCAAAAAGGAGAAATTAGCACCAGAAGAAATATACTCCTTGTTAAGGCTTCAAGGAATAGATAATCTAGGGCAAATAAAAAAAGCGTACTTCGAACATACAGGCGAGATAAGCATCTTTAAGAAAGAGCATCCCACAGCAGGCTTGTCAATTCTTCCTGAAAATGATAATTTTCCTAAGCATTATCATGTTAAGCAGACAGTCAAAGAAGCATCCAATTATTTTTGCTGGAAATGTGGAGAAAAAACGGAGTTTGATATGGAAGCTAAATTTACTCCATGTCCAAGATGTGGTGGAACAGAATGGGTATCTCCAAAAAAGCCACAGAATATCACCAACAATAAAAAAAGAAATAATTCAGACTAAACACTATAAGTTTAATAAAAAATTCTTGTGGAAACAAAAACTTGATCAGTTAACTATTACATCATTTTAGCTGACATGCCTTTAATTTCCTGAAATTTTTGGCCGATTTCGCACGCTTGGTTTTCGTTAAGTAGCTTCTTTGCTTCATCAAAAAGGTCTCCTTCTTCATCTTCTACATGGTGATCTATCATTTCACTGAGCACTTTGACTCTTGGTAGCCACATTTCATCATCCTCACCTGTATTATCGATTTCATCCATCAACATTTTAGCAGAATTATGTTCAACCATAGCCTCATTCGATAAGATTCGCGCATCTCTTCCATCCTTAATCGCTGGATAGAAGTATTCTTCTTCACCTCTCATATGCACTTGTAAAGCACTTCTAATTTGATTGTATGCTGCTTCGTCAGGTTTACATTCATCCAGAATCTGTTTGAATAACTGCTTTACTTCTGTATGATCCTTCTTTAGCAAATCATATATGCTTTTATTGTCAGTCTTCATGCTGGACGCTTCTCTTTTCACTTATATCCCCTCCACTTCAACGTAGAACCAAAAAGTAAACTGCTCTATGCTCTTCGAGTTCTTTTTCTTGTCGCTCTTCCTACTCCTTCTTGAACCTTGCCGCCAGCATTTTCCATTGAACCCTTAACTCGCTGCCCAGTGTTTCCTGTCAATCTACCTGCAGCATTTCTGACTTTGCCTTTGACTTGCTTAGCTTTCCCTTTTATTTCATATTCACTCAAAAAATTTCCTCCATACAAAAAGAAGAGATGGTACTTGATAAGCCTATGTTATAGGGATGCCACAGTCACAAACCATGAGAATTATAATATTTTTCAGTCAAGATAATTTAGCAACTATTTTAGATTTCATCGTTCCTAAAGAATTTAGATATCGAGCATTCTATCTTCCTTTCAATGATATCAGCTTTGAAGCAAGTCTATGATCGATAAGTCAAAGGTGAAAGGAACAAAAACTGTCTTTGGGCTATTCATCAAAATGTTAAAGAGAACTGGTATTATGATTTTGTTTCACCTTTTTCTCTTCGTGTCTTGTTAGTAGTCGCGGCCGCAATTCTTTTAGCAGTTCCTTCTGATCTACCTCTTTTTTCCTCGCTTTCTTTTATATGTTCATATTGTCTTTTTCTTTTCTCACTCTTCACACCTCTAGGGGGAATACTCTTCACCTCCTAAACCGTTACTTTCTTCGCAGTTTTATGTGCCGTACTCGTATGAAGATCTAATTCAGACTGAGTATTGAAAGACTTTCCACATACGCTGCAAGTAAACGTACCCGCTTCCTTTACCTTGCCTTCGTTGCCTTTAGTTGATTCTTCTTCAATTTTTGGCTCGGTTACATCCGGCGAAGACTGTGTTCCTTTTCCCCTTACCGCAGGATTCTTTGGCGGAGGTTTCTTGTAAGGAAAATCTGGCTCAGTCATGTGCACCACAAAGGGCTTAATTGAGTTGTTTTTTTAAACATTTGTGATTGTTTGATGACAACAACAATACAGAGAAAACACAAAAATACTCAATACTAAGCTGTTCAGTTACTAAGTTACTTTTTCGAATGAGTTTGTGGCTGTGTATGATTTACAACATACGCTTATTATACTTCCATCGTATAGTGTTCATAGACTATCACAAGTGTCAATTTGAATTTTAACTGGTCATGCTGAGGAGGTGAATGTTTTGCAGAATGATAACAGAAGTGGGCAAGAAGAATCTAGAGCTAGCACCGGTTACGAATCTGAAGGACTGACAGGCGAAGGCATGAAAGATCAGGAAACAAATGCTTCCACTACAGCTGAGGTAACTGCTGAAGGAAAATACAAATGTAGAACATGCGGTCAAGTTTTTGATATGTTAGGAGCTCACAATGAGCATCATCGCAAGATGCATGAACAAACAAGCGAGCAAATACCTATTAAACAGCAAGCTGTCGAAAAACCCATGTCAATGTAAAAGATTCGAATTTCTTTGAACAGATAAACCATTTTTATATGTTTGAATAGAATTCAGGAGTTAGAAAACTTGTTAGAATCCTCTAATAATGTTGAAATTGGATGTGCCCTAATAACTGAAGAGCTTGATCCACAACAATTAATCAGTAGTGCACAGAAAGCTGAGAGGGCAGGCTTCAAATTTGCTCTTATATCCGATCATTTCCACCCTTGGATTGATGCTCAAGGACAAAGCCCATTCGTTTGGAGCGTCTTAGGTGCAATATCGCAGGCGACAAAAACTCTACGTTTAGTAACAGGCGTAACTTGTCCTACGATGAGGTATCATCCGACTATAATCGCTCAAGCAGCAGCCACCGTTGCCACTATAATGCCTGATCGATTTTCCCTCGGATTAGGCAGCGGAGAGAACCTTAATGAACATATCATAGGAATGAGGTGGCCAGACTATGATTTACGTGCTAATATGCTCGAAGAGGCTGTAGAAATAATTCGTATGCTCTGGAAAGGTGATGTTGTAACTCATTATGGTCGCTTCTACACTATCGATAACGCGCGAATCTACACACTACCAAGGAATCTGCCTGATATCCTGATTGCCGCTGCAGGAAAGAATGCCGCCAAACTAGCGGGCAAAATTGGCGACGGGTTAATAACTACTTCACCTAGTTCAGATATAATAGAAGAATTCAAACGTACCGCCAAAGGTAAAAATCCATCCTGTTATGGCTCGTTTACTGTGTGTTACTCAGATGATGAATACAAAGCAAGAAAAATCGCATTAAAACAATGGCCTAACAGCGTTTTGCCAGGCGAACTGGGCCAAGAACTCAAGACACCAAAACATTTCGAACAAGCAGTAGAGCTTGTTACTGAAGATGCGATTGCAAAGCATATCATTTGTGGAAATGATTTAGAAGAGCATATCAAGAGAATCAATAAAAATATTGAAGCTGGCTGCAATAAAGTCTATGTGCACCAAGTCGGACAGGATCAAGAGAGCCTTATGACAGCTTATCGGAAGCAAATATTGCCATACTTCCACAAAGAATAACCTTCTAAAAGGAACAGACATAACCTGCTCACACAGTTTATCATGTAATTGAAGATTGTTGGCATACAGCAGTCACAAAGCTTAAAAGCTGTATACGCAAGACACTATTTTATTTTGAATCGTTAGGAGGTGAGTAGAAAATGGCTACTTTAGCATATGTCGGGTACATTTTAGCATTAATAGGTGGAATAATAATTGTCATCTTTGGATTACTAGGACTACTCGGCTCAGCTTTCTTAGTCTTTTCACCAATAGGTTTCCTCAGCGGAGTTGCATTTGCAATACTAACAATTATTCTTGGTATAATCTGCATAATTGGCTCACGCTACGTTTCTTCCATAGTATGGGCAATAATTCTGCTAGTTCTTGGCATAATTGCAGGAGGACTGGGCGGTATACTAGTTGTGATAGGCGCAATCCTTGGACTTATATCTAGACTACTCAGATCCCCGCCTTAAAATAAATCACAGCTTTCCCTTTTTTGTTTTCCATTTTAGTCTATATCAAGAACAAAGAATACAGTAAATAAAGCAAATAAACGTGGAAGAAGATATGTTGGCGTTTAAGGAGAGATTAGACTATTGACTGATATCGTTCTCATTTTTGAAGTCCACCAGCCACATAGGCTAAGACGTAAGGTATTTTGGGAAAACAGAGTTTTTAAGCGTCTTAAAAAAGAAGAATTATTCAATTATTACTTCGACAATGAAGCAGATAGAGAAATTTTCAAAAGAGCAGCAACAAAATGTTACTTTCCATCAAATCAGATCCTACTTGACCTCATAGATTCACACAAGACAGAACGGAGACCAGTAAAAGTTTCTTTCAGTGTATCAGGTGTTTTCTTAGAGCAATGTGAAATGTTCCAAAAAGATCTTCTTGAAAGTTTTAAGCAACTCGCAGCAACTGGCAAAGTTGAATTTTTGGATCAGACTTATTATCATTCGATTGCAAGCCTCTACCCAGAAAAAAACGAATTTGTAGCACAGGTAGAGCAACACCGTGAAAAAATCAAGAGTCTACTTAACTATGAACCGAAAGTCTTTGAGAATACCGAACTTCTATACAATAATGCCATTGCCCGAATTGTCGAGAACCTTGGTTACAAGGGCATTTTCACAGAAGGCGTTGAGAGAATTCTACATGGAAAATCACCAAACTACCTTTACACAGCAAAGGGAACACACAGGATTAGAGTCCTACTTAGAAACTACAAATTAACAGACGATGTAGGCTTCCGATTCAGTGCACGCTGGTGGAATGAATGGCCTTTAACGGCTGAAAAATATGCAAAATGGTTAGCAGGCACTGAAGGACAATGCATTAACATCTTCCCTGATTATGAAACGTTCGGTGAACATCATTGGCCAGAAACGGGTATTCATGATTTTCTTAAGCATTTACCTGACGAAATTCTGAAATGGGGAAACCTACAGATGGCAACACCAATAGAAGTCATAGAAAGACACGCTTCTATAGCTGAAATTGACGTACCAGAAAAAGGTGGTACTATTTCATGGGCAGATATCGAACGCGATTCAAGTGGCTGGCTAGGCAATACCATGCAATGGGCATATTACACAAGCTTACGGAGATTAGAGCCAATTATTCACGAAGCGAACGATGATGAATTTCTCAAATTATGGCGATACTTCCAGACAAGCGATCATTTATACTATATGTTTACTGCTGGCGGTGGACCTGGTGAAGTACATAGTTATTTCAGTCCTTACGAATCCGCTATGGATGCTTTTGCTGTGGCACACACTTTATTGTTGGATTTTGAGACAAGAGCACGCTTGATAACGTTAACTGCTAATGAGCCTTTTCTTTTCAACCTGGCTGAGGGAAAAGAATACTTTACAGGAGTCATATCGTGGAGTCTTAAGGGATTTGTTAGAGCACTACAGACTGTGGATGTAAAATCATTAGAGTTCCACAATAAGCGAGGGGATTTTGAGCCTTGGGCAGAATATTCTTTACAGGATAGTGTTTTATCCCGTGCCTTTGCGAATGTGAGAGCAACAGAATTAGGGGGTGAAGACCTTAGAAAAAGTCTCGTAGATGCTGCAGTTAAGAGATTTGATAAGTTGAGTAGTCAGACTCAAAAAGCCACTCATCTTTTCTAATAAACCTGTTCGAATGCGTTTATAAGAGAAAAAAAGTATTATTCAGCCTAAGGACGTGGAGCTATGAGAGAAGAATTGCCGTTTCCTGAGAGAATACTGCAAACCCTGCATAATCTATGTGCTACTGCTGCAGATTTAGCAAGGCGAAGTGATGAGGTCGCACGCATCTTGCAGCATGATCAAGGTGAGATCGAAAACATTCTTGATAGGTACAAAGCCGAAGGCTTCGTGGAGACGTTCTACGATAGCGAGGGGAAAAAACGTTACTACGTCACAGGTAGAGGAATAATAAAAGTCTGCTCGCTATTTACGTAGTGATTGATTTTGCGAGTTATTATCTTGACGTGGGAGTATCCGCCAAGGATTATTGGTCAACTCGCTGAATATACTAGCAACTTATCTTCACAATTAGTGAAGAGTAATGTTGAGACTTATTTGGTTACTTATCATCCCTATTTGACTGGTATGTCTGAGGAACCAAATGGAGTGAGAATCTTTAGAGTTGCAAACCCTGTTCGTACTCATATTGGTGTTTTAACATGGGTTCTAACGTTAAATCAGGAAGTAGAACGCGCTGCATCAAACATATATTATCAAGCTGGAAAAGAGATCGATGTTATCAATGTTTTTGATTGGCATTTTGTCCCCGCTGCTGTTACACTAAAGAATGGCTTAGCAATTCCATTTGTCTATTCTGTTGATAGTTTAGAGGATCATCGATCACACGGCGCAAATTCACCATTTAATATGGCAATTAAGAGTATTGAATGGTTAGGCTTCTATGAAGCGGCTAAAATTACAGTCAAATCAGATTGGATGCGTGACGAAATCACCAGACTTTACAAGGTTCCAAAGTACAAGGTAAGCGTAATTCCAGCATCATCAAGCACATGGTTGCAGGATATCTTAAAAGTTTACCAAGCAGTATCTGGAGGCCTCGATGAGCCTTGAAACGTGAGTTAAATGTTATGTTCTTGACTTGGGAGTTTCCACCCAGAGTTATCGGAGGAATCTCTCCCCATGTTTTTTATCTTTCAAAAAGTTTAGCCAAAAATGGCGTGAAAGTCCATGTTGTAACCTGCGATTTTCCTGGCGCTGCCACACATGAATCTTTAGATGGCGTTGAAGTCTACAGGATCGATTCATACAAGAACCCTTCTCCTGATTTTGCGACATGGGTCTATTTAATGAATTTGAACATGCAACGTGAAGCTGCTGCAATCATCGGTAAACTAAACCAGAAAATTGACGTTTTTCATGCTCACGATTGGTTGGTTGCAACTGCTGGAATTGGTCTAAAACATGTTTTTCGTAAACCTTTGCTGGTAACAATGCACTCAACTGAAATTGGTCGTCGGGATGGCATTCATACGAGTACTGAGAAAATGATCAGCGAAACTGAAGCATGGCTAACATATGAAGCATGGAAAGTAATCTGCTGTAGTGAGTATATGGTTTCACACGTAAAATGGGCTTTTGGATTGCCTACTGACAAATTAGTTATGGTACCTAATGGTGTTAATGTTGGAGTCTATGATAAAGTTAGAAATCAGGATTTGGAGAGGTTCAAGACAGCATTTGCGCTACCCGAGGAAAAACTAGTATTGTTTGTTGGTCGATTAGTCTACGAGAAAGGTGCCCACGTGTTGATTAACGCTATTCCTCAGGTTCTAAGTAAGGTTAACGCAAAGTTTGTTATCGTAGGCAGCGGCTACATGCGAGATCAACTGTTAACCATCGTTCGGAGCATGGGTCTGGAGCATAAGGTTCTGTTCACAGGATTCGTAGACGAGGAAACATTATTGAAACTTCAGTGCTGCGCTGACGTATCGGTCGTACCCTCATTGTTTGAGCCGTTCGGAATAGTAGCTTTAGAGGCTATGGCAGCGATGAGTCCTGTTGTTGTCTCAGATACAGGTGGACTAGGTGAAATTGTGGAGCATGACATCACCGGTGTAAAAGTGTACCCAAACAGCGTTGACTCTTTAGCTTGGGGCATTACACGAATCTTGACTGATGATAACTACAGAAATAGGTTGCGCAAGAACGCATACAATCGCGTTCAAGAACAGTTTGACTGGGAGAAAATTGCGCAACAGACTACACGTGTTTATGATGGTGTATTAAAGGAGTATTCAAAGAGTTTCTGGGCTTAAGATAAGATTAACATCACATATATAGTTGAAGAATTGTTGATTCTATAGTAAACCAATCTTTTTTCTATTTAACTTATTAATTAAATGAATTCAAGCTCGAAATCATACAATAGTCATCATCAAAAAATAAAAGAAGATTAATGGATACTTCACTGTTCCACATTGCTTGGCATTCTTGCTTAGGCTTTCTTGGTCAGTGTTATCTCCATCGTGGAAACCATGCGGCTCTTGTTCTCGCCTTCACGTGGTGGCATCTCTGCTGTCCCAATAGTGATCTTCCCGACCTGCAAATCCTTAATGAAACGATTCCGGGCAATTTCAGCTACATCAACTGCTGTGGTTATTGCTTGACCTCGGGCTTTTAATGTGATTTCATTTGTTTTGCCTGAGGAGAGACTTGTAATGATTGCCAACACATAGCTCATTGGTGGTTTGTTTCCGACGAAGATTACATCAGCGTTTTCAGACATTTCTTTTCCTCCGTATTTTGTGTGTAACGTTTCAGCTTGGGCATATCGTCTGCCGCTGAAACGTTACCGCCCACTACTTACTTAGGTCTTCCTTATAAGTTATAATGGAACAAACATAACCTATAGCTTCTGAAGAATAATTGCACTTTACAGCGCGTTTTAAATACTGAACATTAGCATACGAGAGGGACGAACCAAATCTATGTTGACTAAACTGAAAAAACAAGTGCAGTCCGCTCTCACTTCAGAAGCAAAAGTTGTACACCGCTTAGGATTCACCCCAAACATGATAAGTATAATTGGCTTTATACTATCTATTTTAGCATCTGTCGCTTATGCTTTTGTACAAAATCAACCTCTACTCCTTTTAGCTGCGGTCCTATTCCTCTTAGCTTCAGGCTTTTGCGATACGTTAGATGGTATTGTAGCGCGAACCTACCAGCAAACAACTGTGTTTGGTGGATTCTTTGACTCACTCTTGGACAGATATGCTGATGCCATAGTCTACTCAGGAATAATCATAGGCGAATTATGCAATATTACTTGGGGTTTAGCTGCATTAGCAGGCTCCCTCCTGGTCAGTTATGCACGAGCTAGAGCTGAAGCAGCAGGAATTAAGATGGAATCAATAGGCTTAGCTGAACGAGCCGAACGTATGCTAATCTTAGCTATCGCAAGTATAATCGCCTTCTTTTGGATACCTGCAATGAGCTGGAGTATCATCATATTAGCGTTGTTGGCTAATTTTACTGTTCTACAAAGAGTTCTATATGTCTATCGACGATTGAAGAAAAAAGAAATTAATCCTTAAACTAGAGCTCAGCGTCTTCGAGGATACCGTTTATGTCGTTCACTCTCTGAGCGAACTTTGACTATACCACGATGAACAGCACATGAGATGCAATAATATTTTGTGTCTACCCATGACGACAAGTATGTGCCTTTCTGTCGCAACTCTTTCGCTAATTGCGGCTCAACGAAAGATACACGACGAGTAGACCGCTTAGCCTTATCTCGTGGCACTTGTGCTCCACAGTTTGCGCATTGTACAAGGGTACTGCTACCTTTGCCGCCTTTGCTTCGTCCTCGACTTTTACGTTTAAATGGCAATAATCATGACCTCTATGCTTTTAGTCAAATTTAGTTAATTCGTTTCTTATATATCTGTTCTTAACTTCAATAGTTTTGCAATGTTAGCTTTTCCATTTATCTGTGGTATGATTTTTCCCATCGATGATGTGAACAGGGTTGTAACGCCTGGTCCATGTCCGGCAGTAACACAGTTCGTATGTACAACAATACCGATAGTTATTGCGCCTTGTCTGTATATTCTGCCAAAAGAATGGTCAGCATCAATTATGGCAACCAAATCACCCAATCGTAAATCTTCTAATCCATACTGCTCAATTATTTTGTCATCAAACATTTGAATATCATAGTCTCCTGAAAACGTTTGATTGCTGCCTAAACCTGAACCCATTATGGCAGCCGGAATAGTATGCGTAACTGGAATCTCTAGTTTTTCATTCTTAACTTCAATTTTTAATGTTTCGAAGAATTGCGGATCAATATTCATGATTTTTACGTCAGGATAATCCAATAGTCTCAAGCCAACACCAAACGCTTTCACAAGAACTTTATCACCTAACATGAGCTTTTCCATAATTTCAGGCTTAAAATCAACTAAAACATGCTCAATACCACCATGTTTTCCAGTAATAACGCCTTTAGCTCCTTTAGCATCACCGCTTGCTACAATTGCCTCGTTTCCGACACAAGACAGTATATTAAATGCTAAATTTGCGCCCTGTCCGTATCTAGCATCACTCTCTTTATTCTCTATGCTAACTGCTGGTTCCACGTGGTCAGCTTCCCAACCACAAGCTAAATCACCAACACGAATGTTGTAAGTAATTCCACCTACTCCTGGCAAAATTGAGGGCAACCCTACAGCTGAAACATTATAAACTGATCTGCCAACAACAGGACTGGCCACTTCACCAGTGACTGATATCTTAACGAGTCTATCTGCATTTGTTCTTATCATTAATCTCAAAGCCTCGTGTTAAGCTGTTCGTATTAGGTGCTAATAAGATTTGAGAGTCACAGTCATTCGAGATAAAGGAGATTGTTTAGTGCATCTTAAGCAACTTTTAAATTAGCGAATAATGTTTGTGAGTTTGGAAACTCGTAGAGTTAGAAAGATGTCGTGAGTTGTTGTTCAATGTCTGATATTGGAATAAGACCAAGAATGCTCGTCAAAGATGTCATGATCAGTCCAGTTATTACTGTTGAGCAAACAGCTTCAGCTAACGAAGTTGCTTGTCTAATGTTAGACAACAAAGTCGGCTGTGTTATAGTTGTGGATAAAGAGGGAAACCCTATCGGTATAATTACTGAAAGAGACCTTATAGTCAGAGTATTAGCAAAAAAGATTGAAGCATCCAATGCGAAAGCTAAAAGCATAATGACTGCGCCTCTCACTACCGTAGACCCGGATACTGCCGTTACAGATGCAGCACGAATGATGAATCGTAAGGACATTAGACGCCTTGGAGTTCTTTACAAAGGCAAACTTGCAGGCATAGTCTCAAGCAAGGATATCTTAGGTGTGATGCCAGAACTGCTCGAAATAATCCAAGAACGAAGCCGCATCGAAGGTGGCAGCGTCCTAGAGCCAACTGAAGAATTAGAAGAAGCTCCATTCGCAGGCGATTGTGAACGTTGCGAAGCCTACTCGGAAAATCTCAAGAATATCGGTGGAAAATACTTATGTGAAGATTGCCGCGCTGAAGAAGCTGAAAAATAAATTTAATCTGACTCTCTGTTTGAGCATCAAGATACCACCTTAGATTTTAATCACAAATTTAATAGCATAAATACTCTATTCTTGTTAGAGCGCACAAACTTTGATTGTTGATTTAATCTTAACAAACGCTAAAGCATACATAAGAAAAAGAATCGTTGATTGTAGCATAGCCGTAGAAGATGGAAGAATCTTAAAGATTGGCCGCGAAACACAGATGCCAAACGCCGACGAACACATTAACCTCAAAAACCTTCTTCTTCTGCCAGGACTAATTGATACTCATGTGCACCTTCGCGACGAAGAAAAAGCTTACAAAGAAGATTTTTTCACAGGAACAGCTGCAGCGGCTGCAGGCGGATTCACAACAATCTTAGATATGCCAAATAATGAACCGGTAACGATGAGTGTTGAGAGTCTGCGAAATCGAATGCAGATTGCACGGCGGAAAATCTTGGTTAATGTTGGATTTTATTCCGAATTTCCAGATAACTTAGAAGATGTTAAGGACATCGTTGATGAAGGTGTTTCAGGGTTTAAGCTTTTTATGGTACATCAAATCGGGGGTTTAGAAATTAACAATGATGCCTTACTTCGCGAGGCTTTAACACATGTTGGTGAAGTGAATGTTCCTGTTGCTATTCACGCTGAGGATGAAGCCATCGTTTCTGTAAAAGAACAGGAACTGAAAGTAGCAAAACATGGTGATCCTATTGATTTTCTTAGAGCTCATTCCGAAGAAGCAGAAGTTAGAGCAGTTGAACGTATCCTCAAAACAAGCAACGGGACTAACACGCAAGTACATTTTTGTCATGTGTCAACTAAGTCAGCCCTAGATCGTATTACTGAAGCTAAGTCAGCGGGACGAACAATAACCGCTGAAGTAACTCCAAATCATCTATTGCTTTCAAATGTTGATTTTGAACGTCGGGGATCATTACTTGCAATTATGCCTCCGCTTCGGAAGAATGATAATGTCGAAGCCCTCTGGGAAGGACTTACAAATGGTACTGTTGATACCTTGGGTTCAGATCATGCACCCCATACTCTCGATGAAAAACTTGCTACTAGCATTTGGGATGTTAAGGCTGGCGTTCCTGGGTTAGAAACAACCCTGCCTTTAATGTTATCCATGATTAAGAAGGATCGTTTAACGTTAGACTTGCTTATTCAATTGTTGGCTGAACGCCCTGCAAAGATTTTTGGACTAAACAATAAAGGTAGATTAGAACAAGACATGTCGGCAGATTTTGTGACAGTAGATCTTAAGAAGACATTTAGAATAAACGCTTCACATTTCTATTCGAAGGCAAAATATTCTCCTTATGAGAACTGGGAAGTTCAAGGCAAACCCATGAAAACTATTGTGAATGGACAAATCATTATGGATAACGGAGAAATCGTTGCAAAATCGGGAAGTGGCAGCATCATTCGGAGAAACCAATAATGAAGTTCATTGCAGACGGCATGCTTGGTTCATTGGTTAGATGGCTTCGTATGATGGGACATGACGTTGAATACTTACATGGACTTGACGATGATAAACTTTTGGCTATAGCTAAGAACGAAGAACGTATTCTACTCACAAGAGATTTAGAACTTTACAAGCGTTCAATATCCAAAGGCATCGATGCTTTCTATGTTGAAGGCAAAACCGAAGCTGAAAGATTAGCAGCAGTCTCTGAACGTTTTAGGATTGAGTTAGACATTGATTTGAAGACTTCTAGATGTCCAAAATGTAATACGGCAATTCAGACTGTTCCAAAAATGCACATTGTTGATCGAGTACAGAAAAACACTTACCTTCATTATGATGAATTCTGGGAATGTCCACACTGCAAGACAGTCTATTGGCAGGGTGCACATTGGCCAAAGATTCGTGATACTCTTGAAGAAGCAAAAGCACATAAAAAATAGTTGAGACACTTAGGCTTGCGGTACAAGCCATTTTAATGGGATATCTTGGAAGGTTCCGTCAGGTAGTGTTCGTCTAATGGTGATTGGCAGAATGCCGCTCTCCAATTCTTTCAATGCAATATCAATGGGACTCGACAACTCTGTTCCTTCCACTTGAATCAATATTGGCGCGCTCATAGATATTTGAAGCGCTCTTGCGCCTACTATCCTGGCTTTTTCAAATCTTGTTATTTTCGGTGGGCCGACAGTTACTTTTTCTTGTTCTGACGTGTTCTAATATTCCCCCATCCCTGGATATCCTCCACCAGGCATTCCTCCCTCACCGCCTGGTGGTCCTGGAGGAGTTTTCATCTTGCCAGCAGCAATTATATCATCAATCTTTAGTATCATCGTTGCAGCTTCGGAGGCTGATTTTATGATTTGTTTTTTAACAGTAAGCGGTTCAAAAACACCCATTTTTGCCATGTCTTGAGTCTTTCCTTTTCGTACATCGATTCCAGCCCAGATTTCACCAGCATCATGCTTAGAACGCAATTCGGATATGATGTCAATGGGTTGTAAACCTGCATTCTCTGATAGTGTTACAGGAATTGCTTCTAAAGCTTCCGCAAATACTCGAGCAGCCAACTGTTCTTTACCCAACAACGTTTCGGCGTATTTTCGTATCACCTTAGACATTTCCATTTCTGGGGCGCCACCACCAGCAACAACCCGCGGTTCTTGAATGAGGTCTCGAATTACGCATAACGCATCGTGCAGCGATCTTTCGGCTTCCGCTGTTAATCGTTCGGACCCACCTCTAATCAGAATTGTTACTGCTTGAGGGTTCTTACATCCTTCAACGAATGTCATTTTATCGTCACCGATTCTGCGTTCCTCTACAAGTTCAGCGTAGCCTAAGTCAGAGGATGTTATTTCATCCAATTTGGTTACTATTTTTCCGCCTGTAGCTTTCGCCAGTTTTTCCATGTCTGATTTCTTAGCCCTTCTAACAGCAATTATACCTTTTCTTGACAGAAAATGCTGAACTAAATCATCAATTCCTTTTTGACAAATAACAACATTAGCTCCCGCATCAACTATTTCATCAACCATTGCTCTGAGCATGGCTTCTTCTTGGTTGAGAAAGGCTTCAATCTGATCGGGAGTTTCAATGTTTAGTTTTGCATCAAACTCAGTTTTCTCAACCTCCAACGATGTATCGAGTAACGCAATCTTTGCTTTTTCCATCCGCTTAAGCATGCCTGAATGAACAATTTCTTTATCCAGAACGATGCCATTAACAAGGCTAGTATCCCCGAGAGATTCACCAGTCTTCTTCTCCACTTTAACATCATCAACATCTACTCTCCAGCTTGTGCCAGTCTTCTCTGCTACTTCGAGCATAGCTTTTACAGCTAAATCTGCTAAATACTCTTTATAATCGGCAACAAGCTTGCTTCCCATAGATGTCATGGCGACTTTTTGTAGATACTCTGAAGATTTAGGATCAATTTTTATGGCTATTTTCTCTAATGTTTCCAGAGCTTTTTCAGCGGCTTTTCTGTAGCCATCAATTACTATAGTTGCATGGACATCCTTATCCATGAGTTCTTCAGCACGGTTCAGAAGTTCACCCGCGATAATTACAACTGAAGTCGTGCCATCACCAGCTTCATTATCCTGAGTCTTAGCAACTTCAACCAACATTTTTGCAGCTGGATGCTGCACATCCATCTCATCCAAGATTGTGCGTCCATCACTGGTTATAGTTACGTCACCAAAACTATCAACTAGCATTTTATCCATGCCCTTTGGACCTAAAGCGCTACGAACGCTTTGGGCAATAACTTTTGCCGCCGTGATATTCCCGCGCACAGCTTCTTCTCCACGGGATCGACTTGAACCTTCCTTTAAAACTAGAACGGGTACTCCACCTGCTTGTGCATTAACTGACAAATCAAATCGAACTCCTTTTAAGTGCGAACAACAAAAAACACCTTTGCAATATAAGTCTTTTTATGAGAATGATGCAATGAATTAGATTTAACCATGATTTATCAATGTAATAGTCTGATCACATATTAGCACACTGAAACTTTGGCTACTCCTACAATACTTAACAATTCTGGGATAAGTTCTCCAGGAATTTTCTTGTCGACGATTAACGTGAGCTTTGGTTCAGGAGATAATTCTGGATCATCCACAATCGCCTGTCGAATACCTAAGCCACCCTTGGTAAGTATTGTAGCCGCATTCGCCAAGATTCCATGTGCTTTTGGATCAATAACAGTGATTTCTACCACGCCCAAGTTAAGATGTCTGGCAATTTCTTTCAGTGAAGCTCCTGCAGGTCGAATTTCTTCAAAAATCATCCTTAACTCAGCAGTAGCTTCAATGGCATGTAAGGTTTCGAGTACTGTTCGTCTGTCTACTCCAGCAACTCGAGCGATTCGGACAGGTGGAATTTCAATCTCATTTAGACAGAGTTTTCCATTTCTTACGCTTAGCCCATTCTCGAGTAAGACGCGTACTATTCTTAGACGTTCAGAATGTCCTTCAAAATGTTTCTTGATAGCATCCCACATGAGTGTGACCTTTGTGTGTACGTTTTTGTTCAGTAAGGTATAAATGTGTTATCATAATTGTCCTCTATTTGGAACTTAGAAGTACATATATATACACAAAAGCCTTAAATAAAGCATTAAGGTTTGTTCCACAACCCAGCGACGAGGAAGGTAACATGATTACTAGAAAAATAATGCTGAGTGAAGATGAATTACCAAAACAATGGTATAACATAACACCTGACTTACCAAAGCCTCTTCCACCCTTCATCGATGTGGAGACGAAGGCTCCAGGCGCAGGAATCGTTCCTCGAATCTTTCCTAAAGCAATCTTGGGTCAAGAGATGAGTCAAGAACGATGGATTGATATTCCTGACGAAGTTCGAGAGGTCTACCGAATCTGGAGACCGACACCTCTATTCAGAGCTATCGGGCTAGAAAAATTGTTGAAAACTCCTGCCAAAATCTACTACAAATATGAAGGCACCAGCCCAGCCGGAAGTCATAAGCCAAACACTGCTGTACCACAGGTTTACTATAACATGAAAGAAGGCACAAAACGCTTATCTACAGAAACAGGCGCCGGACAATGGGGCTCCGCATTGGCATTTGCAACAATGATGTTCGACCTGAAAGCCACTGTCTACATGGTTCGTGCAAGCTATGATCAGAAGCCATACAGAAAGATGATGATGAATGCTTTTGGTGCTGATGTGTACGCAAGTCCAAGCGAGCAAACTGCAAGTGGCCGAAAGATTCTCCAAGAAGATCCAAACAACAAAGGCAGCTTAGGTATTGCCATTAGCGAAGCTGTTGAGGATGCGCTAGTCAACGAGGCAGAAACCAACTATGCCATAGGTAGCGTCTTTAACCACGTATTGTTACATCAAACTGTTATAGGTTTAGAAACCCAGAAACAGATGGAAATGGTTGATGATTATCCTGATGTTATCTATGGTTGTATCGGCGGGGGCAGTAGTTTCTCAGGTATGATCTGGCCCTTCTACCATGATAAAATCGCAAAGAAAGCACCAAAAGGATGCAGGTTCGTTGCTACTGAAGCTACAGCTTGCCCCAAAGTCACACGAGGTGAATACGTATACGATCACGGTGACACTGCAAGGATAACACCATTAGTCCCAATGCATACTTTAGGACACGATTTTATACCCGCACCAATACATGCCGGTGGACTACGTTACCACGGTATCGCTCCAACCATAAGTGTGTTAGCAAACGAGAAACAAATAGAGACTGAAGCGTTCAACCAGGTCGAAGTCTTCGATGCCGCTAAACAATTCATCCAAGCTGAAGGTATAATACCCGCACCTGAGCCATCACATGCGATTAAAGGCGCAATCGACGAAGCGTTACGATGCAAGAAGACTGGAAAAGAAGAGACTATACTATTCTTGCTGTGTGGCCACGGCTATTTTGATATGGGCGCCTACGATGAATACTTCAGCGGCAGACTACAACCCTACGAATACCCAACCGAGAAAGTCGCAGAATCGATGGAGAAGTTGAGTAAACTATACCCATGGTTGGCGGACGTCAACAAGAAATTCTTAGGCAGTTGCGAGACTCTCTAATCTCTCTTGTTCTAAAACTTTTCTCTCCTATTCTTTTCTGTTCATTATGCTTTCAGTTTTGTAATTCCATTTTTATTATGCTTTGATCTAACTATCTTGTGTGTCTGTAGTTATGTCCAAAACTGATGCAGCCAGTGACGGAAGCGAGAGCCCAACGAAGATTATGGGCTTAATAGTTAATCCAATCGCCGGAATGGGTGGCGCGGTTGGATTGAAGGGCACAGATGGAAGTAGAATCTTAAATGAAGCTATCAGATTAGGCGCAAAACCTGTTGCACCGATAAGGGCTGAAACCTTCCTGTCCGAACTACGACAAGCCAGAGTATCCGTTAAGCTCCTCCTTGGCGCTGGCGCACTCGGTGAGGATGAGGCTAAAGCGTGCGGGTTTGATTACAACATTTTGGGCAAAAGAAAAACTAAAACTACTGCAGAAGACACACGAGAAACAGCACGGATGATGGCAGTCGAAAACATAACCCTACTAGTTTTTTGTGGAGGTGATGGCACTGCAAGAGATATACTCAATGCAATCGACACTAAGTTTCCAGTTTTAGGAGTTCCCACTGGAGTAAAGATGCACAGTGGCGTTTTCGCCGTTAACCCACAGGCTGCAGCAAGAGTTGCCACAAGATTTCTGCTTGGACATTTGCCGTTGAAAGAAGTAGAAGTCATGGACGTAGATGAAAAAGCTTTTCGAGAAGGCCGTTTATCTGCAGAACTCTATGGTTATACATTGACACCATATGAGCCTAGTCTTATCCAAGCAAATAAGCTGGCGAGTCCAATAACAGAAAGTGAACTACGAAATCAAGCCGCTATAGCAGTCTATATAATTGAAGAGATGGCGCCTGACACAGTCTACATAATCGGACCTGGTACGACAACACGTGCTATTGCTGATTTGTTAGACGTAAAGAAAACTTTGTTAGGTGCAGATCTTTTTCTTAACAAAAAATTAGTGGCGCAAGATGTGAATGAAGAGCAAATCCTCAAAACCATCGACGACAAAAAAGCAAAGATAATCGTTACACCAATTGGTGGTCAAGGTTTTATATTTGGCAGAGGAAACCAACAATTAAGCTCAAAAGTGATTCGGCAAGTTGGTTTGGATAATATAATCGTAATCGCAACAGAAAGTAAATTGAGAAGCCTCAATGGACTTAAGGTTGACACTGGGGACACTGATTTGGATGCTACACTAATGAAATATGGAATGACTGTAATCACAGATTACAAGACTAAACGCCCGGTCAAAGTCGAATAGTTTCTCTTTTGACTGTAAGAGTTAAATTGAACATCAAGTATTATTTTTGTCCTGAGGAATCACGTACGGGTCTTTCTGAGGAACATGAAAACGAAACAGTTGATACAGGCATTTCACGTATCAAAGTGAAATTCCTCATTGAAGGACTAGGAGAAGCTGAAGGAGAGCTAGTTCGATTCATGGCACCTCGAACAATAGATACTATTGTTAGGAAATTACCTGTGGAAGGTAGAGCAGCTTTATGGAAAGAAGAAGTATACTTTGAGATTCCTCTCAAGCTGGGTGAAGAAAAAGCTAAACCAACAGTAGAAACAGGTACAATTGCATTTTGGCCGATGGGCAGCGCGCTGTGTATTTTCTATGGAAAATCACAACCTTACAGTCCCGTAAGTATTCTGGGAAAAATCACAAAAAATTTAGAATTGTTCAGCCAAGTTAAGAGTGGGACAAGGATCAGAGTGGAGCAGTCAGGGAGCTAAGGAGCTTTCAGCCCACATCTGAAGAAGTCTTTCACATTCATCTTTTATTTCTTTATCATCAGTCTTGTTCTTTAATGTCTTCAAGAATTCTACACGTTTTTCAACCGTTTGTTTCTCTGAGTTGCCACCATAATAGAGTTCACCGTCTACGTATTGTTTCATATGATAGGCTTTCTGAATAAAGAGACTAGCAGCATCAACAGCATTCTCAACAGCGAATTTATTTGCCCAGATAGCAACTTCTGTCTCGCGAAGTTGAGTCAACCCATCAATTTCTTTTATCTGTCTTATGTAGGTTCGGAAGAACTCATAGTATCCTGCCCGTCTTATTAATTCCAGAACTTGATCTACTTTCTGTTTGAAGACAGTTTCTCCTTCTACTTCTAAATGATGCTTGTAGCCTTCCTCGATTAACTTTTTTGCTATTTTATGTTCAGTTTCGGTATAGACTTTTTCAGGGAAATCCATAGTTTTCACTTATCCTCAAACAGTTTTGAAGAAGAACAAGAGAAAAATGTTATGCGGCGACGGGTTTGTAAATCTTTATATTGTGGCTACCTGAGACGAGTTCAACAGATCCATTTTTTTCGAGCTGTTCTAAGAAATCTTTAGCTGCGCTTATTCGGACACCGAATTTTGTAGCTACACCATATGGAGTTAATACATTCATCTTCTTGATTTCAGCAATGTTTCTATCATTCTTAGCGTCAGGTGCAACTACGCCTATAATGGTTCTTTTTTCTCTCGGTGGACCAGCTTTTTCTTTCTTCTTCTCTTTACTAGTTTTAGAGTCTTGGTCGACTTGCTGTTTTTCCATTTGTTTCAAGCCGAGCTTCTTTTTTCCACCCATTCTATTCTTGCTTCCTTATTGTTAATTCGGGAATTTATTGAGGTTGACTTATTTCAAGCTTATGCTTACTTTTCCATTCTTCAAGCGGTACACCAAGCTTCTTCTCAACCTCTGGTCTATGGATACTATTCATTGTACAGAATGGGATGATTCGACCATCGGGCACGGCGTAGTGAATAACGCAGCGTTGGACTCGCTCTAAATCAAAATTGTATGGGTCCATGAAATGCATCGAGGATATCATAAGCGCTGTACGTGCAAAGTCACCAAGGGACTTGTAGTCACCTTCCATGAGTACACTGAGCACGTATTTTCTTAGGAAACTAAATTTCAGGTGACGGGCAGCTCCAACGAGTCGTATCTTAGCTTTATTCTTGCTTCCTTTTTCAGCATCTTCATAGACTTTTAGAAGGGAGTTTCTGAATTTTTCGATATTGCCATAACGTGTTACTGGTGTAATTTTGCCATTTTCAACTAGAACAAATGTTGCCATCCCACAATGTGGATGAGCAGTAAACTCTACGTATTGTTTATCCTTTAACGAACCAACTGCTTTGGAGACAGGTACGACGACGGGAACCGGATAGAAATCTGAGACCTTGATATCCCCTTTCGTCTGTTCTTCGACCAAGTGCATGAAGTCTGGAATTGTAATGCGCATTTTCTCTCGTTCTTGTGGTGGTAACCTACCACATAATGAGACTGGTTGTACGTTGACACATCTAATTACATCGAAGTTTTTTGCAGCAAAATTTATGATGTCACCTAATTGACTATCATTAACGCCTTTTACCAAAGTTACTACTAAGACCACGCTGTTGAAGCCTGCTTGACGAAGGTTCTCGATTGCTCTCATCTTTATATCGAGTAAATCTATACCACGAATAAACTTGTACACATCTGATGTTAAACCATCAAATTGTAGGTATACAGTGCTTATTCCAGCAGCCTTCAATCCCTTCGCATATTCAACATCGCGAGATACTCGCACGCCGTTAGTGTTAACCTCCACGTGTCTGAAACCGACTTCTTTTGCTTTCATAATCAAATCAAACAAATCATTCCGAATAGTTGGTTCACCGCCTGAAAACTGCAAGGCTGTAGCAGGAACTGGTTTAGTAGCCCGCAGATTCGTTAGCATTCCAACAACTTGCTCCTGAGTTGGCTCATATACATAGCCTGCTGCAGCGGCGTTTGCAAAGCAGACTGGACAAGTCAAGTTACATCTATTCGTCACATCAATAATTGCTAAAGCGGTATGTGATTTATGTTCAGGACAGATCCCACAATCAAGCGGACAGTTCTTTTCGGTTTGTGTCCGCGGGTTTTGTATACCCTTACCGTCGTACCTGAACTTCTCTGCCCGTTGGTACTGTTCAAAATCTGACCAGTACAATTCTTGAAAGGCTCCATGTTCAGGGCATTCTTTCTTTATGAAGACTTTTCCATTTTCCTCAAAAATTGTCGCATCTAACGCTCTGAGACATTCTGGGCAGATACTTTTTGTATTTTTGATAGTTTGCATGTTTTTCACTACGATAGGAAGTGCTTAAGAATAGTATAACACATAATAAGGTTTCCAAACGTTTCCTAAGGTGAAAAAGGGGAATGCTATACGTCAATTAGTGAGGAAGCACGTGAAATTCTTCGAAAGATGGGGTTGAACGCTTATGAGACTGATGCTTACCTCAGCTTGCTTGAAGGCGGACAATTGACTGCTATAGAAATCAGTCGTGAAGCCAAAGTGCCCTACAGTAAAATCTACGAAGTCTTAAACTCACTGAAAGAAAAATGCTGGATAAAGAGCACCGAAACACGTCCGTCAAAGTATTATCCTGTTCCGCCTCTCGAAGCCGTGGCTGCAGCAAGACGCAAACGAGATGATGAGTATCAAAACTGGGAACGATGTTTAGCGGAAGAATTGCAGCCACTTTATGAGAAACGTGAATTGGTAGAACGACCCGACATACTAATCCTTCACGGACAGCAAGCAATAGTATCGAAATTTGAGGAAGTGTTGAAGAAAGCAAACAGAGAAATTATGATCGCAGCACCCGCTTTTACACGTTCATTGATTGCGTTCATTGAACTACCCTTGAACAACATAAAGAAGTCTGTAGCTGTGAAGATTTTAGTCGCTGGAAAAAGTGATGACTGGCATTTTCTTAAGAAAATTGTTGGAATTACCGAGCTTAAATTTAGAGATCATATGTTTGGTGGTGGTATAATTGCAGATGGTAAAGAAGCTATGCTCTTTCTTGGTGAGGAGAAACCAAGTTTAATAATCTGGAGCAACCATGTGGGACTGGTTGGGTTTGCCAGAGAATACTTCCAATTTCTATGGGATTCTTCGACCGCTTAGAACCTGTTGCTTACAAAACACTAAAATTAACACATAATGTGCTTAAGAATAAAACAAAAAAAGAATGGAATTTTAAGAGTTCTAAAATTACTGTCGCTTTCTCAGCAACAGTAGTCCTACGACTGCGACTGCTATTATAATGGCAACAGTGGCACCGACTACAAGATAATACAATGGTGTCATGTCTGCTGGTGCAGGAACATCTATTTGTTGTGCTTGTGCTGGTGCTGGACCAACCGTTACTGCAGTTGAAGCTCCAGAACTACCATAGGAATCATCTCCTGCAAAGTTGGCCATAATCTGGTAGGCACCTTCTTTTGGAGGCGTCCAAGCGAATTTGAAAGTACCGTAGTATGAATCAGTAGTGGCTTTGCCAATATTTACATAGTTTCCGTCTGAGCCTATTGCCGTTAACGAAACTTCAACGCCTGTCATTGTAACATTATGCCATATTCCATCAATTGGCAGTTGCATATGTAAATAGTCCATCTGTGTCTTCATAGAGTCTTTGCTAACACATGGTGTACCCGGCTGTGCTAGGGATTGATCAAGTACTGAACCTTTAATGGTTATTGCTGATCCAAGAGGCACAGTAACATCTGGTGCTGTAACAGTTGTTACGCTTTTACCTTTGCCAAACACGTATTTGTAGCCATCGTAGCTGTTTGTGCCAACAAGGTATCCGTCAGCAATCGCAACTGGCTGAATGCATCCAGTGAGGTTCCATACACCTTTGCCAGTGAAGCAGTCGATGACATGTATTCCCCAGCCTCGAGTTACTGGCCAGCTCTCTGTGTGCTCGTATGTCCAAGTGTAGAATTTGCCATCAGCTATAATGCCGCCGACACCGAATGAGTAGAAAGGATAGACTCCTGTGTCATTCCATCCCGTATAGGGTGTCTCAAATGGTGAGGCTGTAGGTGCTTCATAGTGCCAGACAATCTTCCCGTTAGTCCAATTGAATGCATAGATACCGTCATAAGATTCTCTGTAGAACATGCCATAAGCAGACATTGAAGAATATGCACCAAAACCAGTGGACGTCCATGGATAATGCATTGGGTCGCTCTTCCACTTTTCAGCTCCCGTTACTAAATCAGTGCCTACGTAATAGCCGCGATCTGATAATACAGCGAGCGTGTTATGGTCAACAATATCGCAAACACCACTGTATACTGGCTCATTGATTATCTTTGACCAAAGCGTTTGACCAGTCCAAGCATTGTATCCTGTCAAGTTCATTCCCATATAAACACCTGCTACGGTGACCCCAGATACAGTAGCACCATAGCCTGTGTTCCAGTCAACATAGGATGGTAGACTACTGCGAGCATAGCTTGTGTTGGTTCTAACTCTCGTTGAGAAGTTGCTGTCGGATATTGAGCTACCATAACCGCCGCTTGCTGTTGTCCAGTTGATTAATCGGTAACGATCAGCTCCTGCTGCTTCACCGAGATCTTGAATGCTTAATGCCATTGGTTCGCTGCCTCTGCCAACTGATTGTTTATAGAATGTTGCTGACGATAAAGGTGAGATTGAAATGTTTGTAGTCATGGCTCCAGTCCATGGGTTCCATTTGTAAAGTCTTCCGCCTCCGATGTAGATGAGGTTGACCGACCATGCTCCTGCTGCTGATGCTCCAGCTACTTCTGATTGTTGTGGACCAGTATACTCTATTATGTTAGGTACTAGTGCAGTTACTGATGGTCCAAAGAAGAATCCTGTACTCGTTATGGTTGATACAGGCTGTTCCCAATACGTTTGTCCGGTGCGTAGGTCATAGCATCGCCAATATGTTTGTGCTGTTGATCCTGTGCCTGGCTTCGAATAGGATTCGTAGCATCTTCCTGCATAAATTATGTTTGGAACCGGCGAACTGCCCGTAACTCCGTACTGTCCGGTTTGTCCTCCTGTTAACCCTGCGATGTTACCTTGTTCCTTCCAAACAATATGAGCACTGTTTGGTCCTTGAACCCAAGGTGTAAATTTGTGCCTAGAGTTGTATGTTTGACTTGTATCAGGGTACATTGAGTCCCAATTACCAAAACCAACGTATCCAGTAGCTGGCCAGTTGCCGCTGATTGTCCACCATTCTCTGTTTTCAACGTGTACAGGTCGCGTCCAGATGTCGGTTGGTAACGCTGATGTAGGCCACGGGTACACTGGATCGGCTTGTACTATTAGGGTTCGCAATGGAGATGAAGATGGTTTGTAGTAAGCTGACTGGACTGCATTTAAGGTTCCACCAAAAGCTCCTCCGGTCGAGGTGTAATTACCTCTTGGGAAGTAGGCTCCTTGGAAATCAAATTTGAGGGTCCAAGTTCCGATTTGGTCTGCGACATATTCGAACCATGCAGTTCCGTCTGCTTTGTATGAATCCATAGTGATGACATCTTGTTTTCCATCTGGTTTTGTTATAGTCACTTTGAAGTCTTTGAAGTATCGGCTTGGGTGTATAGCGGGAGTAACCCAGAGGTTTACTAGAAAGGTTTGTCCAACGCCTATAGTTGTAGGTCTAAAGCTTAGTTGAGCAAATGCATCGAAGGTTGTATCAGGTGTAACGCCCGAAGGTAGAGGTCCCCCACCGCCTTCTTGCACATTAGTTTGTGCCTGAACAGGATAAGTCATAATTATTCCTGTAGCCATCAAAAGCATCAAAATGATTGTAGTTGTCACTTTTGCCTTATTTCTTGATATTTGCATATTTGCTTATTCTCCTTGTTTTGTAAAACCTAAAGCGAAAGCTATAGGTTGTAAAATATAGATATACAGTAAATTTGTTTATAAGTTTTGTTTTACCCCTTATTGTCACACCCATTTTTTGTAGATACTGATGATAAGTAAATCCAAAAAGAAATTGTTGAAAAGCCAAATAATCATAAAAGGGTAGAAAAAAAAGATATTTAGTAAAAGATTTGTTGACATTGATTTTCATGATAGTGACGTACAGGCTAGCAATGAGGATAAATTTTCGCGGAATTCTCTTTATTAAACAAAAGTTTGAATCTTAGGTATAATTTCGTACCAACACGATTTTTCTTGAAAATATCATTTGATCTCAACTAAGGTGCGCGCTGGCAAATAGGCATTACCTACATAAGATAAGGGTTAAGTCACATAAGGTTGTTTTAAGCGGAAAAGGTATAAGAATGTGTATGTTTCATTAATGGAAAGCTGGTAGCAATATCCATGAATGTTCCAAAAGAGATACGGACTTATTGTCCGCATTGTAAGCAACATCAAGATCATACAGTTACTTTGTACAAGGCTGGTAAGCGTCGAGCCTTAGCGAAGGGTGAGCGTGCTCATGATCGCGAAAAAAGGGGTTATGGTGGACAAAAGTATCCACTACAGCGTGAGTTTTCGAAAACGACTAAGAAGCAGACGCTCCGATTGAAGTGTAAAGTCTGTGGTTACATGAGGCACCGTATTGGCATTAGGCTTAGAAAATTAGTAATAGGTTAAGAAGGAGAAGATGTAGAATGAGTGAATGGAACAAGCTAATTCCTAAACCCAAAAGCAGCTTCCTGCGTGTTCGATGTCGAAAATGCAACAATGAACAACTAATCTTTGGAAGTCCAGTTAACAAAATAACATGCAACGTATGTGGAGAAGTTTTAGCTGAACCTTCAGGTGGCAAAGCAAAGCTCGTAAACGCTGATGTACAGTCCGTACTCGAATAAGTAGGGTCACAGGAAGAAGAAGCAGATGGCAGAAAGAAAGCCTGAGTACCCAGAAAATGGAGACTTAGTAATTGCCACCATAGAAACTGTGACTGATTATGGTGCTTACGCTAAGCTTGATGAATATAATAAACGTGGTTTGTTACATGTATCAGAGATTTCTTCTTCTTGGATAAGGAATATACGCGATTTTGTTCGTGAAGGTCAAAAAACGGTTCTCAAAGTCCTCCGTGTTGATACAGAAAAAGGACATGTTGACTTATCTCTTCGGCGTGTGAATAAAAGAGAACGCATTGAGAAAGTAATGTCATGGAAGAAAGAACGCAAAGCAGATGCTTTACTCAAGGGTGTAGCAGAAAAAGTTGGATTATCCCTAGATGAGGTTTATACAAAAGCTGGACGATTAATTGAAGAAAAATACTCATTATATGACGGTTTTGAAAAAGCAGCTATCGAAGGACCGGACACCTTAACGAGTATTGGCGTGCCAGAAAATCTTGCTAAAGTTTTTGCTGATGTAGCCAAAGAGCGAATTCACGTTAAGCTAGTGAAAGTTAGAGGCACTTTGGAGGTCCATTGTGCTAAACCTAACGGTGTAAAAATTATCAAGACCACCTTCTTAGATGCCGAAAAAGAAAAAACTGAAGATTCTGACGTTCGATTCTATGTGATGGCAGCTCCTAAGTATGTTGTAGAAGTCTCAGCTCCGAACTGGAAACGTGCAGAGGACGTTTTAGGTAAGGTTTCGGATTCTGTTGTCAAGAATATTACGAAGGCTGGTGGATTAGGTACTTTTAAGAGGGAGAAATAATTGGGTTGGCTTCTCCGTAAGTGTCTTCGATGTGGCAAATATACATTAAAAAAAGATATATGTCCATACTGTGGAGGTAAGGTTCACGTTCCTCATCCAGCCAAATTTTCTCCTGACGATAAATACTTACGTTATAGAATAGCGTATAGGAAAGAACAAGCAGAGAAGCAGGTATCATCATGAAAGAGACCTACATACGAGAATTCAACTCAATCGAACTCAATAACCCCGTCCTAATTGAAGGTCTACCTGGTTTAGGTCTTGTAGGTAAGATTGCTATTCGTTACTTAGTTAAACAATTGAAAGCCACAAAATTTGCGTACCTATACTCGCCACATTTTCCTTATTTTGTGCTAGTAAACAGGAAGGGCAGTGTGAGACTATTACGTGGCGCATTCTATTTTTGGAAGAACCCGCAAAGCGCGAATGATTTGATCTTTTTCACTGGAGATAGTCAATCACAGACTATCGAAGGTCAATATGAGATTGCTGATAAAATGCTTGAGTTTGCTCAGAAACATAATGTGTCAACTATCGTCACAATTGGCGGTTACCGTGTCGAAACAGAAACAAAACCCAAAGTTTTTGTCGCAGCAACAAGCCCTGAGATTCTGAACAAAGCTGTAAGTGCAGGGGCTGTCGTGAGTAATTCTGGAAGCCCGATCGTAGGAACGGCAGGCTTAATATTAGGCTTGGCTCGCTTTAAAAAAATCGGTGCTCTATGCCTGTTAGGAGAGACTCGAGGCTATTTACCTGATCCGATGGCTGCAAGCAGCGTGCTGGAAGTTCTACGTTCAGCGTTTGATTTTAACTTGAGCATGGATGGCTTGAAAGAAGATATACTGAAGGCAGAGAAGATGGTGCAACGTTTACAGACTATTGAAGAAAAACGAGCATTACAAGCAGAAGAGACCCGAAAAGAAGAGGACAAAAAAACAACATATATTTCGTAACTAATCAGTAATTTACTGGTTTATTTTTGACAAATGATTGTACCGAAAAACTAGGCAGAAATCTGTTATTTCTGATTTATTTTTTGTTTTTTTAGTTTAGTTCTTTCGACCACTGTTTTTATATTTCGACAGCTCCAAACTGTCTTGGAGATTGGCCAATTTAGGAGTGGAAGAGAGATTTTAAAGATAGACGATTTAGATTTTCGTTTTGAAAATTCGTTTGCGAAGGTTGTGGCTAATAAGAATTATCCTGAAATTCAGCTTGCAGGGTTATGTGTTGGTCCTTTTGAAGAAGGTAACGAGTATGAAGTTTATCATTGGATAGCAGATAAACTCGTTGAATCAGAAATCGCTCATTTTCGTGAGGATAGTCAATTTGGAGCAAGTGAACTGTATAAAGTGCAATGGAAAGAACGTGTTCAGACTGCAGGACAAATCAGTGAATTACCCGATGAATTCTATCCAAAACTTCGTAGATACTTAGCTGATATGAGAAAAGATTTCCTAAAGCAACCTGAAAAAATCCATGAACACAATAAAGCTATGCAATTAGCATGGGATATTGTGAATTCAAGACTAAAGAAGACTATTGCGTTGTCTTCTGTTTCTAATCAGAATGAACAGATGTTAAAAAAGATGACAACAGAGGAACGACTTATCTATGAGCAACTAGGCAATATAATAGCAAAATGGAGAAAAAGTATCCTAGAACATAAGGAGCAAGAAAAAGAGTAATGGTTGAAAAAACCCAATTAATCGATCCACAAGAACGTTTCCTAGAGTTCTTTAAGAAAGAAAAATACCGTCAACGAATCAGCCAAATGGCACTTACTGGAAGAGAATCAATCCAAGTAGATTTCGAAGAACTCTTTGCTTTCGACCAAGCTTTAGCAGCGAAGCTTATGGAAAAACCCGACGAATATTTAGTACACTTCGATAACGCTGCCTATGCCCAGCTAGGTATAGAAGATCAAGAGTATGCAGAGAAGCTTGAGAAAATCACTGTACGGATAGTACAACTTCTCGGAAAGGAGCAACTCCGCAAGCTCGGCAGTAAACAGATGGGTAAACTCATTATGGTTGAAGGTATCGTTGTTAGAGCAACACCAGTAAGACCCATGGTAATGCAAGCTAGTTTTAAATGCAAACGTTGCGGGACCGTAGCTCGCACTGAACAAACAGGCTCATTCTTGAAAGCACCCTTTGAGTGTGCCGACCCAAGCTGCCGACAGAAGGGGCCATTTGAATTTGTTCAAGAAGAATCAACCTTCATTGACTCCCAAGACTTACGTTTACAAGAAAGACCAGAAGATTTACCACCAGGACAACTTCCACGTACCTTAAACGTAAAACTCGTTGGTATGGAGATCGTTGATTTAGCACGTCCAGGAGACCATGTAAGCATCGTTGGAATTGTTCGTGCAGTTGCACCTTCTCGTCCTGGAGTTGGAAAAATGCGAACATTCATCTTACATTTAGATGCAAATTCACTAGAAGTTTTAGGTAAAGAACCTGAAAGTCAACTACCTACACCAGAAGAAGAAGAAAAAATTCTAGAAATCAGTAAAGACCCTTGGGTACATAGAAAAATTATGAATTCAATAGCACCCTCAATTTATGGTTATGAACATATTAAAGAAGCCATTATGTACCTACTGTTTGGCGGAGTATCAAAATTACTTCCGGACATTAGTGTTAGAGGCGAAATGAACGCTCTGTTAATTGGAGATCCAGGCACAGCAAAAAGTCAACTCCTCCAATACGTTGCAAGGATTGCACCCCGAGGCTTGTATACTTCAGGCAGAGGAACAACGGCTGCAGGTTTAACAGCTGCTGTAATCCGTGAGAAAGGTGGTAGCATGAGCTTAGAGGCAGGCGCACTCGTTTTAGCCGATAAGGGAATTGCCTGCATTGATGAAATGGATAAAATGCGTCCAGAAGACCGAGTTGCCATCCACGAGGCTATGGAACAGCACACAGTTTCTGTTGCAAAAGGTGGCATTGTTGCTACGCTAAATGCGCGTACAACGGTTTTAGCTGCTGCAAACCCTGCTTTAGGAAGGTATGAACCACACAGAACAGTAGCTGAGAATATTTCTTTACCAGTCACGATCCTATCTAGGTTTGATTTAATCTTCGTGTTAAGAGATATTCCAAACCGTGAAGCTGACGGGAAAATGTCGGAGCATATTCTGGAGATTCATCGTCGTGGTGTAAGTCCGGTTGAAGCACAGATTTCGGCGGACCTCCTGCGTAAATATATTAGTTATGCAAAAACTGTAAAGCCAGTATTGGGTAATGCTGCTTTGAAACGTTTAAGCGAATTCTACTTAGCCATGCGTGCTGCTAGTGAGACTGAGGGTTCTCCTGTAGCGATTACTGCAAGACAATTAGAATCGTTGGTGCGTTGTGCTGAAGCAAGAGCTCGTGTAGCGTTGAAGAAGGAAGTCACAATCGAGGATGCTGAAGCAGCGATTGCAATTATGAAACGTTCCCTGGAAGAAGTAGGTATTGATGTATCATCATACAAGATGGACATTGATCTTATCATGACCGGAAAGCCGAAGAGTGTTCGTGATAAGATGCAGGTTGTATTATCGGTTTTAATGCAGATGGAGAAGCAGACAGGCATCGTCGAAAAAGAAGTGTTGGTGAATGAGCTGGAATCGAAACATAAAATCGCTAGAGCTGAGTCGGAACGAATTCTTGGACAGTTATTGCGGGAAGGTACAATCTACGAACCAAGAGAAGACTGCCTAAAGAAAACCTAATCGATAATTGTAGCTAATGGTGTTTACGATTGAACAGTATTATGGTCGTTGTCGGCACACGACCTGAAATTGTAAAGATGGCACCAATCGTCAGAGCTTTAAGTAAACATCAAATTCCTTTTTCTTTTGTTCATTGTGGTCAACACTATGATTACAACATGTCACAGCAGTTTATCGAAGACTTAGAATTACCCTCACCAGATTTTTCCTTCAAAATTAGGTCTTCTTCACCAACTGAACAGACTGCCCAAATAATGATACATATAGATAAGCTATTGAAGCAACTGCTGCCCTCTATAGTTTTAGTTGAGGGTGACACAAACACAGTACTGGCTGCTGCATTAGCTGCTAACAAACGGGAAATACCTGTAGGTCACGTAGAAGCAGGTTTGCGAAGCTTCGATTTACGTATGCCTGAAGAACACAATCGACGCTTGACAGATCATGTTTCAACATTCTTATTTGCACCAACCAAAAGATCAGACTCCAATTTGCAAAAGGAGAATGTCTGGGGAAAAATCTTCATTACTGGTAATACAGTGATTGATGCTGTAGCTCAACATCTGCCAATTGCAGAGCGTAAATCTACGATTATGGAACGAATCTATTCTAAAAAGTTTGCGTTGGCAACAGCTCATAGAGCAGAAAACGTCGACAATTTAAGTGTCCTAAAGAATCTTATGGACACATTACAGCAATCTGCTTTGCCTGTTGTGTACTCAATGCATCCACGAACACGAAAACGGTTACGACAGAACGGGTTGTTATCAAGCATCTTAAAGAGCAAAAATATTCAAGTTTTTCCACCCTTAGGCTACCTAGATTTTCTGGTTCTTATGAAACAATGTACATTGATTTTGACTGATTCTGGTGGAATTCAAGAGGAAGCAACAGCACCAACTATTAGAAAACCAGTACTTGTTATGCGCCTCTCAACAGAACGACCCGAAGCTGTAGAGACTGGCTTTGCCAAAGTTGTTGGAACAGATAAGACTGAAACCTTAATGGCAATCAACGAGGCCCTAACAAAACATCAAGACCTGCCTAAGATGTCACCTTATGGAAATGGAGATGCAGCTGAAAAAATCGTAAGAATAATTCAAGATGAATTCACAGTCTAAAGCCATCATTCTATGGCCATAGTCCTCGTGTTTTCAGTGCGTGCGCAACTCTTCCTACACCAAGCATTAATGCTGCTGTTCGCATATCACTTTCTTCTTTTTCTGAGAGTTTGTGTACGTCTTGGAATGCTTTTATGATCTTCGTTTCAAGTTTTTGGTTTACTTCATCGAGTGTCCAATGTTCACGTGTAAGGTTTTGTACCCATTCGAAGTAGCTTACCGTTACGCCACCAGAATTAGCAAGTATATCGGGAACAAGGCAAATACCCTTTTCAAACAAGATTCTATCTGCTTCAGGCGTGGTTGGTCCATTAGCACCTTCAGCTACTATTTTAGCCTTAATTTGGTCAGCATTTGCTTTCGTCAATTGATTTTCCAATGCAGCTGGAACTAAAATATCACATTCGCTTGTTAGAAGTTCAGCGTTCGTAATGTCTGTTGCGCCTTCACAGCCTTGAACTGTTCCTGTCTTATTCTTGTGAACTCGTAGGTTGTATGGGTTTAATCCGTCTTCACAATAAACGCCGCCGACTGAATCGCTAACAGCTACTATTTTGCAGCCCATGCTGTGCAGAATGCTTGCAGCGTTGTAGCCAACATTACCGTATCCTTGTACTGCAACAGTTGCGCCCTTCATTTTCATACTAAGTTTTTCAGTTGCTTCACGAACACATAACGCTACGCCTTGTGCTGTAGCACAAACGCGTCCTTCTGAACCTCCAATCTCGACTGGTTTACCTGTGACGCTCTCTGGAATGCTATATCCTTTAAGTTGACTGTAAGTATCCATTATCCATGCCATTGTCTGAGCATTTGTGTAAACGTCAGGTGCCGGCACATCACGATGTGGACCTAAATAATCAACAATTAGGCTGACGTATCGTCGTGTTAAACGTTCTTGTTCACTTATGGATAATCTTTTTGGGTCACAAGCTATTCCGCCTTTAGCGCCACCGTATGGTAAACCCACTACTGCACATTTCCAAGTCATCCACATCGCTAAAGCCGTAACCTCTTCCAATGTAACATTTGGATGATATCTTAGACCGCCTTTGAATGGTCCGAGTACATCCCAATGTTGTACTCTGCAGCCGTCAAAGACTCCAATACTATGATTATCTAACTTGATTGTGACAGAAACCACTATGGATCGTTTGGGTCTTTTCAGGATTTCATATAATCCTTTTTCTAAACGGAGTTTTTCTGCGGCGAGTCTAAGTTGTTCTTGAGCTACTGTTAAGGCGGTATGCTCTTGTGCCATAAAATCATCTTCGCTCTGGTTATTTAGCCGGATAAAGAATAATTTAAGAATTACTTTTCTTACAGTGTTGTAATTCTTGATCTTTGCTCAGTATAGGTTAAATCTAACCTTGAAATAGTCTAGTTCAAGTGTGATTACAGTGTTCAGAGTAAGAGTCAACAAAATTGAATCAACAAGAGATTTAGATGGAAACCTTGGAAAACGGATTGAACTTGTTGAAGAACGAGAGATTAACAGTTACGTTATGCGACCTCAGAGCGATGAAGGTAAAATGGCTACAGAAATCTTCCAAGCTTTACAGACTCAAATGCCCTTCTTACCACAGAGAACACAGGTTGCTAACCCAAAAATTCTGCTTTTCCTAACAGAACATGAATACGATAGCCTAGCCATTGATTTTGACGTAAATCAACTGTATGATGTTGTTCTCGAGAATCAATCTATAAAGTTTAAGAAAATCCCATAAGCTCCGTTCGAATAGACCGCAGTGCTGAATTTCGAGGATGGAATGATAGTACGAACATCATTTTTTGTAATTTTGAACAAATACCTTCAGTATCAATTGTTTTCCCTTCGTCACAATAAATAGGGACCGGCTCATCCTTACCATTCTCGTAGTAAACGTAGATTTGATTGCACCTTCTTTTGAATTGAACTACTTCAAAGTCTAAATGTAAGCGTTCCGCAGTCTCAACAGCGGCTTCACGTACTGAAGCCAAACGTTTTCTATGATCTCTGCCAGGTGATGCATACAGAAGAATTTTTCCAGTATTCTTGAGCATATATCTTCACCAATAAAACTCGATTGAAATTTGCTTTTAAAACAGATGCCATAACTACCTGTCCAGTCAGTGGGGAGATAGGTTTAAGTGAAAATGTTAACGTCTTTCGTAAATCAGAAGAGTTTAAATCATAAACATGAGCACAATTTTCTATCAGTTGGAAGGAATTGGAAAGACGAAAACTCGAGCTCATCTAATAATAAGTGGCGAAGTTCAAGGTGTAATGTTTAGACATGAAACAAAACGCCGAGCTCTGAACCTCAACGTGAAAGGTTGGGTTAGAAACCGAGATAATGGTACTGTTGAAGCAGTTTTCGAGGGTGAAGAACAAGATGTTGAGTCGATGATTGTTTTTTGTAAACGTGGTCCACCCGGAGCTATCGTTACCGATGTAATAGTAACGCCGGAAAAATATGTGGGTGAATTTGATAGATTTAGTGTAGTTTAATTGTTTAGAATCTATTTTCGTTTTGGCACACGGAAATGAGAATCTTTTCCTGCGCTTATGTATTCGCCACCCATGCCGCGAACTGTAGAGGCAATTTTTGCAAAATTCTCTGAACCCAAAAATTGCCTTGGTTTAATGATTATGTAATCATTTCTTTCTTCAATGTTAAGTAAGCTCTCCAAGTCTGGCGGAAATGACATACGGACATCTTCTACAGATTTCTGTCTCTCAAAGCCTTCCCGACCACTAGGAGCTTGCATCTGTTGTCCAGGTGGAGCAATCTGTCCTACTGCTATTGATTTTAATGAAGCAGAAACTGTACGTAAATCATCGGAGATACCTTTTAGAACCAACAGAATTTCGTCTATTCTTTCTAAAAGATTTTCAAGCTTCTCCCTGTCAACAGACATAAATTAATAACTCCATCATGAGTATTGGATCAGGGCATTTATTAATTATTTGTACTCTTAGAATGCTTGTAGTGAACATGCTTGTTTGAAGTTGATGGAAGCCAAAAAAGTGGAAGTGGAACCATCCTTCGGCTTTCAGTAGCCTTAGCTGCTATTACTGGAGAAGCGCTACATATCTACAATATTCGACAAAGACGTCAACAACCTGGTTTGAAGCCTCAGCATCTCGAAGCTGTCTTAACTGCGGCAAAACTCTGTAGCGCAGAAACACGAGGGGTAGTATTGAAATCTCAAGAACTCTGGTTTACGCCTCATGGAATTAAGGGCGGAAATTATGAGGCTGAGATTGGAACTGCTGGAAGCATACCAATGTTATTGTTAACCGTGTTACCCATGTGTGCTCGCGCAAAAGAACCTGTGCGTTTGCATATCTCTAAGGGCGGAACGGATACGTGGAGTGCACCAACCATTAATTATATGCGTTTCGTGTTGATGCCAACTTTGGTCAAGATGGGACTAAATGCACGGATTATGATTCATAGATACGGTTACTATCCAAAGGGCATGGGTGAAGTTACAGTGACAATCCAGCCTAATCCTAAACTTAATCCGATTCGGTTAGAAGAATTTGGCAACCTACAGCACTTAAAAGGTTATTCTGTGTGTACCTTTTTAGCTGATCGGCAAGTTGCACAACGACAGGCTAATGCTGCCAACGAATATTTCAAAGAAATAGGTTATACTCCAAATATAGAGGTTGTTAATGATGCGTCGAATCCGTTGCAGAAGGGTAGCTCAATCGTTTTATGGGCTGAGACTGATGCAGGCACAATCTTGGGTGCTGACGCTATCGGTGAATTAGGTAAATTAAGTGAGACCGTAGGCATAGAAGCTGCGGAGAAATTGAAAGCTGAGCTTTCTGTGAAACCTACTGTAGATGTACACTTGGCTGATATGTTAATACCTTATATAGCATTAACAGAAGGGTCATCAGTTTTTTTGACACCAAAGCTCACCGATCATATTGAAGCAAATATTTGGCTCACTGAAAACGTATTAGGTACAAAATTTAGGGTAGTCAAAGTGGGGTCTCTTTTTAGGATTGAAAAGTCAGGCTGATTCTGTGCCAAAGTCTTCACTTTGTCTTAGAGTTCTAAGGGTTCAAGGACAAACAGCAATAGAGGTAGCTGATAAGCTTGGATTGCGGGCTAAACAACTTCAGGTTCAAAATGATGATAATTTTGTCTGTGTGCCGCTTAATCGTCAATTGAATGAAAAAGAAGTAAATATTTTCAAGAAGCAAGCAGTGAATATTCAGCTTGAAACTCGAATTTTTGAAGAGCGGGAACAAGACAAAAAAACACTTGAGAGTATTCTTGCTAATGTCCTTCCTTCTCATCTATTGACAAACTTGCCCCATGCTCTGGATATCATAGGAGATATAGCGATTGTCGAGGTTCCTTCTGAGTTAAAGCCTTACGAGAAACTAGTCGGTGGGGCAATTTTGAAGACGCATAGAAACGTCAAAACTGTAGTGGCAAAGGCTGGAGCAATTAGTGGTATATATCGTACACGAGAACTTGCTTTCCTTGCTGGAGAACCTAAGACTTGCACAATTCATAGAGAGTTGGGGTGTCAATACTATGTGGATATTGCTAAAGCTTATTTTTCACCCAGGCTTTCACATGAACATCAAAGAGTAGCTTTGTTAGTTAAGAAGAATGAAGTTGTATTGGATTTGTTCGCTGGAGTTGGGCCTTTCTCTATTCTCATCGCAAAAACTATTGATTCGAAGATTTATGCGATAGATATCAATCCTGAAGCTTTTGCACTATTAAAGAAAAATATCCTACTTAATCGTGTACAAAATTGTGTCATGCCTATTCTAGGGAATGCGCGACAAATAGTGTGCGATAGGTTTGTGAATATTGCAGACCGTGTAATAATGAATCTGCCAGAAAGTGCTATTGATTTCATCGACGTTGCTTGTACTGCACTAAAACGCAGTGGAGGTACAATTCATTTCTATAGTTTTATTCGACAACCTGCTACTTTCAGCGCATTGGAATCTCTGTTTGAAAAAGCAATTGAAAGGGCTGGAAGAAAAGTAGAACAGTTTCTTTGTGCTAGGGTTGTTCGGGAGACTGCTCCATATCAACAGCAAGTCGTTTTGGATGCAAAGATAATCTAAGCAGTAACGGTTAGTGTAATTCTTGCCTTTTGTGTTGAATTCTGCAATTTTTTCACAAGTTGTCTGGATAAGTCTTTAGCTGATTTGTCGGCGCAGATAGCTAACGTTCTGTTGTCGATATGGCTGCTTTTTCTGATTACAATATCTGATTGATGATTTAATACCAACTTTGGTGAGCCATGAGCGTTCACATATTCTGTTATTCCATCGACTTCGATTGTTATAAGAAGCTTAGCATTTGGTACTCGTAGTCTGTCTTTGAACATGTCCCTCAGTTCGACAAGCGCTTTATCTGCGTTTACTGCGACTATACAATCTCCTGTCTGTGACAGATGCTTATCCTTAGTGAATTCAAGGGTTGTTCTATGTGTGGCTCTAACGTTCTTGTGTCCTAATGCAAAGAACACTTCAGTAAGTTCTTTCATCAAGTTTATTCGGGAACCTCTATCGCATCTACTTTGCCGTCGCCGTCCTCATCATATCCTTGTATTATTGCACTGAAGGAATCATTACTATGATAATTCTGTAGAGTCCTACCCCAAAAATTTGTTAATGCTAACACACAAGCTTTTGTGCCTACTGCTTTGTTGCCCGCAACTACTATGATTCTTTTGGTTTTATCCCATGGATTTATGATTTTAGCTACAAGTCCAGCTGTATCAGCTGTATACACACGTGATGTCTTTTGAGATATCATACCACCGAGAAGGAAGCCTTGACTGCTAGATTGCATATTGAACCTAACTGGTAAGTAGTCATTTATCTCCTGAGTAAGGAGATTAGTTCCTGGACCACCAACAAGGATAAGGTTGTTCTTTTCTTCTTTCTCTGCCTTAACATCAGTGTCCAATTTTATTGCAAATTCAGAGGGATTCTTAATGAATTGTCCCAAGAAGAAAGTTAAGTATGCTGCATAATGTCCATCACGAGCACTAGTCTTGAAAGGTCCGTGTGGTGCAGGGCAGCCTACCACGATTTTGCCGTTGAAGACTCCATTCTCATTGATGAACTCTTGGAAGAAACCTTGAACTTGCTTATTCACGGATAATAATGACGGTTGATTTTTTAATAGTTTGTATCCTTGTGGAAATTCTACTGCAAAAGCAGATGAAACAGAACGATAATACTTTGCGATTGCCCCTTTCTTCTTCTCTTCTCTTTCTACTATTATAGCGCCAGCTTTTGCAAGTCTTCGAATATAATAATAGACTAATTGTTCATTAATGTGAAGGTATCTTGCGAGTTGCAGTGGATACATCTCTTTTTCAGACAAAGCCATGAGTATTCTCCAACTCATTTTACCCAAGAATGCCTGCATTTTTTGAGGATTCTGCATCACGCAGATCTCTTTTACTTCTGGCTCACCGTTGTTGAATTGAAGTAGCAGTTTCTTATCCAAAGGTAGCCTCCTTTTGAAGGGAAACTAACATCCATTATTAAAAGTCTTTTTATGGTTAATATTGATTGAACAAACAATAAGCTCAAAATGAGCTTAAATGAACTCGAACGTAAAAGAATTCAGGTTAACCTATAAAAACAGTATTTTAGAAGTAAAGGATTTTTCTTAAAAATGCTTATTAGTAGACCATAGATTTGAATAACTTTACAAATAGTATTCAACGGCTTGATTACAATGTGCGGAATATTCGGTTGCGTCTTATCTGAAGGAAATGCGGCGCCATTGATTCATGAATCCTTGAAGCGCCTTGAATATCGTGGCTACGACTCTGTGGGTATAACTACAATCAATAATGGAGCTCTTTTCACAAAGAAGGATCAAGGCAAAATAGATGAGGTTCATCGCCTCCTAAACCTAGATGACATGCCTGGTAGTTTGGGCGTTGGACATACGCGGTGGGCAACTCATGGTGCTCCACTTAAGGTTAACGCGCACCCCCATTATGATTGTACTGGACATCTTGTTGTGGTGCATAATGGTATTGTTGAGAATTTTTCTGAATTAAGACTTGAACTGGAAAGTCGTGGTCATACATTTGTTTCAAAGACTGATACTGAAGTTGTAGCACATTTGATCGAGCAATACCTTAAAGAAAAGCCTGGTCTAAGTCTAGCCGCGGCTGTTCGTGAGGCTGCAAAAAGGTTAGATGGTTCATATGCTTTGGCAGTTGTTTCAGCTGATGAACCGGATAAAATCATCTGTGCTAGAAATGAGAGTCCCTTGGTCTTAGGCATCGATAAAAACGCTGTTTATTGTGCTTCAGATATTCCGGCATTTTTGCCGTTGACTAATAAGGCTGTCTTCATTAAGAATGGAGAATTGGTGATTCTTTCGCAAGCAGGCTATGAGATTAGAAAAATTCAGGATGACTGTGTGGTTACTCGTGAACCAACAATTATTGAATGGTCGTCCGAAGCTGCTGTTAAACAGGGTTATCCTCATTTCATGATTAAGGAGATTCATGAACAACCAAGTACACTTAAGAATACATTACGATCACAGGAACATTACCTAGATTTGATATCAACTTTCCTTGATCGTGCAACCGAGGTTTTTCTAGTTGCTTGTGGGACTTCGTACCATGCATGCTTAGCGGCATCATATATGTTCTCAAAATTAGCGTTCTTACCGACGTATCCTGTTTATGCTTCAGAATTTGTGGAACAGCACGGTAAATCTGTGAATATAGATAGCACTATCTTAGCAGTTAGCCAATCAGGCGAGACAGCTGATACATTAGCCGCAGTTACAGCTTCACAACAAAGAGCAGCAACAATTTTGGGTTTAACTAACGCAATCGGTTCAACGTTGACGCGTGTTTCAAGAGTCTATATAGGTCAACAATCAGGTCCAGAGATTGGTGTAGCAGCGACGAAGACTTTTACATCACAACTCTCTGTAATGGCACAATTGGCCTTGAGGTTAGCTAACAAGAGGGGTAAAGTCTCTCAGGATGAGATGGATTGTCTTGAGGAGAAACTTGATAAGCTTCCGCGCATCGTGGAGACCATAATTAATACCCAAGAGACTCGTATGAAAGAAATTGCTCACAAATACAAAGACGCTAAAACCTTCTTCTTCCTTGGTCGTGGTATAAGCACTGCTACAGCTTATGAAGGACGATTAAAACTCATGGAAATTGCCTATGTACCAGCAATTGCATTCCCTGCTGGAGAAAGCAAGCATGGACCAATCAGTCTAATTGAGCCAGGCTTCCCAGTTGTCTTCATCTGTCCTAAAGATGGCTCACATAAGACACTCATTGGCAATATTATGGAAATGAAAGCTCGAGGTGCATCTATAATTTCTATTATTGAAGAGGATGATGAAGAAATTAAAGCCTTATCAGATGACTATGCGTGTGTTCCAAAAGGAATTCCAGAAGTATTATCGCCTATACCGTTTATCATACCGTTGCAGATGCTAGCATACTATATGGCTTTGGAGCGAGGATGCAACCCAGATATGCCTAGAAACCTGGCAAAATCAGTTACTGTCAAATAACTCAATTCCAAGGTTCTTTTTAACAACCAATATGCCTTGGTTGTTGATTACTGCACAAATATAGATAGTTAATGCTCTCACAATTCATTTTTTAGTAATGCAGATTCAAAATCTTGAGTATTTCTGATTAATCGAATATTTTTGCTAAACTGTAAACTGTATTGTGAGTTAATTATGTTAAAAAGGAACCTTTTGTACATTTTTAATCGGTGCTTTCGTGGAGAAGTCAGATTGGGACAAACTCATTGATAACTTGACCAAGCAAGGGAAACTACGTACTCCAAACGTGATCAAAGCTATGCAGAGATTGCCTCGTGCACGATTTCTTCCACGTGACTCGCAAGAATATAGTGTTAAGGATACACCGCTCCCAATAGGTTATGGGCAAATAATCAGTGCACCAAACATTGTAGCAATCATGAATGAAGCACTGCAGCTTAGGACTGGACAAAAAGTCTTGGAAGTTGGAGCAGGATCAGGATGGCACGCTGCGAGTATTGCTGCAATCGTTTCACCTAAGGAAGCACCTAGAAGCGAATGGGGTCACGTATACACACTCGAAATTAATCCAAACCTTGCTGATATGGCCCGAAAGAATATCATGAACACGGGCTACGGAGATAGAGTTACGATAGTTATCGGTGATGGTTCTAAAGGATACCTAGAAAAAGCACCATTTGATCGTATTTTAATTGCAGCCGCGGTGCCACGAATTCCTAAACCATTGGTAGATCAGTTGAAAGCTGATGGAATAATGCTGATTCCGGTCGGAAACGATTCACTTTTTCAGATACTCATTAAAGTTACAAAGGATATTGATGGAAAATTAAGAGAAGAAAACCTTGGCGGAGTGAGTTTTGTGCCTTTAAAAGGCGCGAGTATAGCTTCAAGTCTTAATCATTAACCAAACCATCTCTCTAGTGTAGTCTTTCCTTTTTGCTCTACAATTCCTTGATGTAATCTTTCCAGTGCTTTTCGGACTCGTTCTTCTGAGAAATCTTTTTCTCGAACCAAAAAATTCACTAATCCCTCGACGTTTGCCTCTTTCCAATTTAAGCTGTAATCGTCTCGAACATTTGGATGCAAGAAAATTTCACGAATCTGATCTGGTGGACAAGGGAATATGGCGTTCTTAATATTTGGCAAAGCTTTTTCTAATGTACCGTACTCCTTAATCAGTTTCAACGCTGTCTTTGGTCCTAACCCTTTGATGCCGTCAGGATTAAAATCAGTACCTACTAGAATGCCTGTATCGATTAATTGTTCACGAGTAAGCTCACATCTCGCAAGAACATCATCGAGTTTTACAAGTTCAGGAACTACATCAACGTAAATGTTTTTGCTTGGTAACTTTCGTCTCCCTGAAATCGTCACATTTCTGAGCAATCTTGGTGCACCGAACAGTAAGCTGTCGTAATCTTGGCTAGCACAGTAATCTGCATCACCTTTGCTTGCCATGTATGCTGCTTGTGCTTCACCTTCACTTGGTGCTTGAACCCAAGGTAAACCCATAAGATCCAGAAGGTGTATGGCATCTTTTTCCATATAATCTTTCAAGCTCATGGATGCTTGGGCAAACATACGCATCTTGACTACATCGCCCTTTTCCCTAGCCTTCTCATAGTGTCGTGCTGCTTCAACTTTGATTTCTCGACGGCGTTGAATCTCAGCTGCCTTTAACTCAGGTGGTTCACCATCAAAAACATAGATTGGTTTTATGCCCATTTCAACAAGATTGCTTGTCCGATAGAATAAACCACTAATGTGACTCGTAACTTTTCCTGAATTATCGGTTAGTGGTGTGCCATCAGGTTGACGGATTATAGCAAGAAATTGATAAAGTGCATTATAAGCATCAATGGCGATAATTTTGCCGCCTAAATCTTCCAACTTTATATTTTCTATTGGTACAAGACCTCGAAGGTTAACTCCCAAAATCCTTCCTCACATTTAATGGCAAAACTCGAAGATAATAAACTTCCTAAAGCAGAGCAAATATAAAGGAGTCTAACGTTACATGCCGTCACGGAAGCGAAATTGGATGGAAGAAAGAACGGCAACTACACCAACACTTAACTTGGTTACTTGTACAAGCTGTGGTAAACCAATTCCGCCAGGTAGCGAAGCCACAAAATTCTTGTGCCCAAACTGCGGCGAAATCCAAATCAAGCGTGATGGTAAATGCAGAAAATTTGGTCGACCCTACAAGTGCCCAAAATGTGGCTTTATAGGACCATAGAGGAATCAACATGGGAACAGTAATCGTAACTTACAAAGTTTTTCCTGAAGACATCGTCGAAAACTTCGATAGCTTAAAGCAGAAAATTGAAGCAACGCTACCTAAGGATTCATCTGTTTCAGGCTACGGCGAGGAACCAGTTGCATTTGGCTTAAAAGCACTTCTAGTTCAAGTTAGATTCCCAGAAGACCAGACGGGCTTAGTCGATGAATTCGAAACGGCACTAAGTCAAATACCTGGTGTAAGTCAAGTTCAAACCTTAATGGTACGTCGATCTAGCAGATAATCTGTCGTATCCTAGAAATATAGCCAAAACGGCTTTATACTTTTTAACAAATATATAATCTAACATTCCCAATAATGTTTATAATGTTTATATAGGAAATACACTCTGTTCAACCTATTCAAACTTACCATGGAGGATTCTGATTGAGCGAAGTACAACTACGAGTCGGTGATGCTCGACAACGTGATGTCGGTAGAGGTATCGCCCGCATCGATCAACGGACTATGCAGAAGTTGGGCATAAGTGCAGGTGATGTTATAGAAATCGTCAACAAACGTACCACATCAGCAATAGCATGGCCCGCTTATAGCGAAGACCAGAATCGTGATATTTTACGCATTGATGGGTTTACAAGAAAGAACGCTGGTGTAGCGATAAATGAATATGTCGTTGTCAAACCAGCAAAAGTTAAGACAGCATTGAGCATAACGTTGGCACCAGTAGACATGCGACTTAATGTTGATGAGGATTTCACGAATTTTGTGAAGAATCGTCTTATGGAACGAACTCTTGTGGAAGGCGATACTACACTAGTTATGATGCTTGGGCACGCTATACCCTTTACTGTTTCTAAAACTCGTCCACACGGCATCGTAAAAGTTACAGCGGAAACACGCTTAACTATCCTCAATGAACCCGCACCTGAAGCAAAAGGCTTACCACGAACAACTTATGAAGACATTGGTGGGTTACATGAAGAAATTCAACGTGTACGTGAAATGGTTGAGTTACCACTTCGACATCCTGAACTTTTCCAACGCTTAGGAATCGAACCGCCAAAAGGCGTCCTGTTACATGGTCCACCTGGCTGCGGTAAAACTTTGTTAGCTAGGGCAGTTGCCAATGAGTCAGAAGCTAATTTCTACTCAATAAATGGACCTGAAATTATGAGCAAATTCTACGGAGAATCTGAAGCACGTTTACGAGAGATTTTCCAGCAAGCTCAACAGAACTCTCCAAGCATTATATTCATAGATGAACTTGATGCTATCGCACCCAAACGTGAAGAAGTTACGGGTGAAGTCGAAAGACGCGTAGTTGCTCAACTCTTAGCCTTGATGGATGGATTGTCTGGAAGAGGAAACGTCATTGTGATAGGTGCTACTAACAGACCAGGCGCATTAGACCCAGCATTGAGGCGTCCAGGAAGGTTCGATAGAGAAATCGAAATAGGCGTTCCAGATAAACAAGGCAGGTATGAAGTCCTTCAGATTCATACACGTGGTATGCCGCTAGCTGAAGACGTTGATTTAAAGAAACTGGCAGAAATGACGCATGGCTATACAGGTGCTGATTTATCTGCATTGGGCAGAGAAACTGCTATGAAAGCACTTCGACGGTATCTACCGCAAATTAACTTAGAAGAAGAACGTATTCCCCCTGCGGTACTTGAGAAGATGGAAGTCAAGATGGATGATTTTGTGAACGCATACAAAGAAGTTACTCCAACTGCAATGCGTGAAGTATACATTGAAGTTTCAACAGTTCACTGGGATGATGCTGGCGGACTGGAAGACGTTAAGCAGCACTTGATAGAAGCAGTTGAATGGCCAATGAAAAACCCTGAAATGTTTACTCGACTAGGCATAAGACCTCCAAAAGGTATTCTTCTTTACGGTCCACCCGGCTGTGGCAAAACTTTGCTAGCTAAAGCAGTAGCAACCGAGAGTGAAGCGAACTTTATATCTATCAAAGGACCTGAAGTCTTTTCAAAATGGGTTGGTGAATCTGAGAAGGCTATACGTGAAGTGTTCCGGAAAGCACGTATGGCAGCACCCTCAGTTGTGTTCCTAGATGAGATCGATTCCCTGACACCGCGCCGTGGCCTAGGATTCTCGGACAGTGGCGTATCTGAACGAGTTATCAGTCAACTCCTCACAGAAATGGATGGTATCGTTTCCTTGGAAGATATTGTCATCATAGCTGCCACAAACAGGCCTGACATGGTTGATTCTGCTGTTATGCGACCAGGAAGATTTGACAGACTCATTTACGTGCCTGAACCTGATGAGAAAAGTAGGGTACAAATTTTCAAGATTTATACAAAGAATATGCCGCTTGCAAAAGATGTCGACTTATGCCAATTAGCTACGTTTACTAAGTACTATTCTGGTGCGGATATTGAATCATTGTGTCGTGAGGCAGCTATGCATGCACTTAGACGCGATGTAACTGCAGGAGAGGTTACTATGAAAGATTTCCAAGATGCTATAAAAGAAGTCGGGCCATCAATAACTCCGGATATGGAGAAATGGTATAAGAGCTTCATGCAGCAAGTACGTCAAGTCCAAAAACCTGCAACACCTGTTGCATAGGAGCGGAAGAAATGCCTGCGGTTAAAACTTGGAAAACACGCCCCGCATATTCAGTCTTAATAGACGTTTTGAACAGAAAGGGTGATATGACTGACGATGACCTCTTTGACATGCTGAAAGAGGAATATGACGATTTAGGCTTCAAAGATTTCAATGAGTTACTAATGCGGTTGGAAGTTGCCGGCAAGATTCGTACCAGTTCTATGGCGCGAGGAAAAAGACGCATAGAGCTCATCCAATAATCGATTTTGTATCTGCCAGCGTGCAACAAATGAGCCCCGTTTCGAACGCCGTTGTCGTCGGAGCGGGACCTACTGGCTGTTTTGCAGCGATAGAATTGGCAAAGCATGGCGTGGATACAACGGTCTTTGAAGAACACTCTGAGATTGGTCTTCCATCACATTGCGCCGGTCACCTTAGCATCCGAAGCTTGAAGAATTTGGGGTTGTATTCACTTCCAAACAACATTATAGAAAACACTTTTTCAAATGCAACTTTCTACTCGCCTAGCGGGAGCAGGTTTTCAGTTCATCTCAAGCAGCCAGTGACCTGTACTCTAAACCGGGAGTTGTTCGACAAGTTTTTGGCTGAAAAAGCACAGGCTGCAGGTGCAAGGTTTAGACTTAACTCACGTGTTAGTTCACTTTTAGTTGACAACGGCACGGTTGTCGGCATAAATGTAGAAAAAGCAAATAACATCGAAAAAGTTCCAGCTAAAATTGTCGTTGATGCTGAGGGAGTTGGCTCCAGGCTCCTGAAAGAAACAGACTTATCTAATGTAAGTAGAAAGAAGTTAGTTTATTCAGTCGAAGCTGAGATTGAAAATGTTCAAAATATAGATAGGGATACTGTTGAAGTTTTTCTTGGGAAAGATTATGCTTCTGGCTTCTATGCGTGGATTATTCCATTGCTCGACGAGACCGCAAAGGTTGGACTTGCAACAAATGTAGGTAACCCCAAAGTATTGTTGCAGAAGCTTATGGCGAAACATCCTGTTGCATCAAAACAATTTATACGAGCACGAATCCGACGGATTACATTTCATTCTATACCGTTGAGTGGAATAATACAGAAAGCTTACACAGACGGCTTTTTAGCTGTGGGTGATGCTGCGTCTCAAGTAAAGCCTACGACTGGAGGTGGCGTCATATTTGGGTTAACCTGTGCTCAAATTGCGGCAGATGTTGCATCTGAAGCGATTAACAAAAGTAATGTCAGTTCAAATTTTCTGCAACAATATCAAAAACGTTGCATTGATAAGCTGGGTTTTGACTTTCGCGTCATGTTGCAGGTTAGAAAGTTTTTGGATTCTCTTTCGGATGAAAAACTTGATCATGCTATAAACGTCTTCAACAGGCTTGGAGTTGATAAGGCATTATCAGATGTTGAGGAGATTGATTTTCAAGGAAGATTGTTCTTACAATTATTGATGAAGCCGGCAGCGATTGGAGCTATAGCCTATTTTTTGTTGCTCTATTTATCTACAAACCCTTAAAGCCTTAAGACACAACTTGACAATGGCAGGAAATATATTATGAGTGAATTCAGGTACAAACAGGTCATCGTTTTTCGTACTGATCTAAAAATGGGTAAAGGTAAGTTAGCTGCTCAAGCTGGACATGCTGCAGTTTCATCAGCGGAGGAAGCCCGAAAACGATATAGGGTTTGGTGGGAAGCATGGCTGTTTGAAGGACAATGTAAAGTTGCAGTTAAAGTCGAAGACGAGAGAGTCCTTACAGAGTTAGAAGAGCAGGCGAAAGACTTAGACTTGCCAAATGCCTTAATTGTTGATCGAGGGTTAACTCAGATTCCTGAAGGTACTGTAACATGTTTGGGTATTGGTCCTGCTCCTGCAACGCTTGTAGATAGATTGACTGGAAAGCTCAAATTGTTGTAGAGACGCTTTTCATGCAAGTTCCTGCTTTAGACAATGAATTGGGTATAACAGTTTACGCTACTAATTCAGAAGGTATCAATGGCGTCATTCGTCAGGCTCCTGAAGATTTTTTGGTGGAAGAAGTTCTTGTTGATAACTCAATCGCCGACATTAACAAAGCTGAATCTAAACCGGCTTTGCATGCTTCAGCTTCACGACAACGTTATCTCCTTTGTATTATGGTTAAGAGAAACTGGGACACATTTATTGCCATCAAGAATATCGCAAAACAACTTGGTATAGATCAAACGAGAATCAGCATAGCGGGCATCAAGGATGCAAAAGCTGTCACAGCTCAACATATCACTATTGAAAATATAACTGTTGAAGATATCAGAAAAATCAATATCAAAGACATTGAAATTCATCCTATTGGATATTTTCGTGATACGTTATCACCTTTCTATTTGCTAGGAAATTTCTTTACAATAACAGTCAAGGAACTTTATAATTCAAAGTCGATGATTAGACCCAGAATTACCAACATTGCTAAAGAGTTTGAAGACGCGGGTGGGATTCCTAATTTTTTCGGTCACCAGCGTTTTGGAACTACAAGAGCTATCACACATATCGTAGGAAAAGCCATGATCAAAGGTAATTTTCAAGAAGCTGCGATGATATTTCTAGCTAAACCTAGTCCGTATGAGCATCCAGAAAGTCGACAAGCGCGTGAGGTTCTGCAAACGAATCAAGATTTTTCATGGGCTCTTCAAAATTTTCCTAAACAATTACGATTCGAAAGGTTAATGCTTCAGCATTTGGCTGAGAATCCAGTTGATTTTCCAGGCGCTTTCAAGAGATTGCCTATGAAGCTACAAGCATTATTCGTTCAGGCTTATCAATCGTATCTTTTTAATCGTTTTTTAAGTGCACGTATTCGTAGCGGATTTTCTTCAAACAAAGCTCGTATTGGTGACTATGTGGTTAATGTGGAACGTTCCGGCTTAACCATGCCTAAATCTGGAAGAATAGTTACTAACCACTCAGTGGATGAGATTAATGATGCAGTTAAGGTTGGAAAAATGCGTTTAGCCTTGCCTCTTGTCGGGTTTAGGCAGCGACTTTCTGAAGGAGAAATGGGTGAACTTGAGAGACTAGTTCTGGAAGAAGAGCATGTAGAGTTAGCTGATTTTAGGGTTCAAGCTTTACCAAGGATTAGTGGACAAGGTGAATTGCGGTCGATTGTATCACCAGTACGCAATTTTATGTTGGAAGATATCTCAGGATGTAACGGATCACTTAAAGTTAAACTAAGCTTCATGTTATTACGAGGTTCATATGCAACCATGGTTCTCAGAGAACTTATGAAACCACAAGATCCCATAAAAGCTGGGTTTTAGACCACTTTATCTGTTCGCATTAAATCTCGAAGTCTATTTACTCCATCAATTTCACAGATGAATTCTACAACAGTCTTAGGCACTAGCGTAGTCCAGGTATCATCCTTAAGCATTTTTTCTCTGATCGATGTTGAATTATAGTCTTTGCGTTTAAAGAAACATATACTCTTAACTTTGTAACCGGCTTCTATGAATAGTCTACGAGTTAATGGTTCATTAGAATAGACAATATTAAAATGAGGCGTATACCCCTCCAAAGCTGCAACCCATAGCATATGTAAATGTACATCAGGAACTGGCACAATCCAAATTCGAGAGTAATCTACATTTGCTTCTTTGAGAGCTCTGCGAATCATGACTAATCTTTCGCCCGCTGTGAAAGGATTGTTGATGTTATGACTGTATTGGGCGCTGCCAATGACGATGACTGCTTCATCAACTTCTCTCAAAACACATTGAATAGCTTCTAGATGTCCTTGATGGAAGGGTTGAAACCTTCCAACATAGAGCCCACGGTCAACCATAATCTTCAGTTGCTCTCTTGAAGGTTACTGATATCTGCTTTTATGATTTGTGATTCTTAGTTTCAGAGACAAAAATGCATTATCAGAGGTTAAGCGAGTTCAAGAAAAGCCAAAACTCATCAACATTATGTATGACTCTTATCTCCATGTAACATGGATTCGTTTGTGTATTATTTGTGCTTTGGCTTTTAAAGAAGCCAACTGTATGAGGATAATGTTCATCAAGTTCAGGTTGTTCCAGTAAGGCACCCAGTATGGCACAATTATTTACATCTGTCTTCTTTTTCTTCCTGTCTTTAAATATTACAGAGTAGCCACAATATTTTCCCTTATTGCCTTCGATTGGAAAATAGACTAGCCAATCAAGTTCTTGGAAGTGAAATACTTTGAAGGGAGCATTCAAGATATCACTTGTTCTCTAATCTTCAGAAAACATACGATGTGCTGATTGTATCTATTTTTGAAGCTTATCTAACACTCTTTCAACAGGAAATACATGAAGCTGTTTTTGTCCAGTTGGAATCTCTTTAGGCAGATTGTTGCAACGTTTTTCTCGAGTTAACATCTCTGTCTTCAAGCCTAAGCCGCCACCATAACCGCCTAAGGTAAAATCAGATTTAACAACTCGGTGGCATGGAACGATAGGTGCAAAGGGATTTGCTGCCATGACTCCTCCGACTGCGCGCGGGCTACCTCCTGCTGCTTCAGATAATGCGCCATAGGACGTAACATACCCTACTGGAATCAATCGGGTAACTTCCAAGACGTGTCTATAGAAAGGTGATAATTGGTCAGTAGCTAAAACTAGGTTTCCGATTTCGCCTTTTCCATCATATACACTTTTGACTGAAGCAAGAGCTCTTTCAGCAAAGCCTGAAGGCGTGGAAGTAACTTGCCACTCTCTGTTAAGTGGCATGCAGTCCTCCAAACTTTTCAAGACGGCTTCTTCATTCTTAGCGAAGCTCGTAGCGTAAACTTGTTCCTCATCGCAAGCAACTCCAAACCAAACGTTATCTATATTCTTAGTGTAAAGATCAATCTTCTGAAACATTTCAATCCCCTGTTTAGTTGAATGCTCGTAGTAAATGGTCGTGTAACCTTTAATAGTTTGTCTTGATTCTATGATGCGAAGGTGGAAAACATGGAAACACAAGCACATCAAGGACCGCAAGCTCAACAAGGTGGAATGGTATGGATTCCGGGAGCCACAACTGTTGGTATGGTGTTCTGTGATGGTGTAATTTTGGCTTCTGAAAAACGTGTTGCATATGGTTATTTAATTGTCAGTAAAGGGGTCAAAAAAGTCTTCAAGATTACTGATCAAATTGGTGCTGCCTGCGCTGGGTTAGTTGGTGATATGCAAATCCTTGCTAAAGAGGTAGAAGCTCAAGCTAGTCTCTATAGTATGGATGTTGGCAGGTCCATCTCTGTTCGTTCTGCCGCAAAGTTAACAGCTAATATACTCTTTAACCGCAGATATGCGCCACTTATTACTCAAACGATCGTTGGTGGCTTAGATGAAGAAGGACCAACAATCTACATTCTCGATGTCTTAGGCTCATTGATTCCAGATAAGTACGCTGTAGTAGGTTCAGGCACAGAAATTGCAATAGGCATCATAGAACAAGGTTACAAAGAAGGACTAAAATTAAAGGAAGCCAAGGACTTAGTGACTAGAGCAATAAAATCAGCCATAAGTAGAGATGTTATGAGTGGCGACGGAATTGATTTTCTGATAATCACGAAGGAAGGTATAACAGAAGAATCTATCAAGTTCTAAATTTCCAAAACTTACTTAGTTTAGCAGTTGCTACCCATTTCTTGGTTTAACGCAACTCAATAGGGAGAGATTGAATTGTCGTTTGAACTTAACGATGAAGAAGGAAAATTCTTAGTTGAACTAGCACGAAATACAGTTGAAAATTATTTGAAGACACGAAAACATATTCATCCTCCATCAAATACGCCCAAGAAATTGTTCGAACACTGCGGAGTCTTTGTGACGATAAACAAACTTGAACACGGGGAACAACAACTTCGAGGTTGCATCGGCTACCCGTACCCAACAAGTCCATTAGTTGAAGCAGTTATTGATTCAGCTATTAACGCAGCAACAGGAGACCCAAGGTTTGCACCGATGAGTCCAACTGAACTTGAAAAAGTGGTTTTTGAAGTGAGTGTGCTTACACCGCCTGAACTGATACAAACCGATAATCCTAAGGAATATGTGTCGAAGTTTAAGGTTGGAGAGCATGGTTTAATCGTAGAAAAAGGTTTCTTCAAAGGTTTATTGTTGCCTCAAGTGCCCGTTGAGTGGGGCTGGTGTGAAGAAGAATTTCTTTGTCAATGCTGTATGAAAGCTGGACTGCCACCAGACACATGGTTAACGAAGGGTACGAAGATCTATACGTTTAAGGCAATCATATTCGAGGAAGAATCGCCATGTGGCGCTATTAAACGGAAGGCGCTCAAAGAAGAATAAATGTTGAATTAGACTATATTTTCAATAATTTTGACTGCTAGGTTCAATCCGTTATGTTTGTTCGAAACCTGATTTAGAGTATTAACGGCACTTCGAAACTGAGTTAGTCTTTCTTCGACTGTTCGAAGTGCAGATCTTAGCTCCTTTTTGTTTCTAGCAACTATGGAGCAATGTAAGTCTTGCAGTTTTAGTCCATTTGCGAGTTGTTCAGGCTGTGTAGGAACGCAGATTGTTGGTTTCACATACTTTACAGTTTCAAAACATGTTATGTGTCCGCCACTAATGATGACAAGTTTTGCGTTGCGCATGTATTCTTGTCTTTCTTCAGAGGAAAGCCATGAGTGCACGGTACAATTTTTTGTGTGTACAGTTTTCTTCTTGCCAAAGATTCCAAGACTAATAATACTCTTTGTGTCTATTTCTTTGAGGGTTGGAACCAGCATATTTGTCAGTTTTGCTCTGGTTCCGAAGGGTCCGCTTATGGGTGCGAACACGTGAGTTTCTGAACCTTGTACCAGTGTGGTGTCGATGAAGCTGCCAACGAATTCAACTTTGTCCTTAATGCCAACATCATATAGGTTACCCAGGTTGTGTTCACTAATTGTGTATGGTGGTGGGTTATCAGGAATTATGATTTTGTTGCAATCTTTGAGGTAACGCTCTGTGAATCGTTCTCCTGGGTTTAGAAAACGTGAGAAACCGTAAGTTGGGCGAATGAGGTTTGTAATGTATACTGAAGGAAAATGCCATCGATGTGCCATGCGTAATGCATGGATATCTCCATCTGCAATGACTAAGTCAGGCTGGATTTCTTTTATGTGTTTTCGTAAGTCGTAGTAGCGATGAGCTGTTTGCATAGCACTTGAATTCTTAATCTCAAACTTATTTTTGTCATTGTTGAAGACGGGCAATGGGAATAGGATGTTGATAAGTGATGCTGTGGTGATTATTCCATGAGCGTTCTCGTACCATCCCACAGGTGTGGCTGGATATACGTGTTTGAATTGTTGCTGCAAGAGTTGATAGGCTCGTCCTCCACTGAAAAAGAAAATTTCATGACCTCTTTTTTCGAGTTGTTTTCCCAACGCTATGGTTCGTGAAGCATGTCCTAAGCCTAATTCGGAGCAACTGTACAGCAACCGCATAGTCAATGATTTAGGAGGTTAATTATTTTAAGTATCGCCTAAGAAAGTTGAAGCTTGGAATTTACCTATTTACGTATTGTTTAGGGTTAAACATACTTCCACAATTCTCTCTCGAAAGAAGAAAGCAATTGAATTGTTAAGTAGGTTTTAAGCTGCAGCAAAAAGAGAGATCAAATGAACTGATTTTTACTAGCCAGCAAAGTTTATCAAAGCTGTTTCGACTATTGCACCGACAGCCAATAATACTACGGCAATAGTAATGAATAGAACCGTGTTCTTCCTAAGTTCTGGTATACCGCGACCCTGAAGCAGGCGCCGAAATAGCCATACACTTTCAGCCATTGCAGTTGAATATGCAGCAAATTCTAGCCATGCAACAGGCGTAATGAATAATGCGATTAATGCAAGAGCTGGAGAATAACCGCCAGAAATAGCTATGGCACCGACGACTGTACCAGTAGTGTATAATATGAAAAGACCCGCTATTGGACCGATAATTGGGACGAACATTAAGAGGCAAATGAAGAGGTTGTTTCCAAAAATGTATGGCGCTAAGGTGCCTTGTTCACGGCCTGTTGTAACAGTTTGATTTAGATCTTTGGTTATGTTTTGTGCATCTTGCTGGCTGATTGGTGTGAAGCTTCCTATAACTGTGATGATTATTGCAACTATTAGAACAGCTATCACTGATAGGATTCTTTTTCTTCTCGGCGAAGCTCTTGTCCAAATACTAATACTCAAATCAATCCAACCTCTCAAAGTTCAAGCAAAGCTAAGAATCTTTAAGTCAAGTTGGAATAGCTGTGATATTAATCTTATTCAACATCCTCGACTATGTTTGGTTCAGAGCGTGGATTTTCTCTTTCTTCAGAAGTCTGTGTTTTATGATTTGGTTTCATTCGTAATGCTAAGATATAAATCTCTGAACTTTTAGCTCGACTCGCTTTTGGTTTAACGAGTTTGACCTCTTCAAAATGTTGCTTAACTGTTTTTATGAAATCGTTCAACAAATCACCCTCAAACACTTTGACAAAGAAATTTCCGCTAGGACGCAGGAGTTTCAATGCTATCCCTAATGCTTGAGTTGCTAGATCGATTTGACGTGCATGATCGAGTTCCCATACGCCTGAAATATTTGGTGAAGCGTCTGAAATGACTACATCAGGTTTTCGGGGCAAAAATGATTGAATTTGCTGCAGACTTTCAGTGTCATTTATGTCAGCCACAATTGTTCTTACGTATTCCCATGGAAAGGGATCGATTTGTTTTAAGTCTACGCCTAATACGAAGCCTGTTTTACCTGTAATTTTTCGGGCTGCTTGTATCCATCCGCCAGGTGCAGCTCCTAAATCGACGACAACGTCGCCTTTTTTTATGAAATGGAATGTTAAAGCTGTTTGAGAAAGCTTGTAAGTTGCTCGAGAACGATACTGTTCAGCCTTAGCTTTCTTATAATAATAGTCTCTTTTTCTATCTTGGATCCATGCCTTCGGCAAGGTTAACGTCACCAGTAGAATCAGCAGGAGCTGGAGCAGGTTTTCCAAGATTTATGATCCAATCAGTAAGTTTGCCGCAGCTCTTTGGGCTTATTGATGTTGTTGGATCACAACGAGCACTATCTTGGCATAGTAGACATGGGCAATCAGTAACAGATTCTATGCTAGCAGGTAATCTTTTAGGATAGAGTCTGTATGTCCAGCGTCCGCCTTGTAATTCTTTTTCTCTACGGACTAATCCTTTTTCTTCTAGTTTTATGGCTACACGTGAGCCTTCACGGCTACTAGCGCCCAATTCTCGCCATAATTCCGATTGGAGTATACCTTCATAGCCCGTGTTTATCACAGAATGAAGTGCTTTTTGTTCAAGGTCGTTACGTTTAGGCATTAACGATCAGTTCCAAATATCAACTTACATATATGTGACTCTTGAAGATAAAAAGGTGTATGCTCAAAAACCAGGAAATTACATGAAAAAATATGTAGCAATAGAACCATCTACAGATATGCTTTGTCTGGGTATAGAATCAACAGCAGATGATTTTGGAATCGGTATCTCTACTTTTAATGGTGAAATACTTGCTAACATTTCTAATTCTTATGTACCCATAGAGGGTGGTATTCATCCGCGTGAAGCAGCCAGACATCATGCGGAGGTTGCAAACAGAGTATTACGCGAAGCACTCATAGAAGCTGATGTTAAATCGAAAGAGTTGGGTTTGGTTGCTTTTTCTCAGGGTCCAGGCTTAGGACCGAGTCTACGTACAGGAGCAACTATGGCCAGAGCTTTAGCATCATACCTTAACATTCCACTAGTTGGTGTTAACCATTCTATAGCTCATATTGAGATTGGCAAACTTGAGACAGATGCTAAAGATCCAGTTACGCTTTATGTTTCAGGTGGAAATACTATGGTGACGGCGTTTGATTCAGGACGGTATAGAATATTTGGTGAAACTCTTGACATTGCTTTGGGAAATTGTTTAGATGTTTTTGCAAGAGAAGCAGGCTTAAAACAAACAAAAGGTAAACCATTAGGAGCGGCGTTGGAGCAATTGGCTGCTAATGGTAAGAATCTGATTGTTCTTCCATATGTTGTGAAGGGTATGGATCTTTCATTGAGTGGTCTGTTGACTGCCGCTATTAGCTTGTTAGGTAGGAAAGATTGCTCGCTCGAGGATGTGTGTTATAGTTTACAGGAGCATGCGTTTTCTATGGTGACTGAAGTAACTGAACGAGCGTTAGCACATACCGAAAAGAAAGATGTATTATTAACTGGTGGAGTAGCAGCTAATCGGCGATTACAATCGATGCTAAATGTCATAGCAGATGAGCATGATGCTGTTTTTCATGTTGTTCCCAATCAGTATGCTACAGATAATGGAGCGATGATCGCTTGGACTGGTATACTAGCTTTTACAAATGGATTAACAACACCTATTGAGAAAAGTTATGTAAAACTACGATGGCGTGTAGATAAGGTAGATGTACCATGGGTGAAGACATAGCACAGCAGAGATTATTCAAGAAAGGAGCAGAAGCAAGTCTCTTCTTAACAGATTGGCATGAGAGAAAAGTAGTTATTAAAACACGTTTACCCAAAAAATATCGACCAACAAAACTTGATACAATGATTCGGACTTATCGAACCATACATGAACCGCAGTTGATGAATGAAGCAAAAAAGGCTGGAGTGCCAACGCCTTTGGTTTTTCAAGTTGACGTGAAAAATGCTACGATAATTATGGAGTTTATTGAAGGCAAACAAGTAAAACAATTACTGATGGATATATCCCCTGAAGAGAGAGCAATCCTGTGTGTAAAAATCGGTGAATTGATAGGTGCACTTCATAGATATGGTGTAATCCATGGTGATTTAACTACATCCAATATGATTCTAAACCCTCAAAACAAAATCTTTCTTGTTGATTTTGGCTTAGGCGAAAAAAATAGTGAGCTGGAAGCAAAAGGGGTAGATTTACATTTGATGAAACGGGCGTTGCAGAGTACACATTTTCAGTTTGCAGAAGACTGCTTCATGGCTATCGCCAAAGGCTACGCGACTATTACAAGTGAAGTTGAAACAAAAAATGTTTTAGCTAAAGTTAAAGAGATAGAGAGAAGAGGTCGTTACATTGACGAAAGAAGACTCACAGACTTGCCAGATTAAGCGTAAAGTTATCTTTCTCGCTACGGGTAACTTCCATAAATTCAACGAAGCCCGAAGAGTTCTCGCAGAATATGATATAGTTACAGCTATGCTAAGAGTAAAAGCTGTAGAAATTCAGAGTGATGATCTTGAACAAATCGCCAGAGCCAGTGTTATAGATGCGTTTAATCGATGTTGCCTGCCAATTATAGTTGAAGATGCAGGCTTATTCGTCAATGCATTGAAGGATTTTCCAGGACCTTATGCAGCTTATGTGTATAAGACGATAAGTAATCCTGGTTTACTTAAGCTAATGAATAATGTTAAGGATAGAAAAGCTACGTTTCAATCTGTCATCGCTTATTATGATGGACAAGGAGAACCTGTTTGTTTTGAAGGCGAAGCTATTGGAACAATAGCTCACGATGAAATATGGGGAAAACTAAACACTGGTTTTGGATTTGACCCCATATTTCAACCCATAGGAAGTGAGAAGACATTTGCGGAAATGACAATTCAAGAGAAAAACTGTTTCTCACATCGGGCAAAAGCAATCAGACAATTCGCACAATGGTATAAAGAAAAGCAGCATTAAGGAAGAAAAAGAAAAAAGTTAGAATTTTTCATACAATTCAAGTTACATAAATGATGTTTACTAGTGTGGAAGCTAAATACAAGATTCGGGAAGTTAAAAAAACTCAATTTACAAGCGTATGTTGAATTAAAGAAATAGTTTTTCGTACACTTATTCTTCATATATACTTAAAAGATTCTATGTTATTTTATTTTTTAGCACGCGCTTTAGGTAAACAGAAAAGCTTAAGGTAAAATTTGTTTAGAAGCTCTATTTATATTAAAATTTTGTTTTAATGGACTAATAACACTCAAGAAATAAGTTTCTACTATGTTTTTTCGGGGGTTTCTAAGTATATAGAAACGTTTTAACGAGTATATTTTCTAACAAGAAAAATGATAATACCATTAAAAATTAAATTTGTGGCGAGCACTCTAACGAAGTTTTTCACCACACATAGGACATAATCCTAATTTTACGGCTTTACTACATTTATAGCAAAGATGTATACTACATTTTTGACAACAAAAAGTTGCATGCATTATACCACAAGCATCACAAATTCTCTGAAAGATAAAACACTCATTACACACATTAACTCACAAAATTTCAAGCATTCTAATAGTATAAGAAACAAACTCTGAAAAGAATAAACTGTGTAGTAGAGTTTAAAGTTAAACTGAAGCTCAAGAGTACGTTGTTTGAGGAAAAAGCGCGTGCTAAGGTCGGTTTAAAGAGCTGGTTGGTGCCTTGAGGAGTATTATGCAATCTGAAATTCCACTATACTATGCAATCAATTTTTTTATAAATTAGAATTAACAAGAGCAAGGATGGGAACAATACAAAATTGATTAAAGATAAAGAAATGACAAAAGAAGAGGTTTACAAAGATTACGGCACGTTTAGCAGCGTTAAAAGTAGGTCAAAAATTAAGACCAGAAGACTCCCTAAGAAACTAAGGCAATGTTTCAAATGTGGCAGAGTAGGCGACGCAATGACTAAACATTCACTTAAAGGTGAACATAAACCACCGTTCATATGGTTGTGCAGACAACCATGTCATGATGAAGTCCACAAGTTTGGCTTAAAAATGACAAAGGAACAAAAAGCAGCATTAAAACGGCAGCCACAATGTAGCATACAATTCCCCAAAGAAAACAACCTTGTTAATCCTTATACAAAGTTGCTTGAGTCTGAGTTGCTGAAGGAGAAAAAATTTAAGCAGTCTTTTAAACGAATAAACGCTAAAAATGAAGAATAAAATGAAAAAGCAGGCTTATTCAAGTAAAGATTTCTTTAGCGCGCTAAAAATTTTGTTTTTATGGACTAATGTTACTTGAATAATGCTTTTTTTATTGTATTTTTTTGAGTAGTCTTGAGTCTGCATAAATATTTTTGCGAGTACATTTTCTAATCAAAAAAATAAGAGTTCTGTCAAGAATTGGCTTTGTGGCGGGCGCAAGTTAATTGTTAATAGCACTTAAAGTGTTTCTAATAATATTTTTTGGGAGCATTTAATTTTAGACCACAATTAAA
>DATGZD010000048.1:0-23495 GCA_035297385.1 Candidatus Sulfotelmatobacter sp. | reverse complement strand
CGGTAAAGTGCCATTGCCTGAGTAGTACACTGGTAGTTGACCATTCCAGCCTGTCGAGTATAAGTATTGTATGTATTCAGCTGTTAGTTGACTCTGAATAGTCTGTATTGCTTGAGCTGTTGCGTTGGCTGATATGAGTGTCGCGTTTGCGTTTCCAAGAGCTAGAGTTGTTATTGCCGTGGCATTAGCGCTTGCTTGGATAACTTGTTGTTGGGCTTCAAATTCAACGACTTTCAGTTGATTTTGAGCGGCTAAAGCGTTTTGTTCTGCGGTGACTTTCGCTTCGATGGCGGCTTTGAAGTTAGGGCTGAATTGAAAGTCAGTTATTGCTACGGATACAACTTTTATGTGGTATTGGTCCATTTTGTCTTGTAATAGATTTTGAAAAGTAGTCTTAGCTTGTTCTCGTTGTGTTATTAGTTCACTAGCTTGGAATTTTGCTGTAGAAGCTTTTAATCCATCTTGCATTGCAGGAACAATGACACGTTCCTCGTATTCATCTCTTAGATTAGTGTAGATTTCTTTAGCAAAAGCTGAATCAAGTTGATAGTTAACAGTTACAGATGTAGTTACTTCCTGTAAGTCAGATGATGCGGCAGATTCTTGCGCTGTTGCTGATTGAACTTGAACATTTACCAGAGCTATGGTTTCAGCGATTGGAGTTATACCATTAAGGCCTGAACCAACTACTCTGACTGGATTTCCCCATTGTAGGACTACGCCTGCATAACCTGTTGGAACAGTCTGATATGCACTTGCTAGTGTGATAACAGATATCGTTGCAATCATGAAGACTATTATGATTACTATTAGTTTCTTTAGGAACCTCGCTCCTTGATTTATTGAATATTCTGTTTTCAATTCTATACCTCCTCAGTTTTTTGTTCTATTCTTTTAGCCTTAAAGAGGTCATCATAAAACAGCTGCAAGATAACTCCGAAGGCTATTACTATGACAGCTAGAGTCTCAAAGAAGTAATTCTCAACACTTGTTCCAAAGAATATCAAGATTGCTCCGATTATCCAACATGCGACTGCTTCTTTTCTTATTTTCATACTATCCACCTCTTATTGGCATAAATATGGCATATATATGGCGGATTTAAGGTTTGTGGTAATCAGAGACTGTTTATGAACAACAAAATGTGATTTAGCGGAAGGTTGATTCGTCCCCTTGCATTTAAGGAATTTTAAAAGAAGGTAACTGAATTATGAACCAACAGGTGGGCTCATGTTCAGTCAAGAAAAACTGACTAAAGGTTAGTCAAGAAAGCTTGACAAAAACTGTTTTTAACATCAAATAAGCACGCTGTTATGATAGAGACATGAAGAAAATAGTAATTACGATGTTTCTTCCTACTCTAATGATAGCTTTGTTTTTGGCTAGTAATTTAGTCCAAGCTCAATTGGTCATCGACAAGGGACAAGCGCCTTCTGATGCACAAATTGCGCCACTTGAGATAATAATGCTATCTCCATCAAATCAATCGATTTACTCTCAAAAACAAGTCTTACTGGACATAAATGTAACACTTCCAGAGCATTCCCCTCTTTCCCAGACTACTTTTCTGCAAAAAGTAAGTTGCCATACAGATTGGTTAACGGATGGCATACTTCTCTATTATAATACCTATGGTAATGATAGTATCGATAACCGTGCTCCTGCTGAAAAACAATTCCTTAAAACTTCAATAAACATTACAGGTGTACCTGAAGGAAAACATAATCTAACATTAACAGCAGAAGGAAGAGGATATTATATTATATGGGGAGATCTTCCATTACAGTTGTATCATTTTGAGACCAAAAGTTCTTCAACAATTTCTTTTACCATTGATACTTTATCGCCAAGCATTAGAATTCTGTCAATAGAAAATAGGATTTATGAAACTTCTAACTTAGCCTTGAATTTTACAGTTGATGAGGCTACCTCAAAATTGGCTTATAATCTTGATAGTAAAGGTAATGTTACTATGACTGATAATATTACTCTTACAGGTTTATCTAATGGAAAACATAGTATAACGGTTTATGCGCAAGATGTTGCTGGAAACATGGGTGCGTCGGAGACAATAGATTTTGAAATTAGTGTGCTCTTTTCAACTGTACTTATGGTTATTGTTTTTGTAGCTGTTCTTGGTGTAGTAGTTGCCGGTTTACTTATTTACTTTAGGAAACGTAAGCATCAGATAGTTTAGTTAGGAAACCTTGACCAAGAGTTAGTCAAAGAATCTTGACAAGAATCCTTTAATTGTGGCAGAATCCTGACGAACAAGGGTAGTGGTGCATTTGAAGAAGCTTATTGTGGTCATTTACACGGCAGTAATTATCTTTAGCGCTTTTCTTGCTGCTCTCAACTCTGCGTCCGCAGCGACTTTTCAAGGTTGGCAAGTTGTAGACAATAGCGGAGACTACGCGGAATCAGGAGGAGTAATTACTCTCTCAGGAGACGAAGAATTTGCTGGAACAACTCTATACAGAGATATTTTTCCTCAAACCGATTTCGAAGTTTCCCTTCAAGTTAAAGCCGAAACGCTCGGCGAAGTACATAGGGACCCAAATGGTGCAGGAGAAGGTTTCTTAATAATGCTTAGACCAAATGTCTCTCTTTTAGGAACGGCCAAAGGCATCAATTTTGAGCTTCGCGCACGAGGTGGAGGACAATTCCTGGTTTTAAGGCATAATAGCGTAGCTGACGCTTATGGCTGGCCCTATGACTGGACACCTTTCGTTTACAATAGTCTTGAATACAATAATGGTTCTTCATTTTGGCGGTCCTCATCGTCTGAGGTTTTAGAGAAGGCTCCCGTAAAACCAGACGTTTGGTATACAATGACACTAAAAGTACAACAGACACCTTTCATAATCACGGCAGAAGTTCTAACCGAAAACGGGACGTTGCTTGGCTTGTTCCCCATTGATGATATTAACAACTTTGATTTCAGCGATATTGGATGCATTGCTGTGTCCTCGGGGTTCGGAGGCACCTTCTACATTCGAAATTTCACGATAAATGGAGTTTCATCAGTTGAGCCCACAACAATCTCGATTTTCGCTAAACCCAATATCACCCTGGGCTCTCCGCTCAGCATATTCGGAAGTCTTCAAAACAACGGTATTGCATTAACTAATGAATTCCTTATACTCAAATACAGCTTTGCCGGAGCAGACGAATGGTATCCGATAAACTCTATGTATACAGATGCTGATGGGAACTATGAATCTCAGTGGATCTGTGCTGCAACTGGCACCTTTACTTTGAGTGTGGAATGGAAAGGCAACAGAACATATCCACGTGCATTAGCCAATGTAACGGTGGTCTGTTTACCAATCCAGCAGGAAAACGTCCTGTTTGAATCTTCTAAGGATGAATCTGTTTCATCAAAGTTGAGCGCCGTCAATTCAGGTTTGAACGCAAACATTTCAGTCTGGACATGGCTTTTTGTCGTTTCAGTTCCATTGGGAGTAGCTGTTGCTACTATGATCTACGTTAAGAAACACAAGTTGTTCAATACAGGCGTAGTCAAGAAAACTTGACTAAATGTTAGTCAAGAAATGTTGACAAAAACAGATTTATTTGAATCCAGTGATAGGAATCATATGACGGAGCGAAATATACGTGTTTATTTCGTCTGCCCTCTCCAACCTGCTCAGTAATAAAAAGGGGCTGTGATAGCAGCTTTCTTACTGATGCTGTTGTCGCGGCCTGCCTTTTTCTGTGTCTGATGGTGTTGCCTCGGCATGAGAAGAGCCAAGTAAGATGTGAAGCCGCTGTGGACTATCCATTTCTGCCTGTTCGTTGATAGTTCAATCGGTTGAGAAAATCTTATATTATGAATGCAGTGATACAAATTGTCTGTGTTTACTATGGAAGAAAAAATAATTCAATCAGTACCTGTAATGCCGTTTGCTTTAATGTATGCATGTATCTCTGCGATAATTGGACTTATAATTGGAATCTTTTATGCTATACTATTTGGCGCTATATCCGCCAATGTACCCTCTTCAACAACGAGTCCTGTTAATCTTGGCTGGTTTGGTTTACTCTTTGGAGTTGGAGCAATAATTGTAACGCCTATAGTGTCCTTCATTGTAGGATTAATATTTAGTGTAATCACTGCATTATTGTATAATTTCTTAGCTCCACGTATCGGCGGAGTTAAAGTTCGCTTCAAAGAAGAACCTAGATCAGCATAACCATAACGCGCTCGCGCGCGTCTTTTTTTGAACTAGATTTGTTGACAAATCTTCACTTATTTTTTAATCAAGTTGGCAAATCTCAAGCTAAGGGATCTGAAGAAATTGTAAAGTCTTTTTCATTGCATAAAATGATTACAGAAAGAAAAAAGGAGTTTTTTTGGGGAATATTATCGTATTTCTTTATCGCTTTCGTAATAACAGAACGAGGGCAATAGCAATTGCGAGCACTATGATGATGACTGCTGCAGCAATACCATAATAGATTGGTGTAATGTCAGTTGCTGGTGTACCTTCAGGTATGTGGGTTGTTGATGGTGCTGGTCCAACTGTGACGGCAGTTGCTGCACTTGAACTTCCGTACGAATCATCGCCTAGGAATGAGGCAACTATCGTGAATGTGTCTTCTTTTGGTGGAGTCCAAGCTTTACTGAATGTGCCATAATAGCCGTTTGTTGTAACAATTCCAAGATCAGTTACGCTGCCGTTTGAGTCAATAGCAGTGAGACTGATAGGTACGCCTGTGAGTGTCTCGTTGCCGAAGACGCCGTTCTGAGCTATTTGGAAGTGTAAGTACTGCATTTGTGTGGTCATCGAAGCTGCTGAGACGCATGGTGTGTTAGGCTGTGCTGGTGACTGATCAAGTACTGAGCCTTTTATCGTTAGTGCGGTTCCAAGTGGCACTGCAGTGTCTGGTGCAGTAACTGTAGTTGCGCTCTTACCTTTACCATAAACGTACAAGTATCCATCGTCTGGGTTTCCAGCTACGAGGTATCCGTCAGCCATACCTGCAATGTTTTGAGAGCCCATCATTGTCCATATGCCTGCGCCTGTGGTTGCATTTACACAGTTGAGTTTCCATCCTCGTGTTCGTGGATAGGTAGGCGTGTGTTCAGTGTTGGAGACGTATAGCTTCCCGTCAGCGATAATTCCTCCTTGGTTAAATGGGTACGTTCCTGAACCGTTTGCGTCGGTGTACGGAGTTTCAAATGCAACTGCAGGCAACTCGTAGAACCAAGCGATTTTACCGTTGGTCCAATTAAAGGCATAGATACCGTCATAACTTTCCCTGTATAGTAAACCATAAGCCGATTGGTAAGCGTAAGCACCGAAACTGTCTGATCCCCATGGATAGCTCATAATTTCGCTTTTCCATACTGGATTTCCAGTGTGTATATCAAAAGCTTCGTAGAACCCTTTCTCCATCAATACGGCGACTAATCCGTGGTCAGCGACGAAACAGCTTGAGCTATATCGTGTTTCTGTGTATGTTCTGTTCCATAGTAGTTGTCCTGTGTCCATGCTAATAGCCTGCATATATGTTCCATAGTATACGCCTACTCCTGCAGGAGCAAGGCCGACCATCCATACAGCAATGTCATTTTCGAAATCGAAAGCGTATCCAGCGTAGCCTAAAATGCCGCTAGGATAAGTTGGTAGCGTGAACGGTATTGAGATATTCTTTAGTATTCTTGAAGTGAAGTTGGTAGAACTTCCTGCTGTAGTCCATTTAATCAAGAAATTCTTGCCGCTAACGCTCTGTATAGTAAGGACGTTGGGATCTGCATAAAAGCCACCGGTTGATGAACCACCTTGAACGCCGCCAATTAATTGCGGGGACATGCCTGTCACGTTAAGTGTTACAGCTCCAGTCCATGGGTTGATTTTGTAGAGTCGGCTACTTGTAAATGCTAAAAGAGTCACTGAATAGCTTTGGTCAGCTGCAGCTCCCGGCACCGCAGCGGCTGTTCCTCTAGCGTATGAGATTGCTTGTGGTGTAACGCCGCCTTGAGAAATCGGTATTGCGTAGTACTGTTGTCCGGTGCGTAGGTCGTAGCATACTGCGCAGCTTGTTGGTACACCGTCTACTGGCACCGTCTGAGTTGCGTAGCATCTTCCATTGTAGATCACTGAAGGAACGGCAACACCGCCAAATCCACCGGCGTTGTATTGTCCCGCTGCACCTCCGATTATTCCAGCGTCAGCTTCTTGCTGCTTCCATACTACGTGTCCAGTGTTTGGCGCTTGAACGTATGGGACGAAATTGTAGCCAGCTACATACGTGTTTGTGTCTGGCAGCCAGTTGGGCCCGCCTCCCACAATTCCGAAAGCTGGGAAGTTACCCAGTATTGGCCACCATTCACGATTTTCGAGATGTACTGGTCTTGTCCAATAATCAGTTGGCAACGGAGATGGAGGCCAAGAGTACACTTGTTCGGTCTGCACTACAAGTGTTTGTTCAGCAGTTGAGCAAGGTTGGTAGTAGGCAGAATCGAGGGCATAACCTGAAGTGTTGGTTGCAGGAACTAAGTATCCATTATACCAATTTCCTGCTGGATAGTACTCGCCTGGGAATTCAAACTTAAGCTTATACGTACCAACTTGGGCAGGTACATACTGGAACCATGCAGTAGCGTCCGCTTGGTAGGAATTCATTGGACCAACGACCTCTGTGCTGCCGTCTGGCTTCGTTATGGTAACTTTGTATCCTTGATGGAACCGCATTGGACTGACGGGTGAAGTCGTCCACATGTTAACCAGTAAGGACTGACCGACTCCAATTGGGTTAGGACTGAAGCTAAGCCAAGCACTTGTGTCAACTGTTACGCTGGGTGTAGCGCCGGCGGGTAATGCTCCGCTAATTCCTGAACCTGTTCCTGAGGGCATACCACCATGCATTATGTCGTCCTGCGCTTGAACTGGTATTGCTAGTACTGTTATAGAAGTCATCAACACAATCATTGTGATTGCAGCAATTATCTTCTTATTTCTGTGAGTTTTCATTTTTTATTCTCCTCTCTTTTTTACGCAATAATGCGCCTTGGGATTACTTAGTGTAGTTCTTTTATAACTTATTAAGAAGTGCCGCTACTTAACGCAAGAAATTTTAAGTGCACAATCCCAATTATCGTAGAGGAGATTATCGCCTGTAATGGAGAGACAGTTAATTCGAGATGAAGATTTATCAACTTTAACGGAATTAGGTTTGACGCTTCTTGAAGCGAAAGCATACATCGTGCTTTCGATGATGAACACGGCAAGCATAAAGATAATCTCAAAAAATGCTAACATTGTCAAACAAGATGTATATAGAATAATGCCTAGACTTCAAAAGCTTGGGTTGGTAGAAAAAATTGTTGCATCACAAATCATGTATAAAGCTGTCCCTTTAGAAGAAGGAATTTCAACTCTTCTACAGAATAAAGCACGAACATACGCCAATCTTCAAGTGAGGACAACAGAGCTTATCAACCGTTTTAGGGAGGTTGATCCTGATAATACAGTCAAAGAAGATTTTCAATTTCGTATAATCTCTGAAAGATTCTTACTTCTAAGAACACTTGATACAATTACCGATAGAAGTCGAGAATGTATTGACATCGCTCAATTTTGGGAGTTTACGATGGGCATGTTGTTCAAGCATGGTTCAAGCAATCTTGAGAACGCTATGAAGAGAGGCGTGAGAATTCGATGGGTTACTGAAAAACATAGAGAAGACAATAAAGCGGATGAGAGACTGAGGAGTCTAACGCGTTATCCCCTGTTCGAGATAAGGTATATGGATCCTCCAATACCAATTCGTATGGCGATTTATGATAGACAGGATGCAATAATGGGCATATCCTATACTTTAGATGACTGGGTGAATAGTTTATGGTCGAATAATAGAATGTTCGTGGAGGTACTTGGAAATTATTATGAGCAACTGTGGAGTTCGGCAGTCACATCAGATTCCGATAAAGCAACATGCACAGAACTAAAAAACAAAATGTAGAACAGTTCTAACTATAGAACTATGTACTTATGCTTAAATGGAGTATACAGGTATTTTCAGCGAAACTGTTTAGGAAACTGACTAATTATATTTTGAAAGAACAACAATTAATTTTTGTAAAAAACGTTTGTTGTTCTTCTAACAAGTTATTTTGATATTTAGTCTGATAGAAGATGATAGGTGGAATCAGTCTATTTTCATCTTCTTAGCGGGCTTGTGAATTCAACTGACGAATGGTTTCTTTTTTTTGTTCTATCCATCTTAGTACCAAAAAGGAGGGAAAAAAGGGAGGTGGATTTATACTACCCGGTGACTTATGGGCTTGGGGGACCAGGGGTCTTGGGTTTTGGTGCTAATGCAAACCCTATCACTGCAGCAGCGTCATACTCCCAAAGTCGTCGCCATCCTGAGGTTGCTTTTGCATAGACATGCAAGTGTTCGGCAAAGCCTGCTGTATCGCATTCATCAAGGAGCTCCTGTACGGTTCGGGTTGCTGATAGCGTTGCTGGCGGCAGAGGAGTGTTTCCACTATCGCTAACTTTGACTGTGCTTCCGCCTCGGATTACATCAAATATGTATGTTGCAAAGCCATTTGTGCCTACTCCTGCAGGATGTTCGGGTCTATAATAGATAGTCACCGAACCTTGCGGCAATTCAGCAGGTTTAGGCCCAAGGGAATACCGCATTACTCCACAAGCATCTCCTGCTGCAACTCCGTCTAGGTCGGGCATTGGAAGGGTAGCTTTGCATCTACTATTGTCCAAATGCAAGGCAACTATCAGACTCTTTTTCCCATCCCCGTTATCATCTTGCACCAAGCCTGTAGTAGGCATTGCTCCTGTATTGGTAAATGTGTTGTTGGCTGCATTTTCGGTATGAACAGTTCCCGAGATATCGGTTGAAGTTGGCACGTAGTACTTTATATTTAAGGCATCGATGTCAATGAGGTTTCCGTCTTCATCAAATAGGTCAACCTTAAACTGGTAAAGGCCACTCTGTGGCCAGGCTACTCCATAATCTTGAACGGGTCCTAGTGTGAGAGTATCGAATTTGGCGTTTGCTGTATCTTCCACGGCGTCATAGATGCTCCATTGTCCAATTGGAGGTAGTGCAGGCGGGATTTCGAACAGTTGCTTGTTGACGAGCGGTACTCCAGGTGATTGTTCTGATTTTGGACCTAAGTTGTAGACTTCAAGCACTAGGTCTGTGCCAATTTTATGGGTGTAGTGTCGATTTATGGTTGCGATTATGGGCGTGAAGGGTCCGCTTGTTCCAGCTCGGTAAGATACTTGGTAGTATTTGACGCCGAGTTCTTCGCGGAGCATATTGTCAAACTCAATTCTTGGCCGGAGAATTTCTCCGAAAGGTGCATCGTCTGCTAACCCGAGGTTACTAGTAGTTGTTGTGGCTGCCTTGTCGAGACTGGTTCCACGGATTCCACTCATAGGTAGATTACCGATTGCCATGAACAGTACCCAGCCGGGTTCGGCGTCAATGTCGGGGCAGGGTGCACATGTTCTAGCAAGAGGGCTAGTAACATACAAGGTAACTTCTGTACCGCAAGTATAGTTCCAGTATGTATGACATGGAACAGGTATTGGTTTGTAGATGGATAGCGGAGGAAGAAACGGAAAGATTCTTTGCTTCACTATAAAGTAGAGGTCGGGTATGTCAGGGTTTTTACAGCCACGGAAGAACATTGCCTTGAATTTTCCGCATTCAGCAGTGATTGCTGTAGCGACTAAATCCATGCGCGGAATAATGTGGGGGAATCGACAGATGATGTACTTAGTGATCGATGAGTAGTTGATGAGGACTTGGCGGAATTGGTCTATGCTTGTCGTATTAGCGAGCGTTTTTAACCGCTGCATGTCTTCGCCCATAAACATATTTTCGACGCTTGGGCTTCTTTCGGTATAAGTATCGCCTAGCGAGACGAATGTCATGGCGGGCATAGTTATTTCTGCTTTTCGTGAGGTGGATAGATTGAGTGCTTGTGTTCCAAATCTTAACGGTCCTGGAGGAAGAGGTCCAATTGTGACGGTTTGTTCAAACATTTCTTCAGGTAGCGGCGGAGGCGGATAGGGCTTAACAATAAAGTCACGAATCTCCTTGATTATGTAGTCAGGTAGTTTTGGGATAAGCAGATAGATTGGATCTACTTCATAGATTTCCACCGTCGCATCGCAGACGGGCAGATCCATTGATATGCCGCCACTTACCACCTTTTTCAGCACTTTGCCCTGCACTTGGCATCTACTTAACAGCCAGCATAAGATTTGCTTGGGGATCAGGGGAATTTCGACAACTTTTTTGTTAAGTTTTGGTTCCACTTGAAGGAATGCTTGTTCGCCCCCTAGACGTAGCAATTCGCCAGCAGTAGCTTTCTCTCCGATTCTAGGACCGACTATCACACGCAGAGCTTGTGAATTTTCCAGCTCAGCTAGATCTACATCTACTGTTGCACCGCCTTCTCCGTTTAGCGGCGATGTTCCCAGTAGATTGCCGCCCTTGGAGAATACGTATGCTGCTCCTTTTGAGAGGTCTTCAGGTTTGGCTTCGCCAAGCACTTTGGCGGAGATAGAAATAGAGACTTTACGCTTGCGGATCTTTCCAATTCTTGTGCTTTCTCTTCGTTGGGGCGTCTCTTTGACGAGTTCTTTTCTAGACGGACTCTTATCCGGTTGACTACTAGACATAAAAACACCTTAGTGTTTCTTTAACATTAAGTCTTAATAAAACTTGTTGCCAGCCATGCTGGCAAACGAAAAGTCTACTAGCTTTAGTTCCTATTGATCTGATGCGATAGAGAAATTGTTTAACCATTCTTGGATTTGGAACATACATTTCACTGTTATCGTATGGTCGAAAATTCGGTTCTCAAAAGAGACGAGTTTAGATTAAACAATAGAGAGTTTAAAATTCCCTTTTTCTATTTTTGTGGGCTTGGCATTAGATTTTAGTTTGACCAAATCAACCAACCAAACACATCACTCATCAGTACGCGCTGGTTGATACCATTCAATAATTTCTACGATGGTTTTTTGTGAGTAACCAGCTTTTTTTAATGCTACTTTAATACTTCGATTATTATGTTGTATTTGAATTTCCCAAAAAGAAAATAGTTAAACTAGAATTTAGAACAATGTATTTGAACAGTCTGTTCAAGTCTTTGTACCATTCTGTTAAGTGATGTATTAAATTGGATCGTGTTGTTTGAGTCAGGCATAAATTATGTGGTATGAAAAACGATACCTCGGCGCGCTAGGTAGTGGACATTAGTTAGCGTTAGTTTGTGTGGGTGACTAAAATTTAATTTTTTTTTCTCTCTAACTGCGGTTTCCATTTTACTGCATTCTTAACAAGACAGCCTGGTTTTTTGAGCAAGTCTTCTTATTTCTTCACTGTTGAATCGTTTACCAAAAAATTCGCGGCCTCTACCATCTTGCGAGTTTAAGTCGAGTTCAGCCCACTTTAAACCAGTCAGGCCAATGTGTACATGCCATACAGCCTTGCATGAATTGCACATGAGTGTGTCTCTACCCATCGAAACAAGATTTGCGGTCAGTTGGGTATTTCCACAGATAGGACAACACAAAAAATAGCTGCGCAAATATATTTCCAATGCATTTTCCCCATTCCAGTTACCCATTGAACCCCGCCTCATTTTTTCTTTGAGGGTAACTTACTTTTAATTATTATTCCGTTAATGTAACGTACGTGTGCATCAATAATTGAGATCTCTTTTTGGAATGCATTAAGACTGAGAAACCTAGTTGCATCGAGTTCTGCCCTAACAACTTTTCAGCTTCAAAGAGGGAAAAGTATATTGGACAAACGTTTCTAGAACTGTCTGTTTGATTGTGAAAATGTTTAATCCGCATAATCGGATTTTTCAGATTTTTACGAAAAGTTTAATTATACGGAATAATATTACTGTGAAATAGTGATTAAGCGTGAGTAAATGTGAAGATGAATGCTGCAAAATCGATGCAATAGTAACAATGGATGCTAAGGGACAGATAGTTCTGCCTAAAGATTTGCGTGAACGGGCTAACATTAAACCAAACGAGAAGTTAGCATTGGTAGCTTGCGAAAAGAATAGTGAGGTATGCTGTATTATGATGGTGAAAGCAGATAGTTTAGTAACTGCAGTAACGAAAGCGCTTGGTCCACTACTCAAATCAGTAACAAACCAGGAGGCGTGATTATGAAAGAAGAAAAAATCAAAAAAATAGTTCGAGATCGTTATGCGAAGGCGGCTAAAACTAAGGGTATTGGCTGCGGTTGTGCTCCTAGTACAAGCTGTTGTTCAGCTCCAACAGATGAACAAGTTAGTAAGATGATTGGTTATAGCGAAGATGAGATGAATACGGTTCCAGATGGAGCTAATCTTGGTTTAGGCTGCGGTAATCCCACTGCATTAGCATCCCTAAAAGAGGGTGAACGAGTTCTTGATTTAGGTTCAGGTGCAGGGTTTGATTGTTTCTTAGCAGCCAAAAAGGTTGGCAAGAGTGGAAAAGTCATCGGTGTTGATATGACCCCTGAAATGCTTGATAAAGCTAGAGCTAACGCAAACAAAAGCAAGTACACTAACGTTGAATTCCGGCTTGGAGAAATTGAAAACTTACCAGTTGCAGATGGATCAGTTGACGTTATAATCTCAAATTGTGTAATCAATTTGGCACCAAACAAGAAACGAGTGTTTGAAGAAGCATATCGTGTCTTAGCACCTAATGGTCGTCTAATGGTTTCAGACATTGTCCTATTGAAACCTTTACCAGATGTAGTTCAGAAGAGTGCTGAAGCCTACACTAGTTGTGTTGCGGGTGCAGAAATTAAAGATAAATATCTTAGCTTGATTCAAGATGCTGGGTTCAAGGATATAAAAGTCTTAAGCGAGAAAAACTATCCGCTAGAATTCGTGTTAAGCGAACCTGAAGTCAAAGAAGCTGTAGGTAACCTAAATATCACAGACGAAGAAGTAAAGGAAACTGCTAACTCTATTGTAAGCATAAGTGTCTCAGCTTCGAAAGAATAAAAACCTAAGAATTCTTGTGGGCTACTCTTTTCAAGGGGTAAGCCTTTTTTTATAGAATACTCTTTGGAGAAGAGAACAATAGAGTAAAACAATTGTTTACAAAATAAACTTAATTTTGATATAGAAGCTGGGGTTTGGTTATTACAAGCATTCAAGGAGGTTACTTTAGAATGGGGAAGCATAAGCGGCAGTGTTGGTTTTGTTTAGAAGTTTTTATTGCTAAGAATCGCCGAGCAAAATTTTGTTGTAATACTCATCGAATAAAATATTGGCGTTGGAAACATAAACAACATATTACTGCAGGTTGGTTGAATCCGGAACCCTCTTAGAACTCTTTAGAGTATTTGTATTTTTAGAGTGCTTATTTTGATTGAGTAAACGTTACAGAATAAGAATAAATGTTCTCATTTTTAGGTATACCTTTTTTGTTTTTAGAAAATAGTAGAGAAGATAATAGGATTGTGTTGTTGAATCTAAATATTCTTAAGTGTTTGGGCGTCTGTTATTTGGTTAAGGGTTTTAGTTTATGATTAACGTTGGGAGTGGAGCTCCAGATTCTACTCTTCCATCAAACATTGGAGAGAACATAACGCTTTCACAGTTTTTTTGGGAAGAAGAATGTTGTACTTTTCTTTTATCCAATGGATGAATCGCCTGTTTGTTTACGAGAAGCTGAAGCTTTTAAAGATAAGTATGAATCGTTTAAGGAATTAGATGCTGAAGTAATTGGTGTAAGTTCTCAATCGGTTGATTAGTATAAATCATTTGTTGAGCGTCATAAGTTGCCTTTATTCTATTAAGCGATCCTGAAAATAAAGTTAGAAAATTATATGATGTAACTTCTTTGGGAGTTGTTCCTGGAAGAGTAACATTTGTAATAGATAAGGGAGGAATCATTAGATTTGTATTCTCGTCTCAGTTGCAGCCTGCAAAGCACGCTGAGGTAGCCCTGAATGCTTTGGAGGGTATATACAAGAAACTATGAGTTGGTAGTCTATCTGATTATTTAACAATTCTTTGTGTTTCCACAATGGTAATTGGATGAACTGTTTTGTTTGTCCTTTTTTTTCTACAGGTATTATATTGTTAACTGTATTTTCCTTTTTGCCATGTTTTAGGTTTTGGCGTCTGCAGGTTGATCCGTTTAATCTTGTGAGTTTAATGATCTTTTCATGTCTTCTACCTATCAAGAAAAAGCCTGCATATGTCAAGGCACCTAACGTAAGAACAGCGTTGAAACCAAGCGTCATAGCTATCACTAAAGCTATGATTCCAGCCAGTACTGAGAAGGCTCCATTAATGCACCACATCCAAGCAGTATCATTTTCAGATTCTTGTTTTATGTATCCTAAGATTGTTGGGAAGGGAATACCCATAAGGAAGCCAAGTGGAGAGATGAAGACGAATGAGATTATGAATCGTACCGATGTTAAGTAACTTAGGGTAACGTTGAAAACAATTGGTAGTATGAATATGTAAGCTATCGTTAAGATGGCTATGATTAATGATATTTTGAAAGCATTGTACTGTTTGTCTCTGAGCCATTTTTTGCTGAATAAGCTACCTGTGCCGCCGGCAAGTAATAGCGAGAATAATGATACTGCGATTGCAGATGTAGGTTCTCCGAGGAATAGGATAAACTTTTGAATTAGAGCTACTTCTATAAGCATAAACCCGAAACCTAAGGAAGCAAAAGAATACCATTTAAATCCTGAAAATTTAGATTTTACCTTTGTCTTAGTTCAATTTCTAAACATCACTTCATCTCGTCGCCTGGCAGCAACATATAAAATTGATGTTACTATGCATAACAGAATTGCACCTACTAACAAAAGAAGAAGTGTGTCCGGAACACCAATCTCAAAATTATAGAAGAATGGACTATCATCCGTTGGTGCATTTAAATTGACGGGTGCTATTGAAATTAACTCATTTATTGACATTTCGCCCCAAGCAATATGGGGTAAATGTACATCTGTCGAGGTCGTAATTGCTGGAGAAAATAATACGTCGAAACCGATTTGTGTTGCTTCGTCATCCATCAGTTTAGCTTGCGAATCTGTAATTGGAGTTTTTTTAAGCACAAAAACTGGGCGAATACTATGGTCTGCGCTCTCATGATTCATCGTAGCTTCTTTTCCAATTACAGCTATTCTATCCATTATTTGTTGGCTGTTAAGCCCCTGACTATTTAAGACTCTGAATGCAATTGAGACTAATCTGTAAATTTCAGTTATGTCATGAGCTACTATCGTTAGGAATCCATTATCGTTGAGATGGTTTAGATAATCAATGAATGAATCTGTTGTGAACAGATAATTTTCAGCTAACGAATATCCAAGAGTGCCTTGAGCAGTTTTAGTTAATGGTATGTCTAGCATGATCACATCATATTTTTGGTCGGTTCTCTTGATGTAGCTTCGTCCATCATCTATTGTAACACGGACGTTGCTGTAATTGGTGTAGATACCTCCGTCATAGTCTGATTGTTCTTTTACGATATCAACAATTCCAGGGTTAACGTCAACTGCATCGATTATCTTGACCCCTGCCATTAAAGCAGTCAAAACATCAACTCCTCCCCCTGGTCCTATTATTAGGGAACTATTTTTATCTGCAAAGTAGTAAGGAAAATACAGCGTTGTGTTTGTTAATAAAGGAACTATACTGTCACTAGTATCACTAAAGTTGCCGTTGAAATGGTATAGGCTTGTGCCTGCACCTCCGTCAACGTAAATCCTTTTTTCGTGTGGTAATGCTGGAGATGCAACTAGGTCAATATGTCCAAAAGATGTCCATTTAGAACCTAACAGTCTTCCGTCAAGTTCTAAATTAGACAGGAAGTTCGAAAGTTCTTTCCCCTGATTTGTTGCTGGTTGAATGTTCCAATGAGTGTCTGAATATTGTGCAAAAATCGAAATGCTTACTATCGTTAAAAGTGAAATTGCTAAAATTAGTTTCTTTTGTGAAGCTATGGAAAAGAATGCTGCTGAAATTAAAGTCATTATGCTGACAAATAAAATAGCTAGTGGGGCACCCGCCCAGTTTATGAAGAACACGACGGTAAGGGAACCGAGCGCGGCACCTACCAGATCTGCAAAATGAAGTGTACTGCTGTGATTAACGAAGGTTTTGTAGGCCATTGCTAAGAGGGTTCCAGCAACTAAGAAGGGTAGAAACATCGTTAAGATTTGAATGAGTATGTTCAAATTTGGGTTTGATGCAATGATTAGAGTAAGGATTATCATTAGAAGAGAGAAGGCAATTGCTAAAATACCCAGTCTACTAAAATTATCTTGTACAGTTTTTCTGGACAAATAATGTGTTGCGACTCCTCCTAAACCAAGACCGAATAATGCTAATGAGACAACCAAGAAAGTATAATGATAATCAAGGATGATAGAAAAAATTCTTGTTAGAGAAATCTCAAAAGAGAGTACTCCAAATGAGGTTACAAAGACTCCGAATAACAAAACACCTACTTTGTATCTGCTTAGTTTCTGATTTTCCATATTGACTTTATCCTTTTGATTACTGCCTTAGAAACCGTACATCCTGTGTACCTTCATTGTACATTCAGATGCTTCCTCAGGGCTTTGTTTTTGCCAATAAACAATCGATTTAGGCTATAAGTGACATCGGACAAACACTGCAGTAACATAGCACAAAGTCAAGCTTTTATCTACACAAAATAAGAGAAAGGAGAACAATCAAGCTATTGGTTGAATAGTCAAGGATGATTCGGTTGGTTCAAGGAATTTATTTACCTGAAAGGAATATGTCAATCCAGATAAGTGAATAATATTTGTCTCACCATTGGGGTTACATAAGTGTCGTAGTCGCAGCAGTACTATTTGGAGTTAGCTCAACATTAAACAAGATAGCATTGAAAAATGTTAATCCAACTGTTATCGCTGGACTAATCTATTTTATTGCAGGCGCTATATTATTTGCTATCCATTTTTCGCCATTATGCAATAGAATTTTAGCCAAACTCGGAACTTCTGAAACAGAAACAAAAATAACAGGCAAAGATTTTATGATCCTTGCTTTTGTTATTCTCAGCGGCTCAATAATCGCACCATTCCTTCTCTTAAATGGTTTAAACCAAACAACAGCAGTTGACTCATCTTTACTGCTTAATGCAGAATCTCTGTTTACAGTAGCATTGGCCTTTATCTTCCTGAATGAGCGATGTGCCAAGAAAGAATACATTGGAATGTTGCTTTTGCTCGCAGGCGTCATTTTCATAACCACAAGTGGCGCATTTCAGAATCTTAAGCTCATAGAAAACCTCATTGGTAATTTGTTTGTGATTGGAGCTTGCCTTTTCTGGGGAATAGATAACAACCTCAGTAAATTCCTAAGCAACAAGAGAGATATACTATTAGTGACTGGCTTGAAGTGCTTTATTGGTGGCTGTGCTTTGCTTGCTCTCTCCTTTGTTCTTGGATTAAACTTTGCGCTTCCCTTGTTTGTTGTTCCCTATATCCTTGTTGTTGGGGCTTTCAGCGTTGGGTTTTCTCTTCTGTTCTTCTTGTTTGCGCTTAGAAAAATAGGTTCGATGAGGACAAGCGTTATCTTCTCATTATCCTCTCTTTTTGGTGCAGTCTTAGCGTTCATTGTCCTTGGCGAAACATTCACTGTTGTTCAGCTAATCGGCGGAATTGTCATGATATTTGGAATTTATGTTCTCTATCGTTGCACAAGTTTGCCAATCAGATCATAGTTTCTCCAATTCCAGCAAGTTTAGACCGCTTTCTTGACTGTTAAAATGTATTGATTACCTTACAAAAAAAGAGATAGGAGAGTAGTTAAGCTGCAACTTGAACTGCTAAAGCCGACAAATCAATTTCAATGTTATCGCCATTTACTGTTGTCGTTAGTTTTGGAGGTGGATACGTTAGACAACCACCGCTTACGGGTGCAAAGTCTTCTAGTTTCCATTCTGTGCCGCATGCATCACATTTTAGATTTGTGCCTTTGACAATATGGAAGCTAAAGGATCCACAGGGTTCACATGTTCTTACTCCTCCTACAATGTTGCCAGAAGGTGTTGAGATAAGTATCAAAGGCAGATAGCCTCCATTCTTGTAGATTGAGAGTGGAACAGTTCGACCTTGATATGGTAGCGTTTCAGTTGGTGTTTGAAGTTTTAAATCTACGAACACAAGCTTGTTTGAATTGACATAACTTTTTGGTACACTTACTTTCGCATTATTTGATGCTAATGCTGGTGTTGAATAGAAGACTGGAGCTGCACTTGAGGGGTAAGATTGAGATTGGGATTGCCCAGTCGATTGCTGTGTTTGCTCAATCGGTGTTGATAACGATGTTAAAGTGAACCTCAATGAAACAGCGATTATAGCGATAAGCGTTAGCGCTATGAGCACCTTCATGCCAGTAGAAAGTCTGCTTTTTTTTGCTGGTGTCGGTTGATGATTTGGTGGTGGTCTTACCTTAAGACCATACCTGTTCTTTTTGTGTCCCATTATTTTTTCTCCATATTTTTCATTTTATATTTGTCACTAAGTGACCATCAAGCATCTGAACAATCCTATCTGCAAGTTGAGCCTTAGATGGATCATGTGTAACAAAAACCAAGGTGAGTTTCTCTTTTTCGTGTAGCTTACATAGAAGAGCCATGATCTCGTTTCCTGTTTTCTGATCCAAGTTTCCAGTTGGTTCATCTGCAAGAAGAATAGTTGGATTATTTACTATCCCTCTGGCAATCGCTACACGTTGTTGTTCGCCTCCACTCAACTCAGTCGGCTTATGATCCGCTCGCTTATCTAGACCCACCTTTTTCAATGCACCTGTGGCAGCCTCTTCTTGTGTTTTTGAGTCCTCACCTGAAAGATGAAGAGGAAGCATAACATTTTCGATTGCTGTCAAGTAAGGTAATAACTCGAAGGTTTGAAAGATGAAGCCCATGTTTTCTCGTCTAAACTCTGCTCTGTCTCTTGAACTTAATTGGTAAATTGAATACTCACCAATTGTTACGTCACCCTTTGTTGGCGTCAACAATCCGCCAGCTGTATAGAGCAAAGTAGATTTTCCGCTGCCACTTGGTCCCATTACAGCTAGAAACTCGCCTTCTTGAATTCTTAGACTTACACTATCAAGTGAAAGAACCTGGTTTTCTCCAATTTCATAGATTTTTGTGACATTTCTTAGTTCTAACATTTTTACACCGCCTTAAGTGCTTTAACTGGATCAATTTTGCTTGCTCTCCATGTTGGATAGAGGCTTGCAGCTACACTAGCAATTACTGACAAGCCAATAGCAAGTGGAATAACATAGAGTGGCATTTCTGCAATATTTATTGGAATGTTAATTAGCAGGGGTCCCATTATGAAGGATGCGAATACGCCTACTAGAGTTCCTATTAATCCACCAATTAACCCCAAAATTGTTGACTCTGATAAAAACATCTTGTAGAGATGAGTATTATCTGCACCTAAGGACATGAATACGCCTATTTCTTTTATTCGTTCATGTACTGAGGCTAACATTGTATTTGTTATTCCGGCAATTCCGACAACAAGAATTATTGATGCTAACAGAAGCGAGAAATTAGCTGTTGCTTGCACCGCTTGCATTCTAGTTTCGACTGCTTGTTTTATGGGGATTGCCTTGATATCTGGCACTGCAGTCATTATTTGTTCAGCAATTTTTTCTACTGGACATGTGTTACATAAGGCACCGACATCGACTTCACTGATTTTGCCTTGAAGGTTGAATAATTCTTGTGCAGTATGCAAAGGCATAAAGATTGAGTAATCATCCACTGATCCTGTTTCAGCCAGTGCGCCCGTAACTAAAAATGAAGAATTGTTTAGTTGAATGCTAGAACCAATTTGTAGATTTAGGGATGTTTTAAGATTTGAGCCTACGAGGATTTCATCTGTGTCATTTTGAGGTAAAGAACCTGTAACATTCCACCATTTCTTTAGTTCGGCCTCTTTGTTTGCAAACGAGCCAACTATTAGAATTGTATTGTTGCCATATTGAATTTGATTATATAGTTTTGGTGATAAAACTCTAACATTTGCTTTATTTGGAATTGTCAAAATTTTATCTAAAGAATCTTCTGAGAATGTGACTTTGCCTATGATAACATTTCCGTAGGGTACATTAATGGATTGAGTGTTTGGTGTCACAATAATGTTGGGTCCATATTTGTCTATTTCATTGCCCACTTGAGCTTGCATTGCAGCAGAAACTGTGAATGTTGACACAATAACTGCTATTGCTAGAATTAATCCTATCGAACTTATGATTGCTCTTCCTTTTCTTCTTGAAAGATTTTTGGAAACTAATGTGAACGTGTGCATAAAGGCTTGCTCTCAGTTTATGTTTAGATGAATTTGATAGGGGATAGAATTGATATAGCAGAGTTCAAGGTTTGGACATTAACTTCCGAAGAAATGATTTTCCTCAAATTATTTGAATTCTGGAATGATTTTACCATGTTTACTGTAAAAGTTTGTTTAAAATTCAGCGGTTTAGCTAAGTCTACCTTTCGTTGACTCATTTTAAATTCTCTCTCTTCGACGTAACACCGTTATGTCGCCTAATAAGAGCAATAGGACATAACTTGAACGCCTATAGAACAAAAACTGAACATCGAATAACGTGATAGATTTGAAAACTACATTACTATGAAAGGACTGTATGTTTCATTTGGTGTTAGAGAGGACAAAGCCTACCAGTAAGGAGCCTATTTCTAAACCAATGTATATTAGATTTGTTAAGTTAAACATAGCTTCAAGTCATTTTGTTTTCAAACATGCGCAAAGTATACAACATCTTTTGCTTCTCTTATGGTAATCTTTTTGAAATTTCTCTTACTCTCAACTCTAAATTCTTCTATGATAGCATTTGCTAACTCTTGGTCGTTAATCTCGATTTTCTTGTTGTGAAATTTAACGGTGTACAAGAATTTCACCAACCCTGTGTGTACAAGATTAATTCGGTATCAATAATATAAGAAACGACGGACAAAAAATGAAGACTAATAGTTCAAAAACAAGAATTTACCTTCAAGATATACTCAACGTTAGTGTTCCAATAGCCTACTCGTAAACGTATGCCGCCAGAGAATTATGAAGATTTAGGGCTAGTTTCTGCATTGCCGCAATTACGAACAAAAACTAAAAAAGATAATTATTGAAAGTTAAGAAAAAGGTAATGATTATTAGCACTGTGTTTTTAGAGTTCAACACTTTGTATAAAGTTGCCATGCCATGTATGATACCATACTTGTCCAGTATAGCCATTAACACTTAACATACCATAAGTTTGACTATTTTGAAGTACATCAACATGATAATAACCATAAAATGTATCAACGTCATCAACTGTAGTTCCTGCATAATTTGTGTTGAGGAATTGTTGTGCATTAGTTTTTGCTTGATCAATAGTAACTGTCATTGGTCCAGTTGTTGTACCTGTGAATAAGCCACCCATCATTCCACCCATATGACCTCCAACTGTTCCTGCATTACCACTCATCATGCCATATTTTGTGTTCCACATCATATTTGGACCCATTTCAGGAGTGATTGCACCTGTGTACTTGTTAATAAGTAATTCAAATGCACCGATTCGGGTACTCTTTTCTTTGACTAAGACGTAAAAGTTCTGAGTGTATTCTTCAACTTCATCGATCATTAAATCCTTGTTACTTAATGAAGAAACATATTGTTGTGCAATGTTAACTGCTGAGGTAATAGTTATTGGTATTCCTGTATTGTTAGTTGGTGTGCCAATGTAACCGTTTTGGTTTGGACAGCTAGTGCCATATTGACCTGGACTTACTTGTGTATTTGTTCCATATCCATAATTGTAGTTACCCATCATTCCACCGCCCATATGACCACCGAATGCGCCCATCATGTTGCCAAAAATTCCAAATGGATTAGTTATTCCAGTGTTTGCTCCATATGGTGTATTGTAACCTCGTCCATACATGTATGCAAAGGCTGAAGCAGTAACCAATCCAATTGTTACCAAGACGATACCAGTAATGGCGATTATTTTCCAAGTTTTCATTTGTGTGTTTCACCTCTCTTTATTACTATAGTAATAGGGTTGGTATAAGAGTTGGCTGAAACAATATTGAAACAGTTTCATGAAACATGCCTTTCGGACTCCTATACGTTAATTGTTGGTTAAGCTAATCTTTCTTTATAAGAAATAGCGCACAAAACTTGATGCCCAATAGTACAAACATTGAATTTAGTGTTTTTTTCCACTCGAATAAGTTTCCAACCAAGTGGCAAGTGTTTTATCTATCAGTGTATCTATAAAGCTCTCTTTGTAAGCAATCAAAACCTTGGCGACTTTATCTTCATCGCTGAGAGTGTATATTGTTTCTGGACCTACTCTGTCTTTAATCAGAATATCATTATCAACTAGATATTTTAGGTAAAATGAGAGTGTTGAGTTTGGGACCTTTAAATAATCGGCCATGAATTGGTATTTTGCTTTTCCTTTTGTTAACACAAGAAAAACAAGTTCTCGCATTCTTTTCTGTCTCAGAGCATACAGTACTTTTTTCTCTTCAGTACTTAGAGGCTTTACATAATACCGTTTATAATGTGTGTCTGTTTCAGAATAGACAATTCTTCTTCGTGTCATGTAACTTAAATGATATTCTACTGTTGTTAGAGGCATGTCCAAGACTCTATGAAGCTCTCTCAAATGAATGCCTGGAGAGCTTTCTATGGTTTTGTAGATTTTTCTTCTGTTTTCATTCTCCAAGATTTCTTCTTTAAACATGCCAGTTTTAACCCATTCAGTCCTTTAATGTAGCTAAAAGTATGAAGACTAACGCTACCAAATGAATTACTAAATGTGTGTTCTCACCAATCGTATAAGTTGGTCCAAAAAGTTCTGGAATGTAGATAAGAGCATGTACAAAGAAAATTCCAAAGCCTGTCGAGATAAACAATAGTTTTCTATTTTTCAATCGTGTATAGGCTGCGAAGACAGCCGTGAACAAGATTCCTGTGGCAATAACAAGAATGACGCGAAGTATAACGTCAAACAATGGAATAGCCATTTTTAGTAAATCTCCAGTCTCATATAACGGCGTTATATGTTGAATATAAGACTATTGTTTATACTCTCGTTTGGATGCATTCTACACTTAGTTCCAGTTTCTCTAATCATCTTAATATTCTGTATAATGAACGTAGCAGAAAGTCAATTTTTTTTCCAGTCACTTTCTCTTCATATTGACCTTCAAATATTTTGCAGCCACAATTGGCATAGCGCGCGCTACTACTTTCCCTTTCTTAGTTAATCTGAAACTCCACTGATGCAAAGTGTCATTATAAAGTTAGATTTTGGCTCTTCTAAGTAATAGGGCATTCACCGTCACGCTGATAGAACTGAGTGTCATCGTTATTGCTGCAATTTCTGGGGGAAGAACCACTCCAAATGGAACAAGAATACCCGCTGCTATTGGAATCGC
>DATGZD010000047.1:0-6266 GCA_035297385.1 Candidatus Sulfotelmatobacter sp. | reverse complement strand
ATTAATTGCAGCCAGTTTCTTTGTTTTAATTCGACCTAAAACCCTTGGGTGTACAGAAAAAGCTTAGGTAAAATTTGATTGGAGCCTCTATTTATACTAAAATCTTGTTTCTATGGACTAATTTTACTTGAAAAACGCGTTTTTATTATATTTTTGCGGGAGTCTTGAGTCTGCATAAATATTTTTACGAGTACATTTTCTAATAAGAAGAGTAAGATTTCTGTTAAGAATTTAATTTGTGGTGGGCGTACTGTATGCGCGCGCTCCAGGAGCAACATTAGAAAACTTCTACCTCCAAAACTTCACCATTCTCAATAATATTCTTGTTCACGCCAGTCCCAGATGGACTATTCGGCATCAGGACAGGGTTAAGAAGCGAATGGATAGAACTACATTTCGAAGCCTTATTCTTCAATCAGCTATAAATTTCAAATTAGATTGCAGCCAAAACTGAATAGCACGTGCCTCAACCGCGATTTCTCCATTGGAATAGCGCAAGCGCTCTAACAAGGTTTTAGTTTAACGTTTTTGTCTCTACATCCGCAGAGACTGAGGCTTGTCAACTGAAATCAAACGCGCTTGCACAGGGCGGAAAAGTCGCCAAGAAATCTTTCGCCACACAACTGTTAGTTGGCTTTGCCGAAGTTTTCATGGGAATATTCACTTTAAGTGTAGCATTGATTGCTGACGGAATCCAATCCTTTGCCGACGCTGGGGTATCTCTCATCGTTTGGATTGGACTGCGCATATCAAGAAGAGCGCCCGACGGAAAATTCCACTTTGGATACTACCGAGTTGAAACATTCAGCAGCATAATCGCCGCATTTTTCATGGCAACACTAGGCGGAATAGTCCTGTACGAATCCTATCTGGAACTCCTCAACCCTACAGCAATAGCGAACGCAGAACTAGCCATGATAATTGCACTATTAGCAACCGCAGTATCTTCAGGTCTCCTATTCTACAAGAATCGCGCGGCGAAACGGTATGCTTCTATGGCCCTCAAAACAGATGCTTCCAACTCGATTAAAGACGTGCTCACATCCATAACAGCTTTCATAGGAATCACTCTGAGCAGATACTTCAACATTGTGCAGGCTGATGCCATTGCTGGAATAGTGATCTCGTTCTTCGTTTTCACGATGGTGTATTCCATAATAAAAGAAGCGTCTTTAGTTCTGATGGATGCTTGTCAATGCCCAGAAATCTTGACAGACATAGAGGACATTGCTAGAAGTGTCAAGCATGTTAAGCAGGTTCATAGCCTAAGAATGAGAAAATTAGGACCTTACCTAATCGGCGACATACATGTTGTGGTTGATGCTGACTTGACCGTTAGAGATTCGGGTAAAATAGCTTACGAAATAGAAGAACGTCTAAAAAAAGAATTTGACACTGTAATAGAAATAAAGGTGCTAATAGACCCTGACGAACCCATACCAAATTGACGGATGATGTTCGCGCGCTAGGTATACAGAAAAATCATGGTCAAAATTTGTTTGGAAGCTCTATTTATACTAAAATTTTGTTTCTATGGACTAATTTTACTTGAAAAACGCGTTTTTATTGTATTTTTGCGGATGTCTTGAGTCTGCATAAATATTTTTTACGAGTACATTTTCTAATATGAAAAATAAGATTTCTGTTAAGAATTGATCTTATGGCGGGGCGCAAGTTAATTGTTAATAGCAGTTAAGTGTTTTCTAATAGTATTTTTTGGGAGCATTTAATTTTAGGCCACAATTAAAACAGTAACCAACAGTCCTATCTTTCAGTTTTAAACTAAAATTACAAGCACGACAAAACCTTATTCTACAAAATCGACAACAAAAAAATGCTGGATCACCACAAACATCACAAACTTTATGCAAAGAAATACATTCATCACACATAAACATCAATAGATAATGTTGAACTTATTAAAAAACAAATGCTGGAACAACCGCTTTGGACAGCAGAGAGGGTAGTTAAAGTGAAAAGCGCGCGCGTCCGTTATGCTCAAGTTAAAGATTCTTAGCGTGCATTTGAATAACATAAATTTAATGAACTAATTCCGTTTTACTATTCTCTATCTTATGCTTACGTTTTGAAGCATACTCAAGAAATTGTCTTGGAAAAAGCTGATCCACAGTACATTCTAAAGGAGATTTATCCTCTCGCAAAGCATGAAACCGTGGCATTCGCAGTTTTCCATCCCTCGTGACCGAATCAAAGTGTATTTCACAAACCAATTTAGGTTTAAGCCATGTTATTATATCAGAAATTTTAGGATTAAACGGAGCTTTTTCAACCTCAAGTTTTCTGAATTTGAACATTAAGGTTTCTAATGTTTGTTCAGAGAATCCTGTTCCAACTTTGCCCACAAAAACTCGTTTGCGTATTTGTTTGTTATAAAGACCTAGAATTAAGGCTCCAAATGTTTTAGCTCGAATTCCAGTTCCTTTTGTGTACCCAAAAATAATGCAATCACATGATTTGTGCTTCTTAATCTTTAACCAGTCAGCACTTCGTAATCCTGGCTGATAATGACTATCTTTTCGTTTTGCCACAATTCCTTCAAGATCATTATTTACGGCTGCTTGATAATATTTTTCGCCTATATCCTCCAGGAAATCTGAAAGTTTGATGAATTCACCTTCTTCCAAGGAATCCTGTAAAATTTGTTTACGTTCTATTAATGGAAGATTTGTGAGTGATTTTCCATTTTTTTCCAATATATCAAAAACAATGTATTGTGCAGGAGATTTTATTCGTTCATTCTCAATGTCAGTTATTTTTACGGCTTTTCCTCTTTCTTGTACAGCTTGAAAACTGCTTTTTCCATCTTTAATGATGACTATTTCACCATCAAGAACAACATTATGTGTCAATCTCTTCAATTCTTGGAACTCTGGAAAATTACGAATAAGATCAATATCATTACGACTGATTAATTTGACTTCATCATTAACGTAGGCTATTGCGCGAAATCCATCCCATTTTATCTCAAAGATCCAGTCTTTGCTAGAAAAAGGTTGATCGACTTCTTTTGCTAACATCGGTTGATATTGTTTTGTCATTTGGGTACAAGCTGTTTGAGTGTTTCTCGCAGAGCGAGTTAATTGGAGAGCAAGGAGCAAACATGAAGGTTCTTCACCTGCTACGTAAAAGCAAGTGAAAGTCAACTTTCTCCTTACTTTGATAAACCATTGATAGAGTGCTCTATGCCTTGAGAAAATAACGTTGATTTTAGATGATATTTAGTTGTTATTTCAAAAATTGATATATTCCTTAAATCGAGTGTCAAAATCCTGTGTAATTGTTTTATAGAATTAAGTTCAATAAATCCATATATAATGAAAAGAGAATAGCTAACAGTGTAGATTTCAAAAAGGGGGAGAGGAGTAGTTCGGGGAGATGAAAAAAGCGTGTCTGCTAGACTGTATGAGAAGCTAGGTTGTTTGGATATTTATGCAAATATTCTTGATTATTGTCTAAAACCAAGGTCTACTTCTAAGATATTGCACAACTCTAATATTGTATATCCGTTAACTGAAAATTATTTGTCAGAATTAAGAAAATTAGGATTTCTTACAATATCACAAGATAACTTGAAATACGTTATTACCGCAAAGGGAGTAGCATTTCTTGAAAAATACCTTAGTTTTAAATTAGATAACCCACAAGAACTTAAGTTGACTCATTCCCTTGCGCAATTATGGAGTCGATTTAATTTAAAGCAAAAACGCAGGTTAGCATATGAACGTTTGTTAGATGATTTAGAAGTAGAATAATGGTATGAGAGAGTGCGCTATTGCCAAAATGACATAAAAGAAACAGACACTAAATTTTACCTGAACGTGGTCAACCATTCATTAATGCTAAGCGGAAAAGGGTTTTACGTAAACATTATGAAATGTTACGTACAGTTAAAGGATACAATCAACAAAATGTTGTGGTAGGTTTTAAAGAATTATATAAACAGTATGATCCTCATGAAGTAAGCAAGTTTATTGGTGAAGCAGAAACTTGTATGATTATCAGTGAACTTCGTGAAACTGAGACTCATCATGCCTTCTTGAACACTTCCAGTTAATTCAGCTAAGAAAGATTTACTATTTATTCGAACAATTAAATCCATCCAACTATCTCGATTATTCCAACCTCTTCGAATACGACGAACTGCTTTCTCTTGTTCACAGAGGTCAGAAATATTTTTAGTCATGTCTTCAGCTACAGCTTGAACAGTAAGACCCTTAAACATGCATTTAACAAGAGTTACTCGCTGTTCAATTAAGTCTTCTTTCATGTTAAAAACACTGATTTTTGAGAAAAATTTTTCTCATTTATGGGTTATAGAATGCTATGTCTAAATTCTTTTCTTTTCCTTTTTCATCTCTTTCCCTCTCCAACATGACTCATACCTTCTACGTCACACGCAATATACCCTGATACTTCGACGTTCAGATCCAAAACAAACATAGATCTTAACGCCACCCACTATCTCATCAGTCACCCAATGCTTAACAGGCTGACATGGCTTTGATAACAAAACAATATTATGGACACATAATGGAAGGAACCGCAATCTGTGTGCCCAATGTTTGCGTTTGTGGATGGGACTACTTTTAAATATTTGGTTACAGTGGCTTAAGGTGCTAAGTGAATTGCATGCCAAAACAAGAAAAGGGAAAATCACATTCAATTCGTCCTGTAAGTAGACGCCCACCAAGCTGGTGTAAATATCAGCCTGAGGAAGTCGATGCTTTCATAATTAAACTCGCTAAAGAAGGACATTCAACGAGCAGTATAGGTACTATTCTGCGTGATCAGTATGCCATTCCACTCGTGAAGCCAATCACAGGTAAAAGTATAAGCGAAACTTTGAAAGCAGAAAACCTTGCTCCATCGATGCCTGAAGACTTAGCTAATCTAATCGGTAAAGCTCAAAGCTTGGCCGTGCACATGGAGAAGAATAAGAAAGATTTACACAACAAACGGAACATGCAAATCATCGAAGCACGTATCCATAAACTTTCACGATACTATAAACGAGAAGGCGTATTACCTAAAAACTGGAAGTACGAAGCCAAAATCGCTTCTGTAATTTAATTTATTGTACGCCACCAGTTTATGTTTTATTGCGCTTCTTACTTCAAAAAGCGTAAAGCATAATCCGTAAGCTCATAATCTACGACTTCCGTCAAATCTATAAATGTGAAACTCATGAAACTCACAAAAATCCAGATAGACAACTTCAACGCTGCAGCAACACAAGCAGCAAAAACAATCAGAGAAACAGTACAAAACGATGGTTCAATCCAAGTTTTCTCACACTTAGATGCCGATGGAATAGCAGCAGCAGGAATCATAAGCAAAGCACTATTGCGATTAGATGCACGATACCGAGTCAAAGTCACGCAATGGGTTGACGACAAAATCATTAACGATATGATCACAGGCAAACCACAGCTTGTCGTGCTTACAGATTTTGGTAGCGGATACATCGATATACTAAACGAAAAAGTTCCTAACCAAAGAATTGTAATTTTAGATCATCATCAAATTGTCGCAAACACAACAAACAGCAATTTCATACAGGTAAATCCACATCTTTATGACATCGATGGAGCAACAGATGTAAGTGGTTCAGGAGTTGCCTATTTTGCAGCTAAAGCAATTAATCCGTTAAATGTAGATTTAGCACCCATCGCGATTGTTGGTGCTTTAGGGGATATGCAGGATAAATATGATCAAAAAAGCATGGAAGGATTAAACACACTAATCATTGAAGACGCTGTGAATTCAGGTTTAGTCAAGGTTGAAAAAGACTTAACTTTTTTTGGTCGAGAAACAAGACCAATTCACAAAGCATTGGCCAGTTCAACAAGTCCCTTTATTCCCGGCATCAGTGGTGATGATGGTGCAGCCGTAGCTTTCCTAAATAACGTGGGTATTACAGTAAAAGATGGAGATAAACTACGTGCACTTCGAGATCTATCAGATGAAGAAAGAAAACATCTCTGCACAGGACTTGCTGAATATCTCCTATCAAAAGGGTTACACCTTGAAGTGGACAAACTCATTGGCAACATATACATATTATTACGTGAACAACCCTCAACAGCATTAAGGGATGCACGAGAATTCAGTGTCGTCCTAAATTCAACGGGTAGATTAGATAAACCAAGTTTAGGCATCGCCGTCTGTATGGGTGACAGAAAAGTAGCATTAGCTGAAGCAAACAAAGTCCTAGAGGATTATAGACGAGACATCAACAAATACTT
>DATGZD010000046.1:0-55620 GCA_035297385.1 Candidatus Sulfotelmatobacter sp. | reverse complement strand
ACGAGCGGCATGCGTGTCATACCACCGATAAGAATGATTTTATCTATGCCTGAAGGAGTCAGCTTTGCATCTTGTAACGCTCTCATGATGGTGCTTTGAGTCTTTTGTACAATAGGTTGTGCGAGAGATTCAAGTTTCGTGCGTGTTAACGTAAGGTGCAAGTGTTTTGGTCCGGTGCTATCGGCTGTAATAAACGGTAGATCGATATCTGTTGACATTAAAGTTGTGAGTTCGATTTTTGCTTTTTCTGAAGCATCCTTAAGTCGAGACATGGCAGCTTTATCGTTTGTCATATCTACGCCTGTTTGTCGTTTAAACTCATCCAGTACATAATCCATCACTGCTCTGTCAACATCTGTGCCACCAAGTTGTGTATCTCCACTGGTACTTAGGACTTGAAAGACTCCTTTACCAAAATCCATGATGGTAACATCGTGTGTTCCACCACCGAAGCTGAAGACTAAGATTTTCATCTCTTTTTCGAGTTTATCAATACCGTACGCAAGGCATGCAGCTGTTGGCTCGTTGATGATGCGCATCACTTCGAAGCCTGCGATTTCACCTGCATCTTTGGTTGCTTGACGTTGATTATCATCAAAATGAGCTGGTACCGTGATGACTGCTCGTCGGATTGGTGTGCCTAAATATGTCTCCGCGTCTTTCTTGATTTTTTGTAGGATAAACGCGGATATCTGTTGTGGCGTGTACTCTTTCCCGTAGACGTTTACTTTGTAGTTGGTTCCCATCTTTCTTTTTATTTCAAAAATTGTTCCTTCGGGGTTTGCTGTGGCTTGTCGTTTAGCGGGTTCGCCGACCAATAGTTGCCCGTCTTTAGTGAAGGCAACGACTGAAGGGAACATTTTGCCCGCCATTGTGGGGCCTTCAGCACTGGGTATGACGGTGGCGCGTCCGCCCTCGAATATAGCCGCAGCTGAATTGGTTGTTCCTAAATCAATTCCTAATACTTTTTCTGTTTTTGTACTACTCATTTTTATTCTTCCCTCTTTTTCTCTTCATTTTCTTTTTCTTTCTGGTTTTGTGAACTTGATACTTCTGGAGGGGCAACTTCGACTTTAACTGCACTAGGTCGAATAACCTTACCTTTTATCATGTAGCCTTTTCTGACCTCTTCGCCAACGATACAGCCTTTGACACCTTCACGTTCAACTTTTTCGATAGCAGTGTGCTTAATCGGATCGAAGACTTGCCCTTCACATTTTATAGCCGATACGCCTTCTCGCTCAAGAACTTTTCTGAACTTCTTTAAGGTCATTTGAACGCCCTCGACTAAGAGTTTTACATCGTGTGATGTTTCACCTGTCCTGACGGCTAATTCTAATTCGTCAACAACATCTAGCAGGTCAAGCATGATTCGTTCAGTAACGTAATTTTTGGTCTCTTCTACTTGACGATCGCAGCGTTTTCTGAGGTTCTCAAAGTCTGCCTGCAAGTACTTAAGTCGGTTTAGGTATTCCTCTGAACGTTGTTTTTCAGCATCAAGCTGTTTTTGAATATTGTTGGGTTGTTCTTCCTGTTCGCTCATTAGGGCGTTTATCCCTCGTTGACGTATTTTTAATGGTTTGAAATATACGTTTCGCCGCTTCAAACGGACAAAACGATGCAGCAAGGATTTAAGCAAAGGCTAACATGAGTGCTGCACCTTAAGAATATTAGACTAAGTGGTATTTGTTGACTAAGCAAGACCTATAATCAGTCACACTTAGTAAACAGCGACGTTGGAAACACAATAGCAAGATCAATTATAAAACCTTACTCTAGAGAAAAATAGTTGGAGTATGACCTTATGCGTAACTGCATGCTTTCTGTTCTCTCACAATATTGAAGATTTGAAATAATGAAGGTTCACTTCTATCTTTAGTTTTGTTTGTAAGTATAGGACATGGTACTTAAATATGCGAAAATTATGTGTTATCTAATGAGCTTTTAAGAGGGAGAGTTTGTGAGCATCGGTTCTGAAATGAAGGAAAATCATAAAGGATCGCTACCAAAAGTTACTGTTATTTTTCCAGCTAAGAATGAGGCTGGCACAATAAAAGCTTGCATGGATGCCGTTAAGCAGAGTAAGTATAAGCCAAGCATCGTGTTAGCCGATGGGTACTCGACCGATGATACACGCAGTATCGCAGAAGAAAATGGGGCAGAAGTAGTAATGAGCGAGAAACGTATGCATCCTGGTAAAGGTGCAGCGATGAAGGCTGGTTTAGAAGCAGCATTAGCAAAAAAACCCGACATTATCGTGTTTTTAGACTCTGACCTGAAGAATTTAACTAGTGAATGGCTCGATAAACTTGTTGGCGCAATAGATGAGGATCATTATGATATGTCAAGAGGAACATACCTGCGTTCTCCAAGGGATGCTGGGGTAACAAAACTAGTTGCAAGACCATTGCTCGGTGTGTTCTTTCCTGAACTTGCACATTTCGATCAACCATTGAGTGGAGAGGTTGCGGCTAAAGCTAAAGTCTGGAAAGAATTACTTGATAATGAGCCTCCAGATGGCTGGGGCGTTGATGTTTGGTTTCTCATAGAAACAGCCATGCATAGCGGTAAGATTCGTGAAGTTTTCTTAGGAACCAAAGAGCACGCATCATTCCAAGCCTATGCTGATGATGTCGCCACGTTGGCAAAAATGGGTGAACAAGTAGCGCTTGCTATTGTTCGTGAGGCTATAAAACACAATAGAATAGACAACGCAAGAGTAACATGCTCCTGATTTCTCGAGTCCAAAAATAGTAAAACAGTGTGAGTTCAGTATTTTAATTGTAAACTGCAAAAATCATTAAGCTTAGTATTAATGAAGATTCTTTGAATTACCTTAATCAAAACGTCTTAAACGAATCATATGCCTATAGTATCTAATGTCATTTATGACATCTCTGATTAATCTAAGTTCTTCCATATTTTTTTGGAATTTAGCGACTTCCTCTAATACTTCTTTTCGTGTGAGTTTTTTTTCGTAATCCATGGTTGTCAGCTTTATTGTTGGGGCTTAGGTGTGTTTTGGAGGGTACGTCATTGTTTGTTGGCTGTCCAAAGAGTCAATCCGTCATCGAGGAGAAAGGAGAAGGCTTCGAAAACGGAAAAAGTTCTGTTGGCTCGTTTGGTGTGCCTTCAACCTCAGGTATTCCTCCAAAGCGCATCGTGATGCTTAAGATATAATATTCTAATAAAGGTTATGCATTCAAAATAAGACCGAAAAATAACTATCAAAAGACAACAAAAACACACAAACAGAAGTTTAGCCTAAAGCCAAAACGCCTTCCAAAATTTTCTTCTCATCAACACTTAACTGTTTCATCAACCAGATCTTCAACAAAACAGGAATTTTCGGCAAATCACCCGTGTATGTCATAATCTGGTTATCCTTCAGCGCATCAACCTGAAATGTATGCTCAGCCTCTTTAACCATAAACGACATTGTTTGAGATTTAAAAGCCAAAGACTGAAAGTCATCCCATTGTTTACATCTAAGAATTACTGGCATATTGGGAATAAAACTAGACTTCATGATTGGAGCAACAATACGTTGTACCTCTGTCAGAGTTTTAGGAGTATTGACGTCTGTATCTATTGGCGTCATTGTTTCGCGACTTATCAATGAGATCATTGAATTTGATGGTTGAGTTGATCGGATTGACAAACAATTGATAAGGTTACTAATCTCCGATTGCAGGTCTGTGACATTCTGCTCAATTTTTTCAACTTTTCCTGTTAACTCGCTTGTTGAGCCAATCTGTCCTGTTATAGTAGCAAGTTCGCCGATAAGTTTGTCAAGATCCTTCTCATGTTCTTTCAAAACGTTAACAACAAAATCTAAGGCTTCCAATGCTTCATCCTTAGACTGAGGCTTGTGTGACATACCGTATTCCCATTGCTTGCATCAAAGTACTGCCACTTGGTAGATAAAGATGACGAATCGCTAAAACGAATCCCTACACAGACGCAGCTATAAGAATCTGTAATATGCACAACACGAATACGCCATAATCTCGTCGATACTGACGTATTTTTGCTCTCAGTAAGTAAAAATGACCCTTGTTACCCAGATTCATATGTTTAGATAAGTTTATTGTTTTTTTGGTCTACAGTTACTGTTTCGCTGTTTTTCGGAAAAGGTAAAGCAATTCAAGGAATCTAACTGATCAAGAATAGTTTTGGAATCACAACAGTTATTAGTGGCTCAACGAGGGTTCCAAACACATGTAATTGCTTTTCTTGGGCATGCCTCAATGCAGGGTGTTTTACCCTTTTCTGGCTTACATGGTTGACAAGTGTATTTGATTTTTTTTCTATGTTCTTCTGCTATTGCAGCTACATTCTTATCATCTAAATCAATTAACTGGCTTTCCATCAACAACGCTTTTTGAGGGCACACCGATAAACATTTGGCACAGCCATCACATTTGTCTGCGTCTATGATTACAAAGAATTCGCCTGAACCATCAGAGTACCCATAGTATGTAATTATTGTTTATCCACCCTGTGCTTTCAAGTACAAAGCTTTACCCAACAGTGCTGCACCAATCGCTCCTGCAACCATTGGGTCTAAGCCATCACCGCGCCAATTCGGAGACGGTAACGTCTTAACGCCCAGGTTTTCCTCAATTCGCGACACGATGCCAATATTCTTGGATTGGCCACCCGTAACAACAAGCTCCCGCTCCAAGCCAACACGATTAATCAGATTCGCCATACGCACAGCCATAGCTCGAGTATAAGCAGCCAACACTTTTTCCTTACTCCAGCCCTTGCGCAATAAACCCATCGCTTCAGTTTTTGCAAATGCAACGCAGGTGCAACTTACAGGTTCAGGTTCTTCAGCAACTTGCAATGATACTTCGCCTATCTGCTCAATTGAGATTTTTAGTAGATCAGCAAAAACTTCCATACCTCTACCTGTTCCTGCAGCACATTTATCATTCATTAAGAACGAGACAACTCTACCTGTTTCATCAATACGAATAGCTTTGATGTCTTGTCCACCAACGTCAAGAACTGTCCTCACAGAAGGTCCCCATATGTAATTTGCACCTTTCGCATGACAGGCAATTTCTGTGATAGCCTTGTTAGCCATGGGCACATTTACTCTGCCATAACCAGTTCCAACAATATATTTTAAGTCATCAGTTCTCAACCCTGTATCTTCAAGAGCCATGCCCAAGGCTTTATTAGCACTCTCTGGACTGTTCGAACCCGTACGCGTTACACCATACGAATAAATGTCGCCATCAATCATGATCGCTGCTTTTGAACCGACTGAACCAACATCAACACCAGCAGTTATGATTTCCTTATTCTTCCACTTCTTGTTCGAAAAGACACGATGGTATTCTTGCCAACGCCAAAACTCAACGTTTTCCTTCATTATTAAGCCTCTTTTGCCCGAATAGCAGCGACAAGTGCTGCACCGTAAGCTCCGACATATTCAGGATTCTCCGGGATAGATAAATCTACACCCAATTTCCGCTTTAAAGATGCCACAAAACCAACATCCTTAGCTACACCACCAACTAGCATAACATCAGGATTAATACCAAGTCGCCGTACCATCGAAGAAATTCGGTCAGCCATCGCATCAAAGACTGCACGAGCGATCTCTGGCTTAGATTCTTGACGATGAATTAAAGTTACAACATCGCTCTCGCCAAAAATCACGCATGACGCATTAATCGTACTAGAACGTTCTGCCTTAAGAGACAAAGGACCCATATCCTCCATCTTCAACTCCAGTGCCCGTGCCATCGCTTCGATAAAGGCACCCGCACCTGCAGCACATCGTTCGTTGACGACAAAATCCACCATAATACCATTATCATCACATTTTACGGCTCGAGCTTCCTCGGCACCAACATCAATAATAGTCCGAGCCTTAGGAAAAAGTCGCACACCCGCTTTTGCATCTGCACCCATCATACTTATCGTGCTATTCTTGTTGGGCGCTAAGTCCATTCCTGAACCAGTCGCTGTAATATGCTTTATATCCACAGTTGTTAACTTTGCGTCAGTCAATGCCGTCGCCATGGCTTCCTCTACAGATTCAGCAGGATCAAAACCACTGAATACTTTTGCTTGACCCACAATCGCATCATTCTGCAAGACAACGACTTTCACGGTTTGGGTTCCTACATCGATACCAGCTGTCGCCATTGATCATTGCTCCTAAAAGTCTATTCGAGCAGAAAGCATTTCCAAGAATGCTTCTACTCTGGTTTTCATTTGTCCTACGTCTTCTCGTGTGTATTCCGTATCTAAGTAATAGACTGGAATGTTTAACTTGTCCAAAACTCGTTTCACTCGGGTATACTCCATGGCGTATAGCATGCAGCCTCGGACGACGTAGTAGATGACTCCGTTTACTTTCCATTCTTTGACCTTATTTAATAACCAGTTGATGCGGTCTTCGTTGCCGTCTTTTGATGTAAAACATGGACATGTAGACGCCATTAGGTAGCGTTCGGAAATTGCTTTCCACATATCATCCTTAGTCCATTCATCAACACCAACCGGATCATACAACAGTCGTTCACCTGAGCATAATTCATCTGCTACAATAACTCCTCTAGGAGAAGCCTCCTCAACTAGCGTGGGTAATTTCCAATTATCAGGCCAAAACATTGGTGTACCCGTTACCATAACACGTGGCGTATCGGGTGGACAAGCCCATTTTTTCTCTTTGAGACGTTGCTCCAATTCGTTGCATAATGCTTCTGTTTTCTCAGTCCATCGGGCAATATCGTCCCATAGGAAGACTTGATTTACTAGCATGGCATCTCTACCCATAATTACAGGTGAACCCTTGCGTAAATCCTGTAATCGCCGAAACACTTTTGTTGCTTTCTGAACTAATTCAATCGCGGCTCGCAGCTTCTTCGATGTAATTTTGTTTCCAGTGAATTCTTCAAGTTGTCGCTTCATTGCCTCAACTTCTTCATGCCAGAATTCTAATGAATGTGGGGAATCCTTAACACGTGGTAAAGGCATAGCCCAAACCGGTTTATAATCGCTCAAAACTTCACTTAGTTTTGTCATGCCATCGCAAGTCAACACGCTGATTATAGCATCACTTAGTTCCATGAATGGTGAAAGCCCAATCATTTTCGCTCCGATTGTTGATCTTATAACAGGACACACTTCAACTGGTACGATACGATCGCCAATTTTGGATGTATCATACCAACCTGAATTGATTCGAACTGGAATTGCATCGGCAGCGACAATGAGTTCAATAGGGGCAAACATACAGAAATAACCAATGACTTTTTTGCCCTTCGCTTTCGCTTCTTTCAATTCTTTCTCTCGTTGTACGAAGGTCGCCATCTCATCAAAATATTTCATGCCTTCAGGTCGATTTGCAGAGGTTTTTTTCATCCTCTCAATGTTATCAGCCATCACTCTATCAGACATAGCTTTGGCTGAGTTGCGTAATTCATCAATCTCTCTCTGAGGAAGTTCTGGAATATATCTTCTTTCTTGAATATCTATTTGTTTTTTGTCTTGATTTTTCTCTTTGTTGTTTTCTTGATTGTTCTTCTTTCTTTTTTCTCTGTGCATTTTCATCATTCACTCTGTGATGCGTTTAGCGGTTTTAACCAATTACGTGATTTGAAGATAGTCTTTCTTCCTATCTTTACTTTTAAAGTGTCCTCGTATGGACACATTTCTACACATCTTAAACATAATGTGCAGGTTGTAGCAGTTATCTTTCCTTCCTTCTGATCATATAGTTCTTTAACTTGATGAGGACAGACTCGTTGGCAGATACCACATTTAGTACATTTTTCCTCATTCTTCTCCAAATAGAGAATTGTGGATGATTTTCCGTTATGATGAACTGCAAGAGAAGAGCCTGTTGGACAGAATCTACACCAGAATCTTCGTACGAAGAATGAACCGACAAACGTTACGATTACGAAGAATGAAGCAGTAAGCCAAACTAAATTAACAATTCCAGTAAATTCCGTTCCCGAATAGTACATTATAGGTGTAAGGTAAGGCCAACTGAAGTTTATGCCAGCTATGCTAAGTACCCCGACCCATGGAATAATTAATGGTTCCAAAGGACCGAGTAGGATTGAAAGAGGTTTAAAGGGACCTGTAAGATAATAGCTGAACTGGTACTGCCAATCAGCTATCGGACCCAAGAGGAATGGTAAAATCAAGAAGAACAAGAGGATTACATACCTGAATCGGTTGAGGAATCCATTAAGTCTTTCAGGCAGTAAACGGTACCGTATTTTTGTTGCTTTTCTTAGTTGACTTATTAAATCCATGTAAAAACCAAATGGACATATCCAACCACAGAATAGTCTGCCCAATGGGATCGTCATAAATAGAATCACAGTGATAACAAGGAGAAACCACAACTGAGTAAACGTAAACATGTAGAAAATAGCTGCGACAGATATTGCACCTATTATGAACCTTAGGTACGTTACTTTTCGTGTTGGATTTCTTAACCATATTAAAACAGCCAACACTCCAGCTACAGCTAATCCTGCAAGCACCGTTAACCTTAATGCGTCACCTAAGATTTCATATACCATATCTTTTTCACCTACCCGGAAGTCACCATTGTCGTCACCATTGTTCCTATCCCCATCAACATAAGTGTAATTGCACCAAGTCTTGATATCCATTTACGGAACAAGGGAGCTTTGTTCAGTAGCCATCCTGTTGCACCACCTAACAAGAGTAGAGGTGAGAGACCTGTTCCCAAACCAAACAAAACAGCTAAGGCTAAACTATCAATAGGCGTCCCAAAAGTCAATGAATACAGTAATAATACAAGCAAGGCTGGACAAACAATCAAGCCCCTAGACAATCCTAAGGAGAATGCACCAAAATCAAACTTTCTCGGTTTTATTACATGCTGCTTCATGATCTGTTGCTCAGTATGATCACAGGATAAATTCCTACTTTTCATTAAGATGCTTGCGCCAATTATTATGGTTACAATCCCAAAGGCGACTGAAGAGTATTGTTGAAGAGGCAATAACGAGGATTGATCTACAAAAAACCTAAAACTACCACTTAGAATACCTATTGCTCCACCAATCATGGCATATGCAGCTATGCGTCCAGTATTATAGGTCAACGTTACAACTATGCCTCTTCGGAAACCTGCTCCAATACCTGCAACATAACTGGCAACATAAGGAAGGCAGGCAGACGTACAGAATACCAAACCATAGAACAAGCCACCCGCAAAGGCTGCAAGGTATGGATTAGAAATTCCAGGCACTAACGACATATCTCTTAAGCTCTTATGTTTTTTGTATTATTGGGGAAGATTGCGCATTTAAAGGTTACATTACAGACAAAAACTTTCGAAAACAAACGTGCAAAGCTAAACATAGGTACTTCTGCATTTGTCTTACTTGCTTCATCCATTTTTTTCATTCACTCTTTGAAGGCTCTAACCAGTTACGTGAACCAAAAAGAGTCTTTGATCCAAGGTTTACTCTTAAGGCGTCTTCGGAGGGACACATTTCAACGCATCGTAAGCAAAGCATACACATTGTTGTCATAATTCTTCCATCTTTTCGTTCATAAACTTCGGTAACTTGTAGTGGACAAACTCGTTTGCAAATACCACATTTAGTGCATTTGTCTCTATTCTTATCAAGATGAAGAAGTGGAATCCACTTCAAACCATTAATCCGATTCAACACACCAAACGACGCGCCTGTTGGACAAAACCGACACCAGAATCGTCTAACCACAAAAGAGCTGACTATAGTTAAGTCAACAAAAATCAATATGAATGCAAGAGCAAAATCTGTTGTTGTCGAGTAGTGGATTATTTGATCAACATAAGGAAAGTTGAGGTTAGAGTTAAAAAGTGAAGTCCAGGGCGTAAATAAAGGCACCATCGGACCTAACAAGATTCTCGGGGAATTGAAAGGACCCAACAAATAGATTGCTAATGGCCATAATTGCATAATTAATGGACCAACCAAAATTAAAGGAAAGATCAATAACGCAAAAAGCAGAACGTACCTAAGTCTATGTAAGTTTACGTTTAATCGTTCAGGAATGTTCATGTAGTGTTTCCTCAATCGTTTACGTAGTAACGTTACTAAATCCATATAGAATCCGAAAGGACAAATCCAGCCGCAGAAAAATCTGCCCAAAAACAATGTCATGAATAAAACTACAGCGAGAACAATTCCGAGCCATAAGTAATTTGAAATTACAATGAAAATTGCTACTTCTGAGATAGCTTGAACGAAAAATCTAACATAAGATACTTTTGAAGTTAAATCTTTCTTCCATTCAAGAATAGCAAGAATCCCTGCTAGTGCTAAACCTACAAAAACTATTGCTTGTAAGAGTCCAACCATAAGGTCAGCAATCAAGAATGATTTGCCTCGAATGGACTATATTGATGAATCTTGCTGAGTTGAACTAATGACAAAGAATCATTCACGGTGGCGTTACCTTGCTCCGTTTTCTATAGCGGACAAGAACACCTAAATCAACGGCTATAATTGCAATTATCGCAGCTGCTGGAATTAAGATAGGTAAGAAACTCTCTTGACTTGCGGGGCTTATTACACGCGTGTTAAATTCTTGTAAGTAAGCATTATGTGCAGAGTCATACGGATAGCTTTCTGTTGCCAATGGATAGGGGAAACCACTCATATTGTGGAAAGGTAATGGGTCAACCGTAAAACCATCATGTCCAGGTCCAAAACCATAGTTGGCGTATTCGACTTTAAACCAAGCAGCGACGAAGAAGAAGTAATCGCGTACCATTCCTAATGCTGGAGACGAAAGGTTATTCGTCGGGAATTTGAGCTCTACGGAATCGCCTTGTCGTCCAATCACAAACTTGTCATCTTCAGTCAGAAGCAAGTTCGTTACGTCGCCGTACCTTGTGAAACTGCCTGTTGACATCGTCCCGGCTACGCTAAATTCTTGGCGCAGAACGGCTTGAGGATCAATTTTCTGGATAGTTAAATTCTGTTGTGGCGATGTATCTATGCCGATGTAATCATAAGTTACGTTCCAGAAATTGTTTATTCTCAACGAGTAATTGTTGCTGGGGAATAATCCTGTTAAATCAACAACATAGCTTCTCGCAAGCGTATCTGGTGGCATTGGAATTTGTCTACTATCAGGAACACGCACCCAGTTACCATTGATATCTTTAACCTCCATGAATGGAACAGGAGTGGGCTCTGTACCATCAGGTACCGTCGTCGAGTAGAACTTGTTCATCCAGTTAGTGTAACTATCTGCAGGTCCCCAATTAACGATAGCTCTTAATACAAGTTTAATCTGCGGTGCTCCAGTTAAGTTGCCCAAATTCAGTGTTAGTCTATTCCATGTTTGATTATTCCAATCTTGACTATACTTGCCGTTGAAGCCTGTCGTATAGACTCCATCCATACTTGTAATTGCGGATAAAGCATCAACTGTATTGTAGACATTGGTTATTTTGCCATTATAGAAAGTAACTAATTCATTGGAGGCAGAAACAGGTTTGAGAGGATTCGTGCTGACAGTGTAAATATTACCCATATAGGCTGGGTCAATATATTGTTCGGTCATAGTTGAATATACATTTTGATCAGCGGGATGATCAACAACTAACATGTATGCGGAATCAAGGTAGAATACTTCATCCCATCTCTGAGTCAAGTTAATCAAATAGTAGCCGCCTGATGCCTGAAGCTGACTCTTATTAAGTGGGATGTAATCCCATGGATTATTTCTCCAGTAGTCTAATGATCCATTGGAGTACACGTCTTTCGTATATCCTAGCCAGCCGTGGTTCGATACTTCTTGCATGTACACATATTCTTCACCATTCCAAAGGTACAGTGATGGACAAGACGAACCTCCACTGAATGAGCCTTTAACTGTCTGACGCTGTGTTAGAGTTATCTGTCTGCTTGGGTTTGTAGAGCCATCTCCCTCCAATGGTGGTGATGAAGGTTCCCATTGGAGAAAACCGAACTTTCCAGTTGGGTCTGCTGCTGGAAATTCAACTGTGTGGGGTACACCAACAGTTAAGAGTTCAGTATGTGGGGTTTTGTATGGTTTTCCATCAATCTTGAAATCTAGTCCCTGTTTGGGTGCTGAAACCACAAGAAGGTTGTGGTATCCATTTGGAACAATGACGAAACCGGATACTTGAGTTCCCAGCTTAACGTTGAAAGTTCCTTCATTTTTAGCGGTGTATAAAAAGTCGACTGTTGTGCTTTCACCCGAACCAAGATCTATACGTTTAGTCTCGCTGTATGAATCTGCTGAGTCTTTTGATGTAATTGAAAGTTTTACTCCAAGGCTGCCTGCCTCGCCAACATTCTTGACTGTTGCCGTGATGTGGATTTCATCACTAACCCAGCCTTCGTATGGTGTCGCCAGCAATTTGGATACTTCAACGTTGCTAGATTCAATAGGCGCTGGCTTTAAAAAGAAAGCCCCACTTAGGTCACCGACTTGCACGGTGTAATTTCCCTCAACGCTTTCTGTATCTACAAAAGATATTAAGGTAGATTCCGAAGGAGCCAAAGTTACAGTTTGATTATCCCAAGGATTATCATTCACGACAAGCGTGATATTCTCCTTAGGTACACCATTCACAACAGGCACAACAGTGTAATTACCATCTGACTCACCTACGTTAGTCACATTAAATGAAATAACAACTGGTTCACCTGCATCAGCTTCAAGGGGGGCAATCTCAAGATCAGTTAGTTTGAATTCAGCAGGTTTAAGCCCTATGGTTATCATTCCTGAACTAGTCAAATACAGGTAAGTTCCAGCAGCTATGGCAACGATTATGATATCTATGAGTAGGATTGCTTTTAGCTTACTTAACCCTCTTTGGTTGAACATTAAATCGCCAATTGCTTTACGGCATCGGACGTATATATTTATCTCCAAAACTGTTAGTATGTGTTATAATCGATTCTTAACAGAAAACGTCAAAAACTAGCGCGCGCGAATAATGTACTAATACTATTTTTCTTCCAGAAATCGTGTAGTTTCAGAAACTTATCAATACTCCGGTATGTGGTGTCAACGTTCTCAGAATTAGAATATTAGAAGCTTTCCCAGTAGCTCGCTTTTTGGCAGTTTTACAACAGAAATACTAAAAAACCTCCTCATAATTTTCCCTTCGTGTAATCACGTTTTATCGTGAGGGCTCGTAGCTCAGTCAGGCTAGAGCACCGGACTTTTAATCCGGGGGTCGCGGGTTCAATTCCCGTCGAGCCCGCTCCATTAACACTTTTAGAGCTTAAATGAGGATTTTCTTTTCCTATTCTTTTCCTGGAATTTGTTATTGTATCGAGCCACAACAAAATTCTTGGAGTATAGTTATTGATGAATATCTTACCCTTTCTGGATACAAAGTTGCTTGTGAGTTCAATGATACAACTATGAGTGTAATAACTAGTTTTGAATAGTCAAACAGCAAAGTTTCCTATTTTCTAGCTAAATAGGTGCTTTTGGACAAATTTTATATATGAAACTCTTTATAGAGCCGCTATTCGAAACTAAAATTTCGAAATATAAAAGAAGGATAAAGAAAATGTTAAAATCAATAAATATGAAAACAGCAGTTGCTATCAGTTTTATCTTGATGCTTACTGTTTCTATTTTGTTTGCATTAACGATTCAAACAGCTAAGGCACAACTTGCTTCCCCAATAAGTGGAACATTACAAACAGGCGTTACTCCGGATGCTATTGTTCCGACAAAAGCATTCCTCAGCTATCGACCAAATCCGGTGGGTCTTAATCAACTCTTCTTGATAAACATGTGGACGACCCCTGCGCCTGGAGCTGGAAGATGGCACCCAGACTACAAACTGACTATCACAAAACCAGACGGAAAACAAGATGTTATCACAATGGATTCGTACGTTGCAGATGGTACTGCATGGTTAGAATACGTGGCAGATCAAGTTGGTATATGGAAGCTGAAATTTGATTTTGCTGGAACTTACTTCCCGGCAGGCAATTATTCATTGACATCAGGAGCATACATGGCGCAAACAAACTACCAAAGATACACTACTTCAGCTTACTATCAGCCTGATTCGACTGAAGAACAAACACTTACTGTGCAACAAGATATGGTATGGTCAGTGCAACCTGTTCCATTACCAACAGATTACTGGGTACGACCAGTACAGATCGAAAACCGTGAATGGTGGCCAATTCTAGGTGACTATCCATGGTTCGGACCTGCACAAGCATCCTCAATGTCTGAATGGGATTCTAGATATCCAGCGACGAATAAGTACTACAATCCTCGACAATACTTTGTTCCATGGGTTCAAGGACCAAATAGTCCACATGTTGTATGGAAACGACAGGGTGAAATCGGCGGTTTAGTCGGTTCTGGATTTGCTAAAGAAAATTACATCTGGCCCAACGTCGGCGATGGCAATGAACCAACTATTATATTCCAAGGAAGATGCTACGAGGTTAACAAAAAAGTTATGCCTACAACCGTTAACGGCACTGTACAGAACATTGCAGTGGATGCGTGGGAATCCTATGATCTAAGAACTGGTGAGCTATTTTGGAGCCAAACAGGGGTTCCTGAACCAACAGCTATTGAATACGGTGGCGGATCTATGCCGGTTCCAGGAGTAGTACCCAAGCTGCCAACGACAAACACATTTCTAGTTTACATTGGCAATGGTAGATTAATAAAATACAGTCCATTTAGTGGCGCTATATATACGAATGTATCAATTGCCCCGTTGACTTCGGCGACGTACTACATGAATGGGTTTGCCTTAGGCGTTCAAAATCTTGGAACTTCAGTGCCAGCAGCTCAACGTTATCGTTTAATCAACTTTACGACCTTTGAAACCTCTACTAACTTTACAAGCAGAATAATGAACAATGTTTCATGGCCATTCAGTAGTTTACCTAGTACGACTGATTATGGTGTAGGTGTTGCGGTTCAAATCAGTGGTATAACAGAAGGAGGCGGTTACGTTGGACAAACCTTAGTTGCAGCAAGTCTTACAACTGGCAATGTACTATGGAATGCCTCGAATGATGAACCTGTGTATAGCGGAAGCTCAAACGTTGCTGACAATGGAAAAGTTGCAATGCTCTCTGCTAAAGGCTACTACCTTGGCTACGACCTACTTACAGGAAAACTATCTTGGAAGAGTGATACTATGGATTATCCATGGGATGAACCAGGCTGGGGAACCTATGGTAGTGCATCAGCTTATGGCATGTTCTATAGAGATGCTTATTCAGGTGTTTATGCTTTTGATTGGAATACAGGTAAGATAGTCTGGAAATTCGAATCACCAGCATTGACTCCATATGAGAGCGATTTCACCGACGGAAACGGCACGACAGTTTACCCATTCAATGCGCCTTCACTTATCGCTGACGGAAAATACTTCGTTTATAACGCTGAACACTCGCCAGATTCACCAAATAACAGAGGATGGCGAACCTTTGCAATCAACATCACTACTGGAGAGAAAATCTGGCAAATAATGTTACCAGGTGGCGGTTGGTTTGGTGGTTCATCCGCTGAACTTGCTGTCGCAGATGGTTACCTGACAGTCGGTGGTATTGACGGATATCTTTATGTCTTCGGTAAAGGCAAAAGCGCTACAACAGTTACAGCTCCAGAAGTAGCTGTACCAAAGGGAACCAGCTTAGTAATAAAAGGCACAGTTTTCGATATTTCACCAGGACAGCCCAATACTCCAGCGGTATCTAAAGAATCGATGTCTACTCAAATGGAATACTTACATAAACAATTACCAATAGATGGTATATGGCATAATGAAACAATAACGGGCGTCCCCGTTGCATTAACCGCCATTGCCGCTGATGGTTCAGCAGTCAACTTGGGCACCGTAACAACCGATGGATATTATGGTACTTTCAGTAAAACATGGACGCCAGATAAAGAAGGTGACTATAAGATAATAGCTTCCTTTGCAGGCGACGAATCATATGGTAGTTCATCAGCTTCAGATTCGTTAACTGTAGGTCCAGCACCAGCAACCACTGATACAGGACAGCAACCAGAGATTACTGTTCCAGATTATACACTAACTCTTATCGTTGGATTCATTGCAGTAATAATTGCAGTTGCTATAGCTGTACTTATCCTCAGGAAAAAGTAATATCAGAGGATATGACCAAATCCTAACTTCCCTTTTTTCTTATTCTTCATTTTGATTGGTTAAGGTACCTTGATTAGTTCTTTCCCTTGATTAGTCCATCAAATTCCATAATTCTCTAATTTAGCCTTATATGTTTCATAACAGCCAAGATATTTTGATAAACAGACCATAGCTACAAGAATGTTTTTCCTTGCATTAATCATTACTACTATAGTTGGTTTTGTAATTAGTGTGACTGTGGTAGTCTACTCGAGGAAACACGAACGATAGTTGTGTGGGTGCAAGTTAACCTATCTTATTTAAACTAACTCAAAACGAATACCTTGTAAAACCTTCCTTTAAGAAAAGAAGAAAACAGGAGAACATTTTAGAACCCTATCTTGAGCGTTCAAACGGCGCCTCAACCCATCCTCGGCTCTTTACTTTGGTGACTAGTTCAGTTGAACCCAATCCAGATATTATTCTTCATTAATATATTAGCTATGCAATCCGTTCTAGGTCATTTATGAAGCGTTCAAATACTTTCATGCCGCTATCCCAAAAATTAGATGCTTTTACGTCTAGGTTGAAGAGTTTGCCGATTTCTAATGACGACATGCTACCTCCCGCCGATAATGCGTTCATAAATTTAGGGACAAAACTCTTGCCTTCACTCAAATACTGTTCGTAAAGGGAATAAACAAACATTTGAGCATACACATACGGGTAATTGTAGAAGCGATAGTTTGCCATATAATAATGAGGTTTCATAGTCCACTCAGCGTCCATCTCAGGAAACCACACTACGGAGTCACCGTATATTCGGTCTCGTGATTTTGTCCAATAATTAGAGATTGTCTTGTAATCCAGAAATTCATCATTCTGAATCGAAGTATAGAGTGATTCCTCAAACCAGATTCGCGCAGTTACTTGAAACGCTGTCATTCCAGCCTCATCTAAGACTAGGCTCAGCAAGGCTCTTCGTTCAGAATCCGTTTTTGCTTCATCCAAGAGTAAGTCAGTTAGTAGTAGTTCGCCAAAAATGGATGCCGTCTCAGCCACTATGGATGGAACATTCATGTTGATTATGGTTTGATTTCTTGAGGCATACCAATCATGTGTTGCATGTCCTAATTCGTGTGCTAATGTAAAAATATCATTTAATGTGCCTGTGAAAGTGCTAAGAATGTAAGCTGATTTACCGTTGTAGTAGCTTGCACAGAAGGCACCGTTTCGTTTGCCAAACCTTGGAGAAGCATCGATGTGATGTTTAGTAAACATTTCTTTTACTGCGCTCGCATAGTCATTATCAAATCGACTGTATCCTCGGCTAACTACATCTTGTGCCTGTTCAAACGTAAATTTGAGTTCTGAAACGTCAGGTAGAGGCGCTATGATATCATGGTTGCCTAATACGGGTAGATTCATTAATTTAGCCTTCAATTTCAGATAACGCCGATATGTTCCAGCGTTGTGTTCAATTGTTTTGACAAGGTTATCGATTATTTCTTTCTCGGTGTCATTATTGATTAAACTGGATTCCATTGACGTCGCGTATTTTCTGCGTTTAGAGATATTTACCCAATCGTTACAGATGTTTCGGAGTGCAGAAGCGAAGATTTCACCATCCTTGCCAAGCAAACCATAAATCGATCGGTTGGCGGATTCTCTGGTTGCACGATCAGGATGGGACAGAAGCCCATTAGCTTCTCCATAAGTAAGTGTCTTTTTCTCACCTACAACTATGACATCAAATAATCGTGTGTTTAGCCATTTGCTTTGAAGTTCTTCCCATCCGTTGACACCAAACTGATCCTTCTCAATTATCAATTGTTCTTCAACCTCAGACAGCTGGTGCTCAACACGACGGTAAGCACGCTCGAACATATGCCTGTAATTAGATAAGATCTCTTCATGGATTAGGCTAGGCTTGTTCTTTAGTAGCGCACCGAGTTCTAAAGAGTAGAATGCTAATTGTTTTCCTAATGTGGCATCAAGCTTGCTTACCCTATCATTTAGTGATTGTGTCTCCGGAAGTGTCATATCAGCTGAGAAAGAGAGACTAGAGTACAATGTTATGTCACTAATTCTCATAGCAAAGGCTTCTATGTCTTTTAGACATTTTAGTAAGCTATCGGCGGTTAAACTTGAGATTTTTCCATGATAATTTCGCTCAAAAGCGTCCGCGAAAACCTTCGCTTCTGTTATAGCTTCGTCAATTTTGGGATCCGTTATACTACGAAAAAGTTCTGACAAGTCCCAAGTAATCTGCTTCTGACTCAAATTATTTTCCTCTATGCCATAATTTCATTTGAACTATTTTGATTTTTGCTAGCTCTAAAAAAGGAAGTTACTTCCAAAAAAGATTATAGTAATACCTTCTTGTGCTCTACCACAAAAGTGTATTAAAGCACACTAGTTTGAGGCGCACTCTGATTTGTTAAAGGAGTCTCTTCATGCGATGGCAGATTATTCACGTCGATGAACAACTGTAGATAAGCCTTCAAATCGCCGACGGTTAGAAAGTTCTTCTTCACATGTTCTCTTCCTCGTTCACCCATCTGTTTTGCCACTTCTCTATGTGTTAAAAGGTAGAGTGTTTTTTCTGCGGCTTGGCTTATATCTTGCACTAGGAAACCGTTGACTTGATCAATAATTTGCAGTGGAATCCCACCAACATTTCTTCCAATGACTGGAACGCGTTTCCATAATGCTTCTGAGACAGTTAATCCAAATCCTTCGCGGGTTGACATTTGTAGTACTACTTGCGAAGCCCTTTGAAAAGCGTTTACTTCGAGGTTTCCTACTCCCTTTAAGTTAGTTAGAAAGTGTATGTCATTATCTGAACCTGCATGCCGAGCAGTTTTCTCGAAGTAGAGCCATCCTTCGGGATCATCATTTGCCATACTAGCCACAAGGAGCAATTGAACATCCGGAACCTGCTTCTTCACAATGTGATAAAGATCTATCACACCAATAGGATCCTTCCAAGGATCAAAACGACCAGTTTGACTTATGATAGGTTTCTCCGGGTTAACGTCATACTTCTTTAGAATCTCAATGACCTGACTCTCTGGAATGTCTTTATTCTTATCACTCAGAGGGTTTATGGATGGAGGTTTTACGCGAATTAATGGAACCTTCAGGCTTGGAATAACATATTTTTCTGATGAGAAAATAGCTGCTTTGTAACGTGAAACGTAGGGTTCAAGAAAAGCCCATACACCAATGTTGGGCGTAGATAGGTCAACATGGCACCTCCAGATCCAATTACTTTTTTCCTTTTCCTTTCCTTGATAAAACTGGATCAATGCAGCCGGCTGATTATCATGTATTACGGTAAAATCTGTGCCCAACAGGGCTGATTCACTATTCTTTTTGTTGTACTCCAAGTATATTCGTTTTTCTTCATCAGTTAACTGTATATTCATGCCCTGTAGGGCATTATGAATTTTCTTCGTTACGTTGAAGAATTCAAGTTCTCCCTTAATAACTTCCCAATGTGCATCCAAACCAACGTTCTTCATAAGTGGAATTAAATCTTGGAGAATTTCGGCTACGCCACCACCAAAAGAAGTAGAATTTACATGTGTAACAGATTCGCCCTTTAGTTTTTCAGCAAGCTGCAGTATTGAATTGATTTCTTCTTCGCCTATTATTCCAGCGTAGTCCTTTAACCGAATTTCTTTTAATGGTTCAACAAGCATAATTAATCATCACTCCTACTTGATATGTGCTCAGAAAGAATCTTGAAAGTCATATTCGCTCACTGTGATAAGAACATTTAGGAGGCACAGCTAAAAAAATGAAGACAATAGTTTTAACCACAATGCTGAATTTCTTTTTGTATTCATAATACCGCTGTCGAAGTAAATGAATATACAAATATGGGGTGACCCGCCCCACTTATAGATTAAGTCTTGATGATATTTGACAGTCTTATGAGCGCGCGCTAGTAAAATTGATAAATGCCGGTGCGCTTATAGGATGCAAATTTGATTTATTCTAAATAGGCAGGATTGATTTTTTGTCTTATCAAATGAAAGATGACTTAATGGAGGATACAATATGAGTGAAAAAGAAAAGGATGTTTGTATTCATGGACATTTTTATCAGCCGCCACGTGAAAACCCTTGGCTTGAACAAGTAGAGAACCAAGAATCTGCTTATCCATACCATGATTGGAATGAAAGAGTGACTGCTGAATGTTATGCGCCTAATTGTGTTTCACGTATTATGGACCCTCAATGGCGTATTATAGCATTAGTTAATAACTATTCCAAAATCAGCTTTAACTTTGGGCCAACCCTTCTTTATTGGCTTGTAAACCACAGCCCTGACGTATACAAGGCAATACTTGATGCAGATAAGGAGAGTATGAAGAATTTTTCAGGACACGGTTCAGCGATTGCACAAGTCTACAACCATATGATTATGCCTTTGGCTAATAGACGGGATAAAGATACACAGGTTAAATGGGGTATAGCGGATTTCAAAGCAAGGTTTGAACGATTACCTGAAGGTATGTGGTTACCAGAGACAGCAGTAGACATTGAAACGTTAGAAGTATTAGCAGAGAATAACATTAAATTTACTATTCTGTCTCCACATCAAGCAGCAAAAACAAGAAAAATCGGTGAAGATGATTGGGTTGATGTAAGCAACGAGAAAATTGAGCCTAGAAGAGCCTATATATGTAAACTGCCCTCAGCAAAATCCATCAACCTTTTCTTCTATGATAAGCGTACTGCCATTGACATTGCTTTTGGAAGTCTACTCGAGAATGGCGAGGCCTTTGCCAAGAGACTAAGCAACGCATTCAAGGATGCAAGTGATGAAAATCGTTTAGTAAGCGTAGCAAGTGATGGCGAATTATATGGGCATCATCATCCGCATGGAGACATGACCCTTGCTTATTGCCTCCACTACCTTTCAGCCAACAATCTAGCTAAAATAAGCAACTTCGGTGAGTTTTTGGAGAGAAATCCCCCACAACATGAAGTTCAGATTGTAGAGAATTCATCATGGAGTTGTGCACACGGTGTAGAACGTTGGCAAAGCGATTGTGGAGACAATACAGGAACGAAACCTGGCTGGAAACAGGGTTGGCGAAAACCATTGCGTGACGCTATGAATTGGCTTAGGGACCAGCTTGCTCAACCTTTCGAGAGTGCTGCAGGAGAGTATTTGCAGAACCCTTGGCAGGTGCGTAACAAATACATTGACGTCGTTCTTGATAGATCATCTGGGAATGTAGACCGTTTTCTATCAGAGCAGGCAATACGGCATCTAAATAATGATGAAAAACGACGTGTTATCAAGCTTTTAGAGATGCAACGACAAGCCATGCTCATCTTTACGAGCTGCGGCTGGTTCTTCGATGAAGTCTCAGGTATAGAGACTGTTCAAGTTATGATGTATGCTGCACGAGCAATACAACTAGCGAATGAACTCCTTGGCTTAAATCTTGAATCTGATTACCTTAAAATCCTGCAAGAAGCACAGAGCAATATACCCGAATTTGGCAACGGTGCAAGAGCCTATGAGATGTTCGTAAAACCCGCCGTGGTCGACCTTACAAGAGTAGCGGCTCAACATGCTATGCTTTCCTTATTCTCGAATGAAAAACAATCAATAACCGAAAAACATCCACAAGAACGTAAACAATGCTGTTTCACAATAGACGAAGAAGAAATGATAAAACAGGAAAAGGGAAACAAGCGTTTGTCAATATGTAAGCTAAGAATTCGCTCAGACGTTACATTGGATGAGGACACTATGAGCTGTGTCGCTCTCTGGCTTGGTAACGAAAACGTTGTGTGTGGCGCAAGAAGTCATTTACCAGAAGATGAATACAAGTCAATTAAGAACGAGATACTTTCCAACTTTGACAAGGGGCCTGAAACAAGTACAATCGTAATAGTAACAAAAGCTTTTGGAGAGAATACTTACACTCTAAAGAATATGTTCAAGGATGATCGCCAGCGAATCATAAATTTCATAGTACAAGGTTCAGTAAAGAAAGCAGAAGAGCTCTTTGTGGAGGTGTACAAAGAGAATGCGGTAATCATGCAGTTTTTAAATGATTTACATCTGCCTCAACCTGGAGCGTTTCGCGCAGCAGCGAATATTTCTGCAAACGCCGAAATTGCACGAATACTCTCATCAGAAACGATTGATGTTGAAGCATTAAACCAAGCCGTCTCCCATGCCCTGTTGCGTGGTGTAGAGTTTGATACGCAGCTTCTTGGCTTGAAAGCCAGTGATAGAATAGCCAAAGAACTTGAAGAAATCCAAAAAGCGCCGTCTGATGTAAAGAGAATTGAAGATGTAGAGAAAATAGTTAGACTCCTTCGAAATACACCCGTAAGACTTGACTTCTGGAAATCACAAAATACAGCGTTCAAGATTGCACAAGACAGCTACAAGCTAATGAAGGAAAAAGCTGACGAAGCGTCTAAAGCATGGGTTTCAGCTTTCGAAAGACTGACCGATGCTTTGGGAATGCGGTTGGGATAAAAACTGAATGTTCCTGTTGCAACATACAGAATACAGTTAAGCAGTAAATTTGGTTTTGATAGACTCAGAGAAATTGTGCCCTATTTAGCTGAGCTTGGAATATCGCATATTTATGCTTCTCCAATTTTCAAGACACCTAAAAAAAGCTTTAACGGGTATAATGTAACAGACGACACACATATTGACGAGGGTTTAGGCGGACAAGACGGTTTTGAAACAACAATAAAAGAAGCCGCTAAACATGGATTAAGCTGGATTCAAGACATCGTACCAAACCATATGGCTTACACAGCAGAAAACCCAATGATATCTGACTTAATTAAACGAGGATCTGATTCCAAATTCTATAATTTCTTTGACGTAGATTGGAAACATCCAACCATAACGAATAAAATTCTAGCACCTTTCCTAGACAAAGAATACCAAGACTGCTTAAAACATGGTGAGCTCAAGCTTGCGTACAATAATGGATTTGTTCTGAAACACGGCAATTTTGAACTACCACTTAAGTCTGATTCAGTAACTGATGGCTTTAAGGATAGGAGCAAATTGTCGCCGAAAGAGCTGCTGAATCGCTACAATAGTGATACTAAACTCTTGGATACATTGATCGCCAAGCAAATCTTCAAGCTTGCCTACTGGAAATGGACGCTGCGTGAAATTAACTACCGTCGCTTCTTTGACATATCAGAGTTAATTTGTCTTCGTCAAGAACAACCCGATGTCTTCGAAGCAACTCACAAACTAATATTCAAACTTGCAAATGAAGCCAAATTCTCAGGATTAAGAGTTGATCACATCGACGGTCTGCGCGATCCAGAAAAATACCTCAAAATGCTAAAACAAAACTGTCCTGACGCCTACATAATTGTTGAAAAAATTCTTGCACGAACCGAACAATTACCCGATTCTTGGTCAATCCAAGGAACAACCGGGTATGATTTTCTTAATTGGCTAAATAGCATCTTTATCGATAAGCAAAACGAAGACGACTTTAACAGAATCTACACCGAGTTTTCAAATAACATGAAAGATTACGATACTATGCTCTATGAATGTAAAAAACACATTTTTGAGAACTATTTCGGTGGAGAAATAAAGAACTTATCACGCTTGTTTACGCAATCGTTAACTAATCGTGATTATGGGAAGAACGTAACCCCAGAAAAACTAGCTACCGCCATTATCGAACTGGTTTCATCCCTTAATGTGTACAGAACCTATCTTTCTCGAGAAACCTGGCTCGAATATGATGCGCGACAAATCCAATCAACTTTGCAAATCGCTCTAAAGAGGAATGAACAAGCTGCACCTGAACTATCTATGATAGAAAGACTCCTACAAGAAAGCAAAAACTCGGATGATGCTTTAGCTTGTTTCATGAGGTTACAACAGTTTACTGGCGTAGTTATGGCTAAAGGCTTCGAGGACACGATGTTATATCGTTATCATAGGCTTTTGTCATTGAATGATGTTGGTGGAAGTCCCAATGTTTTTGGCATCCCAATAGATGATTTTAACGAATTCAATCTAAAAAGATATTCGAAATGGCCTTTTTCCATCAACGCCACAGCAACCCATGATACAAAAAGAGGCGAAGACGTTAGAGCAAGATTAAACATTCTTAGCGAAATCCCAAACGAATTCGGACAGAGGATAAAGAAGTGGACCGAACTCAACACAACAAAAAAGAAACGAATTCGCGACAATATGGCACCCAGTAAAAATGAAGAGTATTACTTGTACCAGATGCTTCTAGGAACATACCCCTTCGATTCAGTATCAAACACTGACTACGTTAAAAGAGTTCAAGATCATATAGTTAAGGCACTTAGAGAGGGTAAGCTAAGCAGTTCATGGTTTGAACCCAACGAGGACTACGAAGATGCAGTAACTTCATTCATAAATGAAATTCTGAACGGATCAGACCCTGAATTCGTTAAAGATTTTAACGCTTTTCAGAAAAACATTGCATTCTACGGAATGTTCAACTCACTTTCTCAAACCTTGCTCAAGATAACGAGTCCAGGGGTACCAGATTTCTATCAGGGGACAGAATTATGGGATCTAAACATGGTGGATCCTGATAATCGCCGCCCTGTCGATTTTGATATCAGAAGAAGACGGTTTGATGAAATTCGCTTGATAAAGGAAAAGTCACCTAGCAGGTTGAGAGTGTTACTAGATAATTATTCTGATGGGAGGGTTAAACTATTTTTGATATACAAGACACTCCAAGCACGAAAACGATTAAAAGAGCTGTTTCAAGATGGCAAATACATACCGTTAAGAATAGAAGGAAGTCACTCAAACCACTTGATTTCGTTCTGCAGAAAAAAGGGAAGACAATCTGTAATAGTTGTTGCTCCAAGATTTATGACGCGCTTAATAACATTGGGAGAACTGCCGCTTGATGACGTGTGGAAAAACTCACGAATTTGTCTTAACCAGGATATGGCAAAACACTGGGTGGATGCTTTTACTGGTCAAACGTTGAATTCAAGAAAGTACGGAGAAGAAGACGGGTTACTCGTCTCTGATTTATTACGAGATTTTCCTGTCACTCTGCTTCTACAGGAGTGAACCAACATTGCCTCTGGATATAAGAACAAGTGGAATACTACTGCATGTTACAAGCTTACCGTCCAGATTTGGTATCGGAGACCTTGGACCTTACAGTTATAAGTTCATTGATTTACTTTCAGATATTAACCAGCGTTTCTGGAGCATTTTACCTCTTACATCGACAAGCCTGAAACATGGCAACTCACCGTATCAACCTGATTCAGCTTTTGCTGGAAATATTCTTCTGGTCAATCCAGAATTAATTGTCGAAGAAGGATACCTCAGGCAGGAATCCATTAAAGAAGTAGATGTCTCAAATCACGGCAGAGTTGATTTTGATGTTGCAGTTCAGTCTAAGAATAAGATAATTGAAAAAGCATTTCAAACTGTCATCAAAGACAAGATTCATGCCGATGATTTTGAGGACTTCTGTAATGAGAATTTAGAATGGTTAGAAGACTACGCGCTATACAGAGCATTAGTTGCAAGCAGCGGTACACCTTGGTTTTCTTGGCCAAATCAGCTTCGAGATAGAGATGAGGAAGCACTAATTAAGAAAAGGGAATCACTCAAACGACAGGTTGAATATGAAAGGTTTGCTCAGTTTCTCTTCTTCGAACAATGGAAAAACCTTAAAGCCTACGCTCAGAAGAAAAAAGTAAGTATAATTGGAGACATGCCATTTTACTTAAGCTATGAAAGCGTCGATGTTTGGACTCATCAAGAAATATTCAAGTTGGACTCAGAGAAAAAACCCTTTCTCGTTGCTGGCGTTCCACCTGATTACTTTAGCAAAGACGGACAACTATGGGGTAATCCAGTATACAAATGGAGCAATCAGAATTGTATTTTTGACTGGTGGATAAAGCGCATAGCACAGAGCCTAAAATTGGTTGATATGCTACGGTTGGATCATTTTAGAGGATTCATCTCTTCATGGCAAGTACCTGCTTCTAACAAAAACGCCAAAAATGGACATTGGGTCAAAGCTGCCTCAGAAAAATTCTTCGAATTGTTGGCCAAACATTTTGGAAGCTTGCCATTCATAGCTGAAGATTTGGGAACGATCACACCAAAAGTAGGGCAAATTATGACTGAGCTAAAGCTTCCTAGGATGAAAGTATTACTTTTTGCGTTTGATGGTTCAAAAAACAATCCTTATCTTCCTGCAAACTATGACAAAAACTCTGTTGTTTTCACTGGAACACATGATACTAATACTGCCCGAGGTTGGTTCACTGAGGAAGCTTCTATTGAACAGAAAAATACTCTATTTAATGTAATAGGGAAACATGTAGAAGAAGATAATGTGCACTGGGAGCTTATCAAATTAGCTCAAGATTCAATAGCTAACTTAAGCCTCATTCCTGTACAAGATATTCTTGGACTTGGTTCAGAATCAAGAATGAATAGACCAGGAGCGAGTTCGAACAATTGGAACTGGCAGCTTACTCCAGAACAATTCCTTAGTGAGGATTTTCAGAGATTTAGAGAAATTTCCCTTAACTCCAATAGATAGCTGAGCGTCTCCTCTGTGCGAGAACACGCGTGAAAAAGAATACCATCTGTCTTCATTCTAACATAGTTTCAACTATCGTTTACAATTGCTCTATATATTTCACTAGCTATGACTTTTGCTCCATCATAATTTGGATGTACACCGTCAGCAAAGCATTCAGGATGCTTGATAAGTATATCATAAACATCAATAAGGGGTAAACTTCGTTCATTAGAAAGTTGTTCGATTCTGGGAATTACACCTTCCACAAGGTTGGTATTGCTAAGGTTTAGAGTATTCTTGAAAATTGGAGGGGGCTTTACAAGAAATATTCGTGCGTTGCTCGTTGAAGCTGATATTCTATTGATCAACTCTTCGTAGTCATGCTTGAATTTGTCAATTGAGAGATAATTGTTTACTTGAGCATCATTTGTTCCAAGCATTATGATGATAATGTTAGGTCTGAAATTCTGTGCGTTTTCAAACGATGACTGGTTGAGGTAGGGTTTATTTGTGTTCAAGAGAACCGTTGCAGTGATGACACCAAAATTTCCCACTAAATAATTAGTTCCAAGCATACTCTGCAAGATTTTTGGATAATCTGAGAATTCAGTAGATGCAGTTGTGCTGTCGCCTAAACAAGCAACTCTAATTGTGTTGTGAGGTGCCTTTTGTGTTAGTAGTATTCCTAAGCCTAATACGATTATAAGTATAATGAGTAGTACGGCTGAAAGTTTAGTTCTTGTCGTTTTATCCCTTCTCTACTTGTGAAGGTTTATTGAACCAAGGTTATAATAGTAAAAAACTCTTCTGAATTTATCAAGACTTTGCTTGATTCTTGAAAAGCTGCAGTTTACCATGCCTATTATTCCACCTATGGTTAGTGCCCGCTGTGGTAGGACTCTTGAGTAAATCGAGGTGTACAAACGCAATAGAAAACTAAGTCCGTCTTTCCAACATTTGTTATTTGTTGCCAGACGCCAGCAGGTATGAAAACCGTATCTCCAGCTATTACTGTAGCCACCTCAAGATCCCCAGCTTTAACGCTGCCCTTTCCTTTTACAATTATGTAGATTTCATCAACATTCTTAAGATAATGTGCTTCAGTTGTTAATCCTGGCTTTACTCTAGCTCGGGCAATTGAAACTTTGTCTGAACTCCAGGTTTCCATAATTGAACAGTTTTCACTTGTTTCGATTTCTTTAAGCGTGCTTGCCTTAACGATTTTTGGATCCAAGTTTGGTGCCTGAATTAATAATTGATGTTTGATAGCATTAGGCGAAATGTCGTTTAATATCGTCGAGCGATAACGTGCTGATATTGTTTTCTCTGAGGATTCTTTCTGCTTTTTCTAAATCATTTACTCTTAAGACCAAGGCAAATTTTCCGTCTAAATGTACGGCCGAGGAATAAGCATAGTCTATGTTTAATCCATTGATTCCTAAGGTTTTAGTTATTCTGCTGATATGATCCTTATCGGTTACAAGGACAACCACTACTTCGATATTTTTCTTAGCTTTAGCTAAATTGAATTCTGCTTCTTCCAACAGTTTGGTGGCTTTTGCAGGATCTTCCGCTATCATTCGGACTAAGCCAAATTCGCCCTTATCAGCGATGGTCAATGCAAAAATACGTATTTGATTTTCATCAAGTTTTTCAATGACTTCGGTCAATGAACCAGGATGATTATCCAAGAAAACGCTGACTTGTGGTACAGGCATTTCGTTTTTCCCCAAACCCATTTTTGACATAAACAATATTTATACTTTCACATGCTAATGTACGTTACTTTAGATTAGCACCTTTAGCAGTTCAAATTCCTAAAGTCCACAGATTCTGTTCTAGTCTCCTTTTGAGAGAATTCAGTGAATATTTATATCTATACGGTAGTAACATTTTAGCTCAAATTCGGAGAGCAGCAGAATTGCTAAAATGCGTGGCAGTCTCAAAAGAATTTGGGGGACTTCAAGCACTAAAAAACGTGGATTTAAACGTAAAAGAAAACAGCATTGCAGGCTTAGTAGGACCAAATGGCTCTGGAAAATCCACCCTACTCAATCTGATCAGTGGAGTTTACAAGCCTGATTCAGGCAAAATTCTGTTCCTGAATGAAGACATTTCAAAATTACCTCCTTATACAATTTGTTCACGAGGTATAACAAAAACTTCACAAACTGTACAGTCTTTTCAAGATATGACAACCATTGAGAATGTCCGCATCGCTGCACTCTTTGCCAAAAAACACAAAAAAAAGGACGATTCAGAGACAAGGGCAAAAGAACTGCTAAGCTTCGTTGGCCTAAGCCAAGACAAATTGAGCCTCTCAGTCAGAAGCTTGAATGTTGTAGAACTCAGACGCGTTCAGCTTGCTAGAGCATTAGCAACTGAGCCCAAACTTCTGCTGCTAGATGAACTTCTAACGGGCTTAACTCCTAAAGAATGTGACGAAGCCATTTCTCTTGTCAAACTCATCAATAAACAAGGCATAACAATACTCATGGTTGAACATATCATGAAAGTAATAATGGGACTCTGTGAGCAAGTTACCGTGCTCCATCATGGTGAGAAAATCTGTGAAGGACCACCTGATCATGTCTGCAATAACAAAGACGTTATAGAAGTGTATCTAGGCAAGAAATTCTCATTTGAAGAGGACTAAAGAATGCTCGAAGTTCAAAACCTCAATTCAGGCTACGACATGGTACAGATCCTCTGGAATGTTTCCTTTACAGTAAGAGAGAAAGAAATAGTAAGCATTATTGGACCAAACGGTGCAGGAAAAACAACACTCGTAAGAACTATCGCAGGACTCTTACCCACGAAATCTGGGACCATTCGATTTAAGGATGAAAATATTGAAAAACTTGCAACATATGATATCGTGAGAAAAGGCTTAACCTTAATTCCTGAAGGACGCGACATTTTTCCCAGATTGACTGTAGAAGAAAACTTACGTTTAGGAGCATACACAATAAGCGACAAAAACAAAGTTGCTGAGTCAAAAGAACGAGTGTACCAGATTTTTCCAGTGTTAAAGAAGAAAGAGACGATTTTAGCTCAAAACTTAAGCGGTGGTGAACAACAGATGCTCGTTATTGCACGAAGCTTAATGTGTAATCCTCAACTTCTAATTTTGGATGAACCATCCTTAGGTTTAGCTCCGATAATGGTTGAGAAAGTTCTTGATACGCTTGAGATGATTAATGATGACGGCGTGACTATACTTCTGGTTGAACAGAATATTCGTGATTCATTGAACATTGCCTCCCGCGCGTATGTCCTAGAGGAAGGTAAGATTATTATAGAGGGCAAAAGCAGAGAACTGCTCAACAACGACTATATAAAACAGGTTTATTTAGGCGTCTGAAGAGGCTTTGCGATATGTCTGAGATGTACTGGAATCAAAAAATTGAGACTATACCAAGAACTGAATTGGAGAAAACACAACTTCAACTCTTGAAAGATAAAGTAAAGTTCTGCTATCAGAATTCACCTTTCTATAAGAAAAGATTTGATTTAGCAGGTTTAAAGCCAGATGATATTAAGAGTTTGAAAGATATACAAAAAATCCCATTTACCGTTAAGAATGATTTCAGAGATAATTATCCATTAGGGATGTTGACGGTGGATCCTGACAAGATTGTTGAGATTCATTCTTCAAGCGGAACCACGGGCAATCCAGTTGTTGGAGCTTATACAAAAGAGGATCTAGCAGTCTGGCAAGAACTCATGACGAGGTCGCTTTATACGGCTGGTGTCCGAGACAATGATGTGGTTCAAATCGCTTATGGCTATGGCTTATTTACTGGTGGATTAGGTTTTCACTACGGTGCGCAAGGTCTTGGAGCAACAATCGTTCCTGCGAGTGCAGGTATGACGCAACGACAGATTAAATTAATGAAAGACTTAGGCACGACCGTCCTATGCTGTACACCAAGCTTTGCAGTCTATCTTGCAGAAACTATGTGTACTGAACATATCAATCCACGTGCAGAACTCAAACTAAGACTTGGCCTCTTTGGCGCTGAACCATGGTCAGAAAGAATACGTGAACGAGTACAGCTTGAACTTGGCATTGAAGCGTTTGACGTCTACGGGTTGACTGAGTTGTGTGGTCCAGGCGTCTCCATCGAATGCAATGCTCATAAAGGATTACACATCTGGGAAGACCATTTCTTAGTAGAAACCATTAATCCAAAAACCGGTGAAGTCTTGCCAGCAGGCGAGGAAGGCGAACTAGTGTTCACGTCTCTCACAAAAACAGGGCTACCGGTCCTACGTTACAGGACCAGAGACATATCAGTCTTAGATAAAGAAAAATGTGAATGTGGTAGGACACATGCTAGGATGCTCCGTGTTAGCGGCAGATCCGATGACATGCTCAAAATCAAAGGTGTCAATGTTTTTCCATCACAGATTGAATATGCAATTATGGGTTTTCCCGAACTAGCCTTACAATACCTAATCGTCTTAGATCGACCAGGGGCCTTAGATACTTTCACGGTTAAAGTTGAACTAGCTGAGGCTACTGACAAAAATCCGAAAATGGATTTGAATGATTTGAGGCGAAGAATCCTCGAAAAGATACATAACATTACAGGATTATGTCCAGACCTTGAACTCTTGAAACCTGGCGAAATTCCACGAACTGAAGGAAAAGCGAAGAGAGTTCTAGACCTACGCGCAGGCAAGACTTAAAGGAAAAAATAGTGATGGCTCCAAGATCCACCGCAAACAACCTCAATTTTTTCTTACTTAACGGCGACGAAGCAGTTGCAAGAGGTGCTTTGGAAGCAGGCGTCAAAGTAGCGGCATCCTACCCAGGAACTCCTGCCACAGAGATTCTGGAGACTCTCTCAGAAGCAGCTAAAGAATTCGATGTTTATGTAGAATGGAGCATAAACGAAATTGTTGCAATGGAGGTGGCTGCTGGAGCTTCAATGAGTGGCGTTAGAAGTATAGTCTCCATGAAGCATGTTGGCTTAAACGTGGCTGCAGATGCGGCGATGACGTTAGCCTACACTGGCGTTGAAGGCGGATTGGTAATTGCAGTTTGTGATGATCCCGGCATGCACAGTAGCCAAAATGAGCAAGATACAAGATACTTTGCCTTACACTCGAACATTCCGTTGTTTGATGCGGGGAATCCACAAGAAGCATTAGATATGACACGAGAAGCTTTTGATCTAAGCGAGAAACTAAAACTGCCAATAATCGTTCGCTTGACGACGCGTGTGGCTCATAGTAAAGCAAGAGTAAGAGTAAAGCAGATTTCTAAACGTAAAAGAGCGGGTGATTTCGACAAAAAATGTTCGAAATGGGTCATGGTACCACAGAATGCGATTCGCCAGCACCGAATTCTAAAAGAGAAATTTGAAAAAGCTAGCAAGCTGGTCGAATACTCACCCTTCAACCATTGCGAGAATAACAACAAAGAAATTGGAATAATAGGCAGCGGCATAGGATACTACTACGCAAGATCAATCTTGAATGCAAACGACTTTTCATGGCTAAAACTGGGGTTTGTCTATCCATTCCCTGCAGAGATTGTAAGAAATTTTGCCTCCCAAGTCAAAAAGTTGATTGTGGTTGAAGAACTTCGACCTTTTGTTGAAAACAATCTACATAGTTTTTCCACAGAAATAATGGGAAAAGAAGAACTTGGATTGGAGGAAATTGGAGAATTCACGCCTGATGTAATTAGGAATGCATTTGCAAGTTTAGGTTTTTGCGAGAAAGCAAAACCGATGGTAAAACTCGATTTGCCTCCTCGCCCGCCAACACTGTGTCCAGGTTGTGCACATCGTGCATTCTATTATGCCTTAAACACAGTTAGTCAGTTCGTTGATTGTGACCCAGATAGATGCATCGGTTGCAACATCTGTGAGTATGCTTGTTCAGTTGAGAAAGAGAAAACATTTAATCCAGTCAAATCAAGGATTCGAGCTATAAGGCTCAACCCGTTATCAAATATCGCTGTAACTTGCAGAACTTGCAAAGACGCGCTATGTGTTGCGGCTTGTCCAAAGGATGCTCTAAGACAAACTGAAAGTGGCATAGTAAAAGTTGACGAGGAAAAATGTGATGGCTGTGGATGGTGTATCTCTCCCTGTCAGTATGGAGCCATAACATTGCATCCTGAAACACGAAAAGCTATGCTATGCGATACATGTGAGGGCGCACCTGAATGTGTACAATGGTGTCCTGAGGGTGCATTAAGTTACAAAGGCAAAACCACCGATAAAGTAGTCACAGGTGACATAGGTTGTTACACGCTAGGATGCTTACCACCCGTTAATGCAGTTCAAACTTGTCTTTGTATGGGTGCTGGTATTTCTCAAGCTGCCGGTATGATTCATGCTGGTGTAAAAGAAAAAGTGTTCGCCGTTATTGGAGACTCAACTTTTTTCCATGCAGGCATGCCTGGGCTCCTAAATATTGTTTACAATAAATCAAACGTCTGTGTAATAATTATGGATAATCATGTCGTAGCGATGACTGGACATCAACCAACGCCAGGTTCAGGCAAAAACTTGATGGGTGAAACAACCAAAATAGTTAGTCTCAAAGATATCGCAAGAAGCCTGGGCATAGAAAAAGTAGAAGTTGTTGATCCATATGACTTGAAACGGACAACAACGGTTCTTCGAGAGATGCTAGAGTACAGTGGCCCTTCGGTTGTAATTGCTGAACGCCCCTGTCCACTCAAAATTGAGAGAGGTAAGGTTCGTGAAGTCCTGAAAGAGTGCAATAAATGTGGTGTCTGCGTTGAAGCGTATGGTTGTCCAGCGATTTCGCTGGGTTCAGAACGCGCAGAAATTGATGTTACCTTGTGTTATGGTTGTGGTGTCTGTGAACAAATATGTCCTTTTAAAGCCATAAGGAGCACTGCTTAGTGAAGCTTGATGTAGTCTTCTGTGGCGTCGGTGGACAAGGAGTTGTTGCCTTAAGTGATATTTTTTGTGAAGCAGCCCTTATTGATGGCTTTGATGTAGCCAAAGCTGAAGTTCACGGAATGGCTCAAAGAGGCGGCTCTATAACCGCTCACGCAAGACTTGGTGACAAAGTTGAAGCGCCCTTAATTGAGCGTGGCAAAGCTGATATTTTGTTGGGTTTTGAAATGCTCGAGGCAGCACGAAATCTATCAATGTTAAAGAAAGAGGGCACTATAATTGTCAATAATAAGTACCTTCCACCAAGTGTTAGTCAGGATTCCTCAAGCAAACATGTAACTCAACAACAATTGTCTGAGATGATACATCAAACTGCTTGTACCGTTTACGAAATAGATGCTTTAGGTATTGCTACTAAACTTGGAAATTTGCTTGTCGTAAACACCATTTTACTTGGGGCATTATCTGCGCTCCCAGAAACGCCTATAAGACAGGAATCTTTTGAGAAAGCAATCTGTGGCAGATTCAAGGAAAAATATGTAAAGATAAATCTCGAAGCATTCCAACTGGGCAGAGAGACTGTAAAAATAGGATAGTCTTATAAACGGTTTTATATCAAGTGTAAAGAAAAAAGAGGAGAATACAAGATGAATAAGAGAATAATTGCACTAATAGCAATAGTAATCATTGTCGTCGCTGCATTCGTCGCATTATGGCAATTGAACATATTTGGTTCAAGTCAGACAATTAAAATTGGGGTAGTTGCAGGCATGCAGACTGCAGAAGGACAAGATATTGATCGTGCAGCTCAACTTGCAATTGATGAAATCAACGCTGCCGGTGGTGTTTACGTTAAAGATTTAGGCAAAAACTTGAAAATGGAGTTGGTACTTGTTGATACAGTTGATGATGCAGCGGGTAACACGGCTGGTCCAGTGACTCGAGCAATTAAAGATCAAGGCGTAGATATCCTCATAGGCGGTGCCACAACAGGAGGCACCCTAAATGGCCAAATTCCAGCAATTCAGAACCATGTTCCTTACATCATAACTGGCGCATCATTAAACCTTGTAACTAGACGAGGGAATTTGCCTACAGATAATCCATTATACATTAATGATACTGAGGGAATGAGCTACATGTTCCATTACTGCACAACAATTTCGGACTACAGCACAACAGTTGCCCACTTCTTGTCAGACAGTGTAAAACCTCTCGCTGCTCCAAACAGAAACATTAGACTTGCAGTTCTATATCGCGATGACGGCTATGGAAGAGGCGTAAAAGATGTCACCTCAAGCATAATCTCATCCGATAACTTGCCTATTGACGTTGTGGCAAACGTATCGTATGCGACTACGGCTACATCATTTCAATCACAACTACTTTCAGTCAAAGAGAGCAAACCGGATGCAGTTTACATTGCAGGGTTCATCGCTGACACATCTGAAGCGATTAAAGAGGGAATAAATGATGTTGGCTTAAAATCAATCTACATTGGTGTTGAAATATGTGAAGACCCACAATACTATTCGCTTTTGGGACAGACTGGTAACTTCCAGATATTGGAGTCAAAAATTGCTACACAATGGCAGGGAAGCACATGGTATCTGCCAAAAGTTGGAACGTACGTCCAAGATTATAAAGCAAAATTCGGTGGCAAAGTTCCTGGAATGTTGGGTGCTGACACTTATGATGCAGTCTACATCTACAAAAATGCTATTGAACTGGCAGGGACATTAAGCAAACCAAGCATTAGAAATGCTATAGAAAACACAAACATGCCACAAAGTCTACTAATAATGGAGAACCAAAGGATAACTTTCAGCACAGGAGCCAACTATCATGAGATTTTACCAAGAACATTTATTGAACAACTGATCTGGGACTCAAACACTTCAACACTAAAACCTTACGTAGTCTATCCTGAATCTATAGCCGCGCGCGCGCCTGGAATAAGCTCCTTCAAACAAGCAGACTTTGCCCTACCTCCAGACTATCAGCCTGGAAGCCCATAAACTCCATGAGCCTTTAAACTTCTCATCACAATCTTTTCTTTCTTTTCTCACTTTTCACGTATGTTTTAAATAGCAATTATGAGACAATACGTGAAGCTGACTCTGAATGATAACCCTTGCTGGACTCGCTCAGGCATTACTCTTTGGAATTGCGACTGGCTGTATCTATATTCTCTTAGCCACAGGATTGAACCTTATTTTTGGAGTCATGAAACTAGTCAATTTTGCTCATGGTCAACTATTAATGGTTGGTGCTTTCGTAGCTTATGAGGTAACAACTATTGCAGGCATGAATCCTTACGTTTCACTTCTTGTCGCTATGGCTTCAGTAGCGTTTATAGGAGTTCTCTTAGAGAGATATGCTTTTGGTAAGGTTCGGGGGACGGATAAACTTAATGAGATTTTCATTAGCCTAGGACTAATCTACTTGTTCGAAAATCTTGCCACACTGTTGTGGGTAAACAACTACAACATTCGGATTCCGAGCCCTCTTAGCGGTCTTAACCTTGCGTTAGGTGAGATTGCAATAGGATATGATAGAATTCTTGCTGTAGCGATTGTGGCAGGAATACTCGTTGGGTTGACACTGTTAACAAAGAAGACTAAGATTGGGCTGGCGATGAGAGCAACTAGCCAGAAGAGCGATGCCTCCAAGCTTATGGGCATAAATGTCAACAAGATCTATCTTTTTACTTTTGCCATAGGCGCAGCCCTGGCTGGTGCGTCGGGCGCATTGTATGGAATTCTTTTTCCTTTTTACCCAACTATTGGAGCCCTGCCAACAATCAAAGCGTTTGCAATAATAATCTTGGGCGGACTAGGAAGTATACCAGGCGCAATTGTTGGAGGTTTACTTTACGGCATAGCTGAAAATATGACAGTTTACTTGTCTGGTGGTATAGGAACATGGCAAGATGCAATCGCATTCATCCTGTTAATCGCAGTATTGGTAGTTAGACCTACAGGTATTTTTGGTGAAAAGGGTGAATAAATGGAAGACAGAATAAGGTTTTCAATTCCTCGATCCAAAAAATTCTATTATGCGCTGATTGTTCTTGCCATATTGGCTGTTCTACCTCTTTTGATCAGGAGTGATTATATTGTCGGTCAAGTCTTCACATTGATGATTATTTTTTCGCTTTATGCTGCAAGTTGGAACCTATTAGCCTCTTCAGGGCAGGGATCGTTAGGTCACGCAGCGTTCTTAGGAATAGGTGGCTTTGCCTCAGCCTTGATCGCAATAAGGACAGGTTTGCCTCCAATCGTGGGACTCTTCCTTGGTAGTTTATTATCTGCAGGTATTGGTTTTCTAATTGGACTTGCATGCGTAAGATTAAAAGCATGGTTTCTGGCAATGGTTACTTTTGGGTTTTCTGTAATTATTGTTGCAATTATGGTTCAATTCGATCATATTTTTGGAGGCGTGACTGGATTCCCCACACCTGCCATAGCCCCACAAGTACTCCCCTTCTTTTACGCAGTACTAATCGTTGTCTCAGTGTCTATGTTGGCAATTTTCTTCATAATGAAATCTAAATTAGGTTTAGCCTTCAAAGCTATACATGATAACGAGCTCGAAGCTAGAATGGTTGGCATTAATACTGCAAAGTACAGACTTTTGGCTTTTGTTATCAGCACTTTTTTTGCAGGTTTGGCGGGTGGACTTTATGCAGAAACTACATTATTTGTTCAGAATTCAATTTTTGAGCCGTCTAATTCTTTCTTGCCACTCATGATGAGTGTAATCGGTGGATTAGGCACGATGGAAGGCCCCATCATTGGGTCAATCATAATTGTCGCCATCAATTCATTCTTGCCCTACACTGACAGGTACCTTCAAGTATTAGGTCCGCTTTTTCCAGGTGTGAGTAACGTTGGTCCACCGTTACGCATGCTTGGGTTAGGCTTATTCCTGATCCTTGTCGTGATTTTTCTCCCTAAAGGTATAACTTCTCTGCTCCAGAAAGGATACAAGTATCTTCGAGAGGATGCTTCTAAGGCGAAACTCAATGGAAAAATATGATCATTTCAGAGAATTGTTAGGAGTTAGGGTTCTCGACGTTAAGGATGGCTACGCGAAACTATCCATGATTATAACAAAAGAACACACAAATAGGCATAGCTTTACGCATGGCGGAGTAATCTTTGCCTTAGCCGATTGCGCCTTCGCAGAAGCTACCAACTATGGGACCAATAAAGCAGTGGCAGTTCAAGTTAGCATAAACTTTGTTAGACCAAGTGGAGAAGGAGATACGTTACTGGCTGAAGCAAACCGGGTTTCCGATGGCAAGACATTCTCTGTTTACAGTGTAACAGTCAGTAAGGAAAACAAAATCTTAGCTTTATTCTCTGGATTAGCGTATAAGCTTAAGCCTGAATAATAATCTCAAGATTAACTTTTCATATAGAACAGAATCTGTTTCTTGGGTTCCCAATAAATTAGGCGATAACTATTTACAAGCCAACATAATGAATTACAATCTCAGAAGATATTTCTGGATGGTATGAATCCCTGAATTTACCGAACATTATACGTAGGCATAGATCGATTATTCTGATAATCATTGGAAACATAGCTTTCATTCTATACCTAGTATACTTCGTTGGAATCGGCTCCCTCATCGATTTTCTTAGTAGGTTAAATCTCGAGCAATATACCCTATTTTATTCTATCGCAGCTGCAGCAGTTGTCTTAAGCGTGTTCTTTGATTCTTTAATCTGGCATAGTCTTCTCAAACCTCTATCTATAAAAGTGAAACTAAGAAAATTGTTTCTTTATAACTGGATTGGCAATTTTATTGAGATGGTCATACCCTGCGAGACAGTCTGTGGTGAAGCCACTCGAATCTACCTATCACAGAAAGAAACATCAAGCAATGCAGGAATCGCTGCAGCACCTGTGGTCAGTTCACGAATACTAAGCACATTTGTGTACACTAGCGGATTAGTAATCGGTTTTGTCTGGCTATTATTCACACGAAGTATTCCTCTCTATCTAGTTAGCCTTTTTATCCTCATAGTCGTTGGAACTTCAGCCATTGTCGGTGCTATTTTCTATTTGGCTTTCAGCGATACCGCAGTCGAAAAACTGGTTAATTTTCTCATGCGAATAGTCAGAGTAATCACGAAGAATCAAACTAAACTGGAGCGGGACAAAGAAAGAATTACGCGATCTCTCGCATCGTTTGGCGATTCATTTAGGGTCTACAGGCAACATCCAAGGTACTTGATCAAACCAATTATCTTTGCCATAATCGCTTGGTTTTTCTCTCTACTTGTATACCTATTGGTTTTCCATTCCTTAGGTTACAATAGCATAGGCTTAATTGATTTAACCCTGATCTATTGTGTTCAAGCAACAGTTGAAACAATAACGGCGGGCTTCCCTGTTGGCGCCGTTGAAATAACTACGATTAACCTGTACTCATTATACGGGGTGCCGGTAGTTATTGCAGGAGCAGCTACTACCCTAACAAGGTTATTGACGTTTTGGTTCCAAATCATAATAGGCTACCCAATTCTTCAGTTCACAGAACTGAAGAATTCAATCAAAGGTACCTTTTTCAAGTAATTTTAGATGATCATTTTTGATTAAGTACAAGCAACCACTATGAATAGGATAGATTCCAGAAGTAGGATAGGCAAAACGATGAAGATAACAAATAAGACAACCGTAATGTTCATTATGCGTAAAGCTCGTCGAATATGCATAGAAGTTAATTCATCAGAGTCCCCTATGGAATAGAAACCGGGCTTCTCCAATTGTGTGCTTACCGCTCCAGCCATTGCAGCAATAGTCCATCCCGCATTAATACTAGACATTTTGTGTCTATCTCTCTGGATGATTCGCCATGATTCTCTCCAATTTTCATGTAAGAATAGAGCTGAGATAACCATCAACAAGGCTGTTAGTCGAGTAGGAATATAGTTGGCTATCGTGTCCAGGTTTGCTGAGAACCAACCAATATTCCTGTTCGCTTCATCCTTGTATCCAACCATAGAATCCAAAGTGTTTATGACTCTGTAAGCAAAGGCGCCTGGAATTCCGAAAATTGCAAAATAGAAGAAGGGCGATGTTATTCCATCAGTAGTGCTTTCAGCAATAGATTCAACGGCTGCAGAGATTATGTGATGTTCGCTTAGAGTTGCAGGATCACGTCTCACGATATAATGTAACCATCGTTTTGCTCCTTCCAGATCATTTTTTTCAATTGATTGTGCTATAGGCAGTGTGTATTGACCCATGCATTTTCTGGCAAAAGTCATCTTCAATAGAATCGCTGCAACAATAACATACGGAATCTCTCCTAGGAATTGCCTTACCAAGAAGACTGTAAAGTAAGAGGGAATAGCAAAAAGAATCACCATTAACAAAGCAAGCAATATACCATTTAGTTTTTCATAAGTTAGATGTGAGTTCCGAATCCTCGGTTTAAAGAAGGATATTACTTTACCCATCCAAACTGTTGGGTGAAGCCTGTCGGGAACTTCACCAAAAATAGCATCAATTAAAAAGGCGATTAGGATGATTAGTAGTGAATCGATGAGGAAGGAAAAATCCGTTAAGGACATGAGGTATAGTCAAACTCGACCGTTTCAAAGAGCAAACAAGACGAAAATGGGATATTGTCAATCCTAACCGGCAAGCTATAAAACCTCTTTCAATGCATTCAAAAGTCTTTCATTATCTTCGTGTATCCTGACGGCAATTCGAACATAGTGGCCATCGAGTCCAGCGAAGGAACTGCAATCTCGCAAAAGTATACCTTGTGCAATCATTCTCTCTCGTAATTGTGCAGCAGAGAATCCAGAGTCTCTGATATCAATAAAGATGAAGTTTGTATCAGCAGGAAAAACCTTGAAACCTTTGATTTTGGTTAATTCGCTAGTCAAGAATTCTTTCTCAACCTTAACAATTTTTAAACTGCTTCGTGAGTGCTCACTGTCGGTTAGCGAAGCGATTGCTGCTGCTTGAGCTAAACTATTCACGTTCCAGGGCATCTTAGCCCTAAAAAAAACATCGATGGTTTTCTTATCTGCGATTCCATATCCAACTCTTAAGCCTGTTAATCCATAGAATTTCGTGAAAGTGCGTAACACGAAAACATTAGGATACTTTCCTATGAAACCCACTAGAGAATGGCGTTTTGAACCTTCAACGAATTCTATGAAGTCTTCATCAAGAAAAACTAAGATTTCTCTTTTAAGCGCTGTTTCAACTATCTCTCTGAGTGGTTCATCCGGAATGAGCATACTTGTAGGATTGTTAGGATTACACAAAAAAATGGCCTTTGCATCCTGCATTTCTTGGTTAAAAGTCTTTGAATCGATTTGAAAATCTTGGTTCACATTGATATACTTGGCTTTGCCACCATTCTTAGTGATGGCACAGGCATACTCGCCAAAAGATGGAGCTACAACAAGTGCAGTGTCACCCTTGTTAAGGAAAACTTCAGCAAATAAGTAGATGAGCTCCGTAGAACCGTTCCCTATAATGATGTTATCCTCGCTGATGTTTCCAAAATGTTTTGCGATAGCTTTGCGTAAGCCAGTTGAGTTAGAATCTGGATAAAGTGATAGGTTAGGGAAGTCATCCGTAATTGCCTTAAGTGCAAGTGGCGAAGGCCCTAAGGGGTTAATGCTTGAACTAAAATCCACCAAATCCTGTACTCTTATACCAGCAGCATTGGCGATATCCCAGACTTCTCCTCCGTGAATACAAGGCGCAAGCCATTTAACATCATCACGTGCCAATATTGATGCTGATTTCAAGCCTGTCCACTAACCTCTATCGGTTTCAAGCAGACCGATTCTTGGTTAGGTTCATATAAACGTTTGGTTGGTTCATCCAACCTAAGGTACAATGTTAAGAGTTTTTACTAAGTCATCCAAGGAGGGACCAACGTATGAAAGTGATTTCTATGTAGGTCTAAAACTCAAATAGACATGTTTAAACCTGATTGCTTAGTATGCTATAAAGCGGAATATCTTATCAAGAAATTATGTAGTCATTTGGTTTTTGTGATCGCAAAATGAGACAACTATTACCAAAGCATATACTGATCAGTAATGATCAAAATTTATGTATCCTTCTTTAGCTTAGGATAATTGTTGTGGTTGCTTTACAATCACAAACATTTAAGATACCTCTAAAGAATCATATACATTTGGGAATCATTATGAGTGAGCCTGAAACACCATATGAGAAGCATCCACCAGGCGAACATCCAGGTGGACCAGAAGAAGTAACTCCCACATCACCACCGCAATCTTTTCCTCAACCAGGAATACCTCCACCAACATCAGCATCAAATGCGCAAACACAAGAAGACACGCAAGGTACAAGAGCACAAATTAAATGTAAAATATGTGGCAAAATCTTTAACAGTAAAATTGAACTGGATATGCATATGGAATCACAGCATAAAGTCACAAAATCAACAAAGAGATCTAACAAAAGCAAGAGGAAAAACAATAAATAAAGAAGATGCAATGACAATTAGAACAAAATGAAGATATTCCTAGCAGTATAGCACTAAGAATTTAGTGCCCACACGACCTTTAACCCCTCTTGAACCTGCGTTCTTATCCACACGTAAACATACATCAAAACAAATTGTGTATAATGTGCAGTATCATATACCATGTATATTACACATGAAGAGAAACACAAGAACTACGTTGAGCAAAAATTTTAAACTGTACCTGATGAAACGTTCAAAAGGAAACTTGAGTAGATGCCCAATAATTGACTAATGCATCTAATGCTTCATCAAGAGTATGTTTCTCAGGCATCACATCAACTTTAATGTCGAACCCTATAAGGCTCTTTGCAGTTGTAGGGCCAATCGCAACTATAGCCGTTCTTTCTTTGATGAGGTTCTTCAATTCTTTCTCTGAAAGGATTTGTTTAAGAATTTCAAAAAAGTTCTTAACTCCAAGTGCACTAGTGAAAAGGATCGCGTGAACTCTCCGGTTCTTTAAGTATTTGACGAATTCTTCTGTTAAGCTTCTGTTGCAGGGTAGTTGAGATTTGTAAACGTATATCTCTTCTACGTGATTTCCCATTTTTCGAAGTTGCTCTGTTAGTTCAGGCGGCGCTTCACTTGTCCTTGGAATAAAAATCGTTTTATCCTTAACATGACGTTGCTGTAGACACTGCATGATTCCGTCTGACGTATATTTTTCTGGAATCAAATCTACGTGAATCCCGTTTTTCTCCAATTCTTGTGCAGTCTTTGAGCCAACAGCCATCATTACTGTGTTTTTCAAGTTTTTCTTAAACTCATCTATTACGCCAAGATTCTCAATGATATCGAGGAGATTATGCACGCCGTTAACGCTCATTAGAATAACGTAATCCACATTGTTATTGGCTAAAGCTTCAAGAAAAGGTTTCACAATTGATATATCAGTTGATCTGGTAATCTCAACCGTTGGGAAAGAGTAAGCTTCTCCACCTAACGCTTCGATTGCCTTAACTGTTTCTGCAGCTTGTTCTCGAGGTCGCGTGACAACTATAACTCTGCCTTTTAGTGGGCAGTTCTCTTGAACCATGCAAGTTTCCTTCCTAACTCAGCAACTTCGCCGACTATGATGACAGCGGGTGGTTTCACATTACTCTTCGTAGCTTCTTCTACTATTGTGTTTAACTTTCCAATTATAGTTCGTTGGGATTTTGTTGTTCCTTGTTCAACAATGGCGACGGGTTTATTCGGATCTAAGCCTCCGTCAATAAGTCTCTTGACAATACCTTCAAGTGACTCTATTCCCATCAATACAACAATCGTATCAACTGCTGAGGAGAGTTTATCCCATTTTATGGCCTTACCTGCATCGCCTGCCCTATGACCCGTAACAATAGCTACTGCCGATGCATAGTCCCTATGCGTCAGAGGAATTCCAGCATATTCTGGTGTTGCTATAGCAGAAGTCACACCCGGCACCATCTCAAAGGCGATCCTGTTTTTAACAAGGATTTCGGCTTCTTCTCCGCCTCTTCCAAAGAGGAACGGGTCACCACCCTTCAATCTCACAATTACTTTACCCTCATTGGCAGCGTTGACAATAAGTTCATTAATTTTGTCTTGTGGAATTTCATGCTTTCCTGAACATTTTCCCACATAGATTTTTCTGGCCGTTTTTGGAGCCAACTTAAGAATTGATGGACCAACCAATCTGTCGTAAATTACGATATCAGCTTTTTCCAGGAGCTCAGCAGCACGTAACGTCAATAGTTTGGGGTTGCCTGGTCCAGCACCCACAAGGTACACTTTACCATGGACCATACTTCTCTCTCCATGCTGCTTCAAACTCTTTGGCGCCTTGACTCAACAAATCTTGAGCAGCTTGTTTGCCTAATCTTTCATCTTCGGCAAGTGTACCCTTTATTCTTGTAGAGATTTTTTCGACTCCATCCAATGAGAACATGCAAGCATACAAGGATAAACCATCCTCGTTTGCCTCACCAATCGTTCCGATAGGAACACGACAACCTCCTTCTAGTGCCAACACTAAACTGCGTTCAGCTGTGACTTCAGCTCTAGTATATGGATCATCGATAGATTTCAGGAGATCTATAACTTTTTGATTATCTTTTTTTGCTGTCACAGCTAAAGCACCTTGCCCTGCTGCAGGAGTAAACCTATCAAACGAGAAACGTTCAGCGATTAACTGGCTTATGCCCATGCGTTCCAGACCTGCTTCAGCCACGATAACGCCATCAAATTCACCATCGTTTACTTTTCGAATTCTCGTATCCACGTTGCCCCTTATGGCTTTAATTTGTAGATCTGGACGAAGATGTTTAACTTCCGCTAAACGTCTCAAGCTCCCCGTGCCTACAATGCCACATTTGGGAAAAGCTTCCAGCGGCACACGATTTTTTGAGATTAACACATCATGAGGCGAACCACGTTTTGGAATTGCTGCAATTATGTTATCTGGCGACTCCTCAGTTGGCACATCTTTAAGACTATGAACAGCAAGATCAATTTCGTTATTAGCTATAGCTATACCAAGTTCTTTCTCAAAAATGCCTCGCCTGTCAATCGTGAACAACGCATGTTTAGCGTCCTCGTCACCAAGAGTTTTAATGACTTTAACCTCAAATTCAGTCTCTGGATGGATTGCTTTCACGCTATCCAAAACAGTGTTTGTCTGTATTAAGGCAAGTTTACTGCCCCTTGAGCCCACAATTAATTTCATGTTTCAAGTATCCTGTTTATGTTTCTTTGAGCCATGTCCCAATATCCTTGGCGAAATAAGTTATAATAAGGTCAGCTCCAGCTCGTTTAATCGCTGTTAAAATTTCTAATGCAGCTGCTTTTTCATCTATCCATCCGTTTTGAGCTGCTGCTTTCACCATCGAATACTCACCACTCACATTATACGCAGCGACAGGCAGCTTGAATTCTGTGCGTGCAGCTCGAATAATGTCTAGGTAGGCTAACGCTGGTTTAATCATAATTATGTCTGCACCCTCATTGACGTCTAGCTCAATCTCACGTAAAGCTTCTGATGTGTTTCCGAAGCCCATTTGGTAACTTTTTCTGTCCCCAAATTGAGGTGCACACTCAGCGGCATCTCGAAAAGGTCCATAGAAGCATGATGCATACTTTGCTGAATAAGCCATAATTGCCGTTTGGTCAAAACCATTATTGTCTAAGGCTTCACGTATAGCTGTGACTTGTCCATCCATCATACCCGAAGGTGCAACGATATCGACTCCTGCTTGAGCATGACTGATTACAACTTTCTGCAGAATCTCCAATGTTGTATCATTCATGATTTCGTCATTTTTAATAATCCCGCAATGACCAGTTGAGGTATACTCGCACAGACAAACGTCAGTCATGACAACAAGTTCGTCACCAAATTCTTTCTTTAATTTGGCAATGGCTTTTTGAATTATACCGTCAGGAGCATAAGCTTGTGAACCCTTGTCATCTTTTGCTTTTGGCAAACCAAAAAGTAATACAGCTTTAACGCCCTGCTCCAAAATGTGTCTAGCTTCATCGTTAATTTTAGAAAGAGGTAGACGATTATATCCAGGCATAGATTCAATTTGAGCAGGTTCTTCAAGGTTTTCATCCACGAAGATCGGACAAATCAGATCACTTGCTCGCAGGTCTACGTTATGTATTAGATTTCGGAGGGCTGGTGTTCTTCTAAGTCTGCGCAATCTCACTGTTGGATATGCCAATATTGTTCCCTCTTTAGTCTTGCTCTTTCTTGACCTTTAACTTTTCCATAATTATTATCGATTCTTGTTTTGCTTCATCTAATTTTTCTTGCTTCAGTAACTCAGCAACGCGCTTATCTTCAAGGATTTCATAAAGGATTTGCTTTCTATCCTTTTGTTCAGCAACTTGTTGTTTTAGGATTTGTCTTATGTATTCTTGTAATTCAATATGAAGCAAATCCTCTGGAGTTATTAAGCTCTCAATTCTTTCACGCAACGTCTTCGCCATTGCAGGACTTCTGCCACCCGTGGAAATCGTGATTCTTACATCACCAATTTTTGACACAGCAGGAAGAATAAAATCACTAATTATAGGATTGTCTGCCACATAAACCATAAGCCCTTGTTGTTTTGCGTAATTTGCGAGGCTCGCATTAAGCATGTGATCGCTAGTGGCAACAGCGAGTAAATATGGTTTCGGATTCAACTGCTTTAGAAAATTCTCAGCGTTACTAATCTCTGACTTCAGCAGGGTAATTTTGTTTTTTTCGCTTAATTCTATGATAGCATTCGAAAAGTTACGGCTAACTACGAGAATATCTGAGCCTGCATCGAGAAAATTCTTTATTTTGCTGAAGGCTTCAGATCCACCGCCAACCATCACCACATATTTGTCTTTAAATTTGAAATCAATTATCAATTCTCATCACTCGTCTGTTGCGGTTTAAACTCAGAATCGGCGGTTATCACTCTCTTGAAAGTCTCTAGGAAGACTCCATGATTCAAGGAAGTCATTCCTAAGGGTTCAGCTTGCTTAGCAAGCGTCTTTATTTTGACAGATTTTTCAATTGTCTCAATAGCTCTTGCTCCAAAATCTTCGTACCTGATTTCAACCTCAGGAATCATGCCTCGTCCTTCAAGGTCAATTCTTGGGACAAAACCAAGCACTTGAACACCAAGGTTACTGAATACACGTTCGATGAGTATTTTCATTTCATCGCTTAAGTAAGTTATTTTTGCTTTGTTGAAAATTACTCCTTTTACTCTAATGCCCAATTTCTTCATCAGTGTTGTATAGCTGAATGCATTGACGACTGCCCCTTCGATACCTTCTTTGTCGCTAGCGACGATTAGAATTGTGGGTACATTTAGTGCTCGTGCAACTTCAACTGTGGAGGTTGGATGCTGAGGTTTTTCATTAAACAAACCAGTAAATGCATTCATGGCTCCCTCAATAATTATGAAGTCATGATTTTGACTTGCTTCACTTAAGGCTTGATTGAAGGGTGTCCAACCACTCTCACCGATCTTTATTGAAGAATAATCTCTAATCGGTTCCTTCACCAAGTACAATGCTGGCACTAGATCTCGTATGTCACCCCCCACTTTTATGACACTAACATTAAGCCCAGATTTCTTGAGTGCTCCTGCAACGCCTGTTACTACAAAAGTTTTGCCTGATCCGCTTCCTGTTGCAGTAACCAAGAGAATTCTTGCCTGCTTCGTCCTTGGCTCAACATCAGGTGATTTAACATTGGTTGAGACACCTACTTCTCTCTTGATTTCTTTCTTCAGTTGCGCATTAATTTGTCTAATTGTTTCAAGTTCTTTTGGTGAAATATCTAAGGATTTAGTGACACTCTGAATGATAGATGGATTTCTATCCAAGAGTGCATGCATTAAGATTCCAACGATGTTGCCTTCTTTGTTAGTAACGCCAGAAATCAAATCTTGAGGTGCACTCTTATAATTAGCTCGCTGAATATGTGAGATTAAAATTGGTTTAGATTCATCATGAACGACAAGCTTTCCATATGTATGGCAGTGAAAACCTGTAACTGTTGCCCCAATATCGTTTGTCATGAAACTTTGTCCAACAATTGTTGCTGAAACTCTATCAGTACATACTAAAGGTGTGAATTCTGCATCCAACAGCCCGAGACCTTGTCTAAAAATAGGTTCAGCTGCTAAACGTCCAATATCTGTAGCTTTAGACAGTATCTGTAAGCCTGAACAGATACCGAGCACAAATTTTCCTGTCTCTGCCATCCTAAGGATTTCACGGGTCAAGCTAGGTTTTAGGCTTCCTGATTCTACTAGGCTACCGCCTGGAATGATCATTAAATCTAGGATTTCGGAAGCGGGCTTGCCTTGAATTATACCATCTTCACGGACAATATCAGTCGGGAGATCACCAAATTCTTCAAAACAAGGCAGTGCTCCAGGTAGATAGGCTAATCCAACCCTGTGTTTCAGCTTAATTCCCCTTGAACAGACTTCTCGGGGAGTAAGACAAAGCTAATATATAAGCCAGATGGTTTCTTATGCAACATGCATTCCTCCGTAGCCAACTTTGACATTGTCAACGTAAGGATAACTCACAAGGTCGCCGACGTACCACTTTTGGAAGCCGTCGCGTTCGACAATAAGGGCAATGCAATGAATGAGATTAAATCATTAGGCTATGCTGACGAATGTGTACTTCTACAAACCTGCAACCGACTGGAATTCTATCTTGTAAATAAAGATGGTAAGCACACTGCTGAAATGATGAAGCAGTACCTTGAAAAACGAGCAGGAGACAAAGCCTATGATCTTTCTAAAGCCATCGAAGTAGAAATGAATGAAGATGCACTTAGACATATCCTGAGGGTAGCTGCAGGGTTAGAGTCGATGGTTGTAGGTGAAGATCAGATTCTTAACCAACTCTGGAACGCTTTCCTAGAGGCTGAGACAGCAAAGACTGTGGGACCTGTTCTTCGACATATCTTCAACAAAGCATCCAGTGTCGGTCTCCGTGTTAGAAATGAGACGGGCATAAGCAAAGGGGCAATATCCATAGGTTCAGTTGCCGTAGAACTTGCCGGAACCTTGATGGGAGGGTTTGCTGGAAAACATGTTTTGGTTATGGGTGCTGGTCAAATGGGAACACTTGTTGCGAAAGCTCTGTCTAGACGTTCCCAATCTGCGATTTTTATCGCAAGCAGAACATATGAACGAGCAGTTAGACTTGCTGAACAGCTTTGCAGCAAAGCCGTTAAGTTTGATAAGTTGAGTGAGACTCTCAAAAATGCTGATGTAGTCATTTGTTCAACAGCGGCGCCACATTACCTGTTGACCAAAGACATTGTCCAAAATGTAATGAACCAACGTCAAAACACTAGCAAATTATTCGTAATCGATATCTCAAACCCACGAAACGTGGAAACCTCGATTCAAGAAATTCCAAATGTAGAACTGTACAACTTAGACGATCTACAGACAATCGCTGATAGGAATAAAGAGGAACGACACAAGAATGCAGAAGCAGCCTCCAAAATTGTTGAGCAAGAACTCCTCTTGTTGATGAGAGATGTAAAATCACAATCAGTCAGGGACATAATCTCTATGTTATTGTCCCATACTGAAGAGATCCGCCAACGTGAGTTGACGAGAGCGTACGGTATGTTACCTAACGTCGATCAGAGAGAAAAAGAAATCATTGACGACCTAACACTTGTACTATTGAAACAGACCTTCTTACCTATAATCCAGAATCTAAGGAAAGCAGCTGTCGAAAATGACAAAGAATTTATAGACACAGCTGTTAAGCTGTTTGAAACGGAGGCACACTAAGCCTCATAGAGGTGTTTTAGAATGGATGAAACTGCGCTAGTGCTCATTGGGCACGGCAGCAAACTCTCACATAACAGAGAGAATTTAATGAAAATAGCAGAAATCTTACGGAACAAATCACAATTTAAGACCGTAGAAATCTCATTCATGATACGAGATACACCGACGATCCCGGAAGCTATCGAAAAAGTTGTGATAAAAGGCATTAGAAGAATAGTACTAATTCCCGCCTTCTTAGCTGCTGGCGTGCACACGACTCAAGAAATTCCTGAACTTATAGGAATGAAGGATAAGGAATCTCAGCTTTCTGCGAGGGGTATCCAACTGTTCTACGGTGAGCCGATTGGAGCAGATGAATGTGTCGCCGTAATCTTGGAGGAAAAAGCATTGAAAGCTTTAGGAGAAAAACATGTAGACCATCAACATGCCTCATTCAGCATCAGCCGACAGGAAAAACCTAGCACACCCGCTGACTTACATAACATATACGACAAAAGTATGAGTTTAATTCGGCCCGAAATCAAGGATACATTAGAAAAAGTGCCCAAAGAAAATGTTCCAATAATTGAACGTGTTGTGCACACGACTGCTGACCCAGAATTCGCTAAACTACTCATTATTCATAAGGATGCAGTTGAAGGGGGAGTAGCTGCGATTAAAGCTGGCGCTAAAATTGTCACTGATATCAAGATGGTAAAAGCAGGCATAAATGAGTCGCGGGTAAGACGGTTTGGAGGAAAAATCATCACATACATCGATGATTCACGAGCCATCAATATGGCAAAAAATGAATCTATCACAAGAGCCGCTGCTTCAATGAGGTTGGCAGCTGAGGAAGGACTTGACGGAAGTATCGTCCTTATCGGGAACGCACCCACTGCAGCATTTGAATTAGCGAATTTAGTTAAGAACGGTAAAGTTAAACCTGCTTTGATTGTTGCCACTCCTGTAGGTTATATTGGTGCAGCTGAATCAAAAGAAGTCATCACTTCTCTTCCTGTGCCCTACGTGACAAATCGTGGGCGTAAAGGTGGAAGTGCTGTAGCTGTCGCTGTTTTTAATGCATTGCTGAATAGGGTGGAAGCAGAGCAACGTTCCTGATTTGGAAGTGGGTTAAACGAGACGTGCATTAAGGTATGGCAATACCACAGGAGCCTGTGCGTCAGCAGCAGCTAAGGCGGCTCTAATTGCGTTACTTGAGCATCCTGTTGATCGAGTAGGTATACCCAGTCCAATTGGAGTTCGCTTCGAAATATTTGTGAAAGAAGCAAGAAAGATTGATGATAAGACGGGAATGGCAAAAGTCGTGAAAGATGCGGGTGATGACATCGATGCAACCGATAAGCTGGAGATATCTGCAACAGTCAAACTAACTGATGACGACAAAGTCACGATAAAAAGTGGCAAAGGTATAGGTATCGTCACAAAACCAGGGTTAGCTGTACCAATCGGTCAAGCAGCAATTAATCCGGCGCCTCAGCGAATGATTGAAGAAAGTATCCGTGAAGTTTTGCCTCAAGGAAAGGGAGCAGAAGTAACGCTGGATATTCCTGAGGGCGAAAAAGTTGCAAAGAAGACTCTAAATGCTAAACTTGGAGTCGTTGGCGGACTCTCCGTTCTGGGCACCACTGGCATCGTGAAGCCTCTGTCGATGGAAGCTTGCAGACGCTCCTTAGTCCCACAGATCGATGTTGCTCTTTCAGCAGGTTATGAACTGATTTTCTTTGTTCCAGGCAATATTGGAGAGCGCATAACTAAGAAACTATTCACCCCACCTGATGATGCTATTGTGCAAACAGGCGATTTTGTAGGCTACTTGCTCGACAAAGCTGCAGAAAAAAATGTAAAAGAAATCCTTTTTTTGGGACACCCAGGAAAACTAGCCAAAGTTGCTGCAGGAATATTTAACACACACCACAAGGTTGCAGACGCACGAAACGAAGTGGTCGCAGCTTACGCTGCTGCTGTCGGTGCTGATGCCTCGGTAGTGAATCGGATCCTGCAAGCTAATACTGTTGAAGAAGCGATTGTGCTCCTCAAACAATCTGCCTTAGTATCGCAGGTTTTTAACAGAATAGCTGACCGCGTCAGCCAGCGTATGTCAGAGCGGGTACAACAGAAGATCAAAATCAGTGTAATCCTTGTTTCCTTAGACGGAGAAATCTTGGGTGCAGACTTGAATGCTAGGAGTCTAGAATTGTGGCAACAAATCCAAAAATCAGCATAGTCGGCGCTGGACCAGGCTCTCCTGAGTACGTTATTCCGATAGCCAGAAGAGCTGTGCAGGACGCTGATATTGTTATTGGAGCTGACAGGACTCTAATTCTATTTGCAGATGATATTAAAGCCGAAGCTAGGAAATTGACAGCCAAGAATATGAGGGAAACACTTAGACAAGCAGTAGAACTTGTCTATGAAGGAAAGAATGTTGTCATACTCTCGACAGGAGACCCTGGTTTCTCGGGGCTACTCAAAACCTTCTCAAAAATAGTTGATACGAGGAATATCGAAATCAATGTCATTCCAGGCATCAGCTCTGTTCAAGTCTGTGCTGCTCGTCTAGGAATAGCATGGGATAATGTTGAACTGTTTACTTTTCATGAGGGAGCAAAAGCTACTGAAAAAGAGAGATTGGCTAAATCCGTAACTGAAGATAGAACGGTGATGTTGCTACCTGATGCTAAAGATTTTTCTCCTGCAGATGTAGCAAAGTTTTTGCTCAATCATGGGATTGATGAAAACACTCAGGTTTTCGTTTGTGAGAACCTCACATTGAACAATGAAAGAATAGTTGAGAGCACCCTCAAAGATGCATCAAAAGCAGATTTTGGCTCATTATGCGTAATGGCCATTGTGCCCAAAGAAGCTAAAGGATAAGAAAACAAGACTCAGTGTAAGATTCTTTAGCCGTAATGGTCATAAAGACGAAAATCTAACAAATAGTAGAATTAATTCAGAACTTGACTAACATGTGGACATACAAAACTCCGGGAATACCTGATGACTTGTTTCTACAAAGCGACAAGGTACCAGGTCCAACTAAGGAAGAAATACGCGTACTAACCATATCTAAAGCTCGCTTAAGAGAAGGCGCAATCGTCATAGACGTTGGCTGCGGAACAGGAGGCTTAACGGTTGAAGCAGCACTCCAAGTAGGCATCAAAGGAAAAGTCTTTGCCTTGGATGAGGATGAAGAAGCAGTTAAGCTTACCACAAGTAACGTAAAGAAATTTGATGCTCAAGATGTCGTTGAAGTTTTTTGTGGTAAAGCGCCAAAAGCAATTCGCGGATTACCAAAAGCTGATGCTATCCTTGTGGGTGGAAGCAAGAACCTTTATGAGGTAATTCAAGCAGCTCCTGGAATTCTGAAGGATAGCGGCAGGATTGTCGTTAATGCTATTCTGTTAGAGACAGCCACAACTGCATTAGAGGAGCTTAAGAAACAAGGATTCAAAGAGATAGATGTAACACAAGTTTTTGTAGCTAAGGGAAAAGATATAGAGCACGGTACTATGATGCTTGCCAGAAACCCAATAACAATAGTATCAGCAACAAAACCCTGAGGTAAAAAATGTGACAGGAAAAGTAGTAGGCATAGGCGTAGGACCGGGAGACCCAGACTTACTTACTATTAAAGCGGCAAAAGCATTGGCTTCAGTAGATGTTGTTTGTGTTCCAAAAGCAAGAAACGATAAAATGAGTACTGCCCTCACCATGATTCAGCCAATTCTGATGGAGCGCAAGAAACAACCTGAAGTGATGGATCTAATCTTTCCTATGACAAAGGAAGGGCCAGCGCTCAAACGAGCATGGGCAACAAATGCTAAAAAAGTTGCTGAGAGAGCTAAAAAAGGTAAGACTGTAGCATTTATTACGTTAGGCGATCCCATGTTCTACAGTACTTTCATCTATCTTTGTCAAAACATAAAAAATCTCTACCCAGAAATCCCTCTGGAAATCGTCCCAGGCGTAACGTCTTTAACTGCTTGTGCAGCAACCTGTCTGCTGCCTTTAGCTGAACAGGATGAAGCGGTTGTAATTATTCCTTATACTTTTGACTCAGTGCATGTCGGAGAAATAGCTAAGCATGCGAACAACTTGGTTTTTATGAAGGGCGCTCCTGAATTAAGGGATATGCTTGAGATTTTAGAAAAATCAGGCTTCACTGAGGATTCAACGGTTGCTTTGATTCAACGTTGCACTATGCCAGGCGAACAAGTTATTATCGGAAGGCTAGGCGACGTGAAAAACTGGAAAGTTAAAGATGATTATTTTTCCATGACATTTATCAAGAAAAAGCAATTTACGGGCGAATGCAAGAAGTGATTTATGATGAGTAAAGTTGTGTTTATGGGTGCGGGTCCAGGCGATCCAGAGCTCATAACGTTAAAAGGAAAAAAAATTCTTGAACAAGCGGACATAATAATCTATGCTGGGTCACTCTTGAACCCAGAAATTCTAAAGTATGGTAAACCAGGAGCTGAACTTCACGACAGTGCAGTTATGCACCGAGACGAAGTCTTCAAGGTTATGGTCAAAGCCGTCAAAGAAGGAAAACTGGTAGCTCGTGTCCATGATGGTGATCCAAGCTTCTACGGTGCTATCCAAGAACAGATGGATTTTCTCAAGAAAGAAGGCATTGAATACATGAATGTTCCGGGTGTAAGTTGCCTACAGGGTAGTGCAGCAAGTTTACAGCGAGAGTTAACATTGCCCAATATTTCGCAAACTGTAATTGTAACGCGCCCAAAAGGAAGAACTCCAGTTCCAGAGGCGGAGAGCATACGTGAACTCGCTAAACATCAAGCGACCATGGTCATATTCCTAGGCACGCCTCAAGTTGCAGCGGTCGTAGAGGAACTTCAGAACGGCGGTTATCCAAGAGATACTCCTGTTGCAATGGTGTACAAGGCAACATGGCCAGAACAGAAAATTGTAAGGGGTACATTGAGCGATATCGTCCAGAAAGCTAAAGACGCTGGGATAAAGGAAACAGCGTTAATCTTTGTAGGTAGAGTTTTGAACCCTGAGGGCTACGATTACTCGAAGCTATATGAGCCAACATTTACGACTGGTTTCCGTAAAGGCGTCACATGATGTTTTCAAAGGGAATCGCCATCCTCGCAATAACCAGGCAAGGCGTCAAGACAGCCCTTAAGATCAAAGAAGCCTTAAGAAAACGAAATCAGCAAAGTAAAGTTTTTGCTCCCCAAAAATACAATCAAGCAGACATTATTCCATTAGACAAGAAATTAGATGAATTCATCAAAGAAAACTACACCAAAGTTGACGCTATGGTCGGTGTTATGGCTTCAGGCATAATTATTCGTGCTGTGGCGCCTTGTCTGCAGAATAAACTAGTTGATCCAGCAGTCATAGGTGTGGATGTTTCTGGACGCTTCGTCATAAGCTTATTATCGGGACATTACGGCGGAGCCAACGAGCTGACACGATTGATAGCTGAAGGAATCGATGCAACGCCTGTGATCACGACAGCATCAGACGTGATGGGTAAACAAGGTATTGATGAATTAGCTAGAGTCCTGCATTTGAAAATCATGAATCCGACAAGCCTAATCGCTGTTAATTCTGCCATCGTGAATAACGAGAAAACTGTCTTAGTCAAATTTGAAAATGTAAATATGCCTTTAACGCGTGCTGTAGGCTTTGACGTTAAGGAAACCAAAACTGAGGATGAGGCAGTTGACATAATGAAGAATTACGATGCTGGTGGAATAATTACCTGTGTTCCTTTGCTTCAGAATAAATTTACGAAACCTGTTACTCTTCTAAAACCATTAATTGTTGCGATTGGCTTGGGTGCAAGAAAAGATGCTTCTGAAGAAGCCATCATTAATGCAATCAACAATGCTTTAATGATTATAGGCGTTCCACTGGAACGTGTTGATCGTTTGGCAACAGTCAGCATAAAAAGGGAATCTCAAAGCATGGTAAATGCTGCCGAGAAATTAGGGTTAGAATTGGAATTCTTTGATGTTGATGTGCTACGAGAATTTAAGCACGTAGACCTTTCTGCGGATTCAGAAATAGTTAAGCGCAACATCGGTATTGGAGGAGTATGTGAACGCGCAGCACTGTTGGCTGCAGGAGAAAAACCACGATTAATCCTCAAAAAAACAATACTGAACGGGGTCACAGTAGCAGTAGCCGAGGGCGAGTAGCTGTCGTCGGCATTG
>DATGZD010000045.1:0-2110 GCA_035297385.1 Candidatus Sulfotelmatobacter sp. | reverse complement strand
TAACAATGACTGCTATTGCTCCATGGATTCCAAAGTAGACTGTCAACAGCGGAGTTAACGCTATTGTTACAGTGCGAAGCAACATGTAACCGATGGACATGGCAAGGTCCCATGTGATGGCGAGCGTACCTGTTACTGGGTGAAGGCCTTGTTTGCCTCTTCCACTCAGGTAGGCATGTGCAAAAAGGAAAGCAACGGGGATTAAGCCTATAGCGATTATTGTGCTTGCTATTGGTGCTGCTGTCAATGTTTCTACCTCTTGTTGGTTGGGATGTTTGGGGTTGCTAATTAGTTTGACGGTACTTTTCAAAGATATAGTTGGCAATAATTATATGGATCAAAAGCTACAATTCTTTATGTCTGCTCCTAATTGTCCCTGCCCAAAAAAGGATTGCCCCCGTCACAGCGACTGCACACAATGTGTGCGTTATCATAGAGAAAAGAGGGAAGATCCCTATTGCGCAAGGTAAATCTGCTGGGCAAAGAATCTGATGCTGAAGCATGGGAGAAGAGGCAAAATATACAAGTACATTTTTGGAGAATCGTTGGCGCAGTTGAGCACATTAATATTCCAAAGTTAGAGTATTTTGTCAAAAAAGAATTCAACACTACCGAGGACAGATTTGTTCAGGCGCAAATTAGGCTTATGCAAACGGAATCGAGGATAAGAATACAAGGCAGAGAAGAAGTTTGGGTTAAGCAGCCAGAAAATATTTGAGGAGCTTCTTTTTTTAGGTGTTGATAGACACCCACAAATGAAAACTTATTTTAAAATTTTTTTCAGATGCCTGGAGAGTACTTGAGCTTATTGTGAAGATCTTCTGATTTGAACTTATGAAGGAAACCTGTCTCCAGCTCAGTAAATCTTTGTTGTTGCAACTGGTGGTGGGGAGCGCAGTTGCAACAACTGCAACAATTGCAACAACTCCTTTGACTAAGAGACAAGGAGAAAATTCTTACTCTTTCATAGGCATTATGCAAATCTTGTTAGGAGAATTACTTGATTATTTGTCCTATTGCCGTCTTCTCATCCACTTGACTAATCTTAACTTTTACTCTTTCTCTAGGCTTAGCCTTAGGAACCTGAATAACATAGCCCTGAATTTTTGAGACGCCATCACCATTTGGGCAAATGTCAGTGATATTTACTTCAAGTTCGTCGCCTATTTCGACAGGACATCGCTTCTCAACATGCTTGATCTTATAATGTCCGCCTCTTACTCTCCTGTGAACCATGCAAACCCCGCCTTTTTTATGAGTAAATAGAGATAAAGGCTTAAATCTTCCGTAGGCTGTCTCTTGATTTTGGCAACGCGCGGCATGTTTTCGATTTAGCGGTTTCTTACTCTGAGGGTATTAATGGGTAACTTCAATATCCAACCCAAATTTCCTATTGAAAAACATAACTATGTAATGAAAAAGAAAATACTATCCAAAGGAGCCGGCTGAAGCTAACTTTCTTGGGATCCCGCTTAAATTCTTTGGAGAGATCTGAGTAATAATCGGATTTGCCATTATTATCGAGCACTTAGATGAAAGGCAAAATAGTCATTTATTCTTGGTGCAAACCAAGCTTTAACTTGATATCAAATATGAATTAAGCTAAAAAGGTAGAAATGGGGCAAACTTCTATATGTCAGGATTGAAGCTTAAACAGCAGAGATCGAGTATGAACCCTGAAAATTATAAAATAGTAAGGAATAAGCCAAAGCGGAACAGTGCAATTAGCAAATCCAAAAGCCGAATGCTTGCAAAGGTAAAACTAACTTCAACTTCAACTCCTAAACTAAGAACAATCTATAACACAAAGACAGAATGGGCAATTAAAGTTCTTCCAAAACTGAAAGAGTAGAAATCCCAAAAGAAACAGGAACTTTTATAACTATTTATTCTTTTCACAGACATAATAAGTGAAGTTACATGACTGAAACCATCGAGAAAAGAGTACAAAACGCACTTGACGAAATAAGACCCCAAATACAACTTGATGGCGGCGACGTTGAACTTGTTGCCGTTGAAAAACAAACCGTTAAAGTACGTTTAACTGGACACTGCGCCGGCTGCCCAATGTCAGCGATGACTCTTAAAAACGGCGTTGAAGCCCTCATCA
>DATGZD010000044.1:0-4593 GCA_035297385.1 Candidatus Sulfotelmatobacter sp. | reverse complement strand
TGTGCCCTGCTTCTGGTAAGAAAATAGATGTTGAAAATGAGGAATAAGAGGCAGTTTTATTTAACCTTTCTATGCTATCCAGAATTTTAGTGGAAAATTCTATAAAACCATTTAACCAATTGAGCATTAGGGTTATCCATTGAACAATACAGGTACGTCCTTATCTAAGACGAGAAGCTGGTTAGAACTCATCATCTGGTGTTGAAATAATATGAAACCCAATGAACCCATCTCAAAAGAGGAAGCTAGGAAACTTTGCTCTGAGATTCGAGCGGAAAAAGGCATAAAAATATTCTCTCAATGCGGGGTTGCCCGCGATTCTCAAAAGGCAATGTAACAAAAATGTGTTTCAGCAATAAAACTGGTAACCGTGGATGTAGCTTAGTGAATAAGCGATACGATAGCCTGTTCTAAATCTAAAATTGTTTTTCTCAATTCATGCCATATGTTGATCCACAAGTATAACTCTCGCAGGTGCTCCATCACAATCTATTGCTAATGGCAGACCGACAAAAGTATATTCACCAGCAGGAACTTCTGATAGGTCTAAGCCTTCGAATAACGTTAAGTTATCAAGTAAGATTTGATGAACTGTTAAGTCTGAACCAAATTTTTCGACGCTAATGTAATCGAAACCAAGAGTCTTAACGCCCAAAGTTACCAAGTACTCCGCTGCGTCCTTCTCAATGTATATGTAATCTTTTCTGAATTTTTCGTAACCTCTCAAAGAATTTAGGGTTTTTAACACGATAATGTCTCCTCGCTTGATTGAACACTCTTCCAAATCTGTGCGATGAATCTCAGCCTCAACATGAGTTAAGTCCAATACCTTACATCTCCCAAACAAACCATCAAATGATAAAGCAGCTGAGCCAGCGCTTTCATTGCGAATATGCTTTTGTGCATCTACGTGAGAGCCTGTGTGACTGCCAAAACAAATCAAGGATAGGTTAGTTTCATTCATTGGAATTGAAGCATATGAACGAATTTGGGGCTCAGGATCACCAGGATAAACAATCATTCCAGGCTTAATTGGGATTGAAACGTCATAGAATTTGAGCATATTTTTAGCTCCATGACATGGTACTTCAGCGCAAATTCAAACTAATAAACACGAGGCTAACCATCAGACTATGTCTCTAATTAGAGAGTCTTAAACCACAAAAATACTCTGCTGTTATTTTTTTGAATGAAGTCTAGGGGGTTACTCTACATAATTTACAGTTTAATCTAGTTGTTTTGAATTAGGAATAGATTTGGGTATAATTCTGAAAAATCATTTAATAACAATTTAACGGTACCGAACAAAAGACGACCTAAAGAGTGTGGAAGCGAGGAATGCAAAAATTTAAAACCGCAATTTCGACGCGAACGGAACTCAGCCCGAGAAGCCCCCCTCTTCGAAATTGTCACTCTTCTAGGCCGTCTTTTTCTGTTAATAGGGATGAATGATTTAGATGGGTATTGTGACTCGTGCAGTTAGGAATATTTCGAGAAGAAAAATCAGAGCATTATTAGTAATAATTGCATTAGGATTTTCAATGGCAATAATGATTTCTATTCCTGCAGGAGTCAACGCAAATCAACAATCCACAGTTACTCTGTCTCAGAACCTAGCTAATACCATCAGTCAGACAGAAGCGAACATAAATCGAACATTGACCGAGATTGACTGCAGTCTTGCCTCAGGCTTTGAAGGCTTCGGTTTCCGATCCTCAAGCAATATTGGGTTTAATCCTGGACAGTTTGGCGGTAGTCCTCCTGGCAACTTCACTCCAGGACAGTTCGGTGGAGGAAGAGATATACCAGGACAATTCGGTGCTGGACCTTTTGGAGGAGGTAGTTCAACTCCCATGAATGAATCACTCTATGAGGATATCGCGAACATTTCAAACGTTGCTGCAGTAGTGCCAATTCTACAGGTTTCCGAGGGAACAAACACTACGGTTGAGATGATGGGAAGAACCTTTACTCGAATGATACCAGATTACATTATCGTCGGGCTGCCCCTAGATTCAACCACCATCTCAACCTATCCAATTTTACCAACCAATATGACGAGCGGAAGAAACCTCCAAAGCGATGAAACAGGAGTTGCGGTCTTAAGTGAGAATAATTCGGCATTTTTTAAAGCTGGAGTAGGCGATACAATTACCATACTTGATAATACTTTCAAAGTAGTCGGCATCCATGGATCCTCAGGAATGGAAGATTCACGAACTCTATACATGAGCCTATCAGATGCACAATCGATAACAAACAATACCGGATACGTTACCAGTCTCAAAGTTTTTGCAACAGACAGCGGTAGCGTCACAACCATCTCCAGTGCCATTAGTTCACTGCATACTGAACTTCAAGTTACAACATCCCAAGAACGCCTGAGTCAACTCCAAGCGATGCAAACAAGTTACCAAACAGCACTGAACAACTCTGAGGCAACTATTGCACAAACACAAAGCATTGCGTTAGAAGAAGTCGGTGTCGCTACCGCTGCCACGAGTTTAATCGTTCTTTTCCTTATGCTGTACACTGTTCGAGAGAGAACGAAAGAAATCGGCACACTAAAAGCCATAGGCTTCAGCAACAGCAATGTCATGAGTCAATTCCTGCTTGAGGGGGTCTTGCTGAGTCTGTTTGCAGGAGTCGTCGGCATATTGATAAGCGCTTTCGCTGCCCCAATGCTTTCAGGATTGTTACTTCCAGCTGCCAGCCAAGCAGGCTTACCAATTATGGTTGGACGGGGAGGGGCAGCAACAAATCCTATTTCAGCAACTGCCGCAGTAACTTTGACCCCTGAACTCATAGCTATCGCACTCGGAGCAGCTGTGCTGTTGGGAGCTTTAGGCAGTCTGTATCCAGCATGGAGAGCGTCTAGGACACGACCAGCGGAGGCGATGAAGTATGAGTGAAGCGGTGCTTAAACTCGAAAACCTCTCAAGAACATATGAACTCGGCAAGCGTAAAGTGCCTGCCCTCCAAAACGTAAATATACAAGTCAATAAAGGCGAGTTCGTTGCTATAATGGGACCCTCTGGCTCAGGAAAAACAACAATGCTAAATGTACTTGGCTGCCTAGATAAACCAACACAGGGCAAGGTCTTGCTGGATGGCGTAGATATTACTCAGTTGCCTGAAAAAGAACTTTACAAGATTCGCAGGAGCAAAATTGGCTTTATCTTCCAAACATTCAACCTTTTACCATATCTGAATGCTAGAGAGAATGTAGAATTACCGATGGAATGCAACAGAACACCCAAGAATGAACGAAGCAAAAAAGCAAAAGAACTACTGCAAATGGTTAACCTATCAGGTAGAGAGGAACACCGCCCTCAAAAGTTGAGTGCTGGAGAACAACAAAGAGTTGCGATTGCACGTGCATTAGCTAACAACCCAGCCATAATCCTGGCGGATGAACCTACAGGCAATTTAGATGCAAAGAACAAGCAAGAAATCGTAAAACTTCTCGCAAACCTTAACATTAACCAAGGAACAACAATTGTTATGGTAACTCATGATATCCACGTAGCTTCCCATACAGAAAGGATGCTACTCCTAAGTGACGGAAAAATAACCAAGGAAAAGCAGGGTCTGCACTCAATAAAAAAGAAACAAATGTGTCCTTATTGTCATGGCGCAATCAAACCTGACGATCCTGTTTGTCCATCTTGTCAAAAACAACTTTAGAGGAGGGTGAAAAAAAATTATGGAAACACAACCACAAATACCTCAACCCACAACACCAGCAACTAGAAAACCCCGTCTTTCAACAGCCATAATAGTCATCATAATCGTAGTCAGCCTGTTGGCTGGAGGAATAATAGGCTACGCAGCAACCGTTGTTGCTCTACCAGGCAGCAACAGTGATTTGCAAAATCAAATTAATTCATTGCAGCAACAGGTTTTAGGTCTGCAATCCTCACTGAATGCAGCAAACCAAAACGCTGTAATTCCAATTACAGGAAACACCTCGCTAGCACAAATCTATGCCCAAGTCAAAGATTCAGTCGTCGTAGTTCAAGGCTTAACAGTACAGTATGACATTTTTGGACGCACATACTATTCGGGAGTGCAGGGCTCAGGCTTCGTCTACGACTATAATGGAAGAATAGTTGTTGTAACTAACAACCACGTTGTAGCAGATACTATCAATGATACAGTAACTTTTGCTAATGGAGATACATATGACGCTTCGGTATTAGGTGCAGATCCTTACTCTGATCTTGCAGTGCTCTCAACAGTAACATCTCAAATCGATTACAAACCATTAGAAATCACAAGTTCAGCAGCATTAAATGTTGGTGACCCATTAATCGCAGTCGGTGGACCATACGGATTAGCAGGATCAATGACGACAGGCATCGTAAGCGCTTTAGGAAGAACAATTTCTGGGGACGCTCCGAGCAGCTATCCAATAGCTAATGTTATCCAAACCAGCACGCCAATCAACCCAGGCAATTCAGGAGGACCATTGCTCAATTATGAAGGTCAAGTCGTAGGCATAACCACCGCTATAGTGAGCGATTCACAAAGCTTAGGCTTCGCAATTCCATCTACGACAATTCTACGACAAATTGGCTCTCTTGTATCAAA
>DATGZD010000043.1:0-42760 GCA_035297385.1 Candidatus Sulfotelmatobacter sp. | reverse complement strand
CCACTTCCAGCACCAGATCCTACGCCCTTCCGTCGCTTTCCAAACCCGACTCCAACAATTCGAAAAGGCTTCAACTAAAGAACGGTAAACCCCATAATCTGTCAATCCTCTGCAATGTCTCGCGGAGTATGGACACAACTTCGTGCAGAGGTCCTTTTTTCTTTTAGTATTCAATCCTGTTTCTAGATAGAAACACAACATCAATTTTTGATTTGTCTATATCTCAAATCTTTTACAGTTGTCTGCCTTGTAGCAGAAATCAACGTAGTACCAGTCAGAAAGAATATCGATAAATATGGACTATTGATTACAGTGTCCTCTTTGTCTTGTTAACTTTTTTCATAATTATCTATTTTGAAAGGACCTATGAACATCAAAAATCCCAATCTAAGCGCGCGCGTTATTTTTCAATTTATTAAAAAAGAAATTGAAAAATGCTACAGTTTTTGTCCACAGTTTCCGCAGAATTTTGTTCCTGGAGCGTTCTTTGTTCCGCATTTAGTGCAAGAAACGTCTGTTGATGTCAAAGGTTGTCCACAATTGCCACAGAACTTCATTGTGGCTGGGTTCTCAGTCTTACAGTTTGGGCAAGCTACTTTGGCTGGAGGTGCTAAATTAGTACCACAGTTACCGCAGAACTTGACTGTTGTGGGGTTCTTAGTTCCACAATTCTGGCAGATCACCACCTGCTGAGGTTGCTGTTGTGATCCTTGTTGTAGTTGTTGAGCCATCATGAATGGCATTGTTAAACCGATTCCCGCCCCTACGCCCGCTGCCGCCGCGGCTCCGCCCTGAGAATTCTGCAGTTCAGCTGCCGTCTCCTTCATGTATTGCATTGTCATAGCTTGAGCCCCTACTCCTGAAGCGAACCGTCTTGCCTCTTCAGGAATTTTAACGCCTTCAAATACACAATCTACTATTTTCAATCCGATTCTAGCGGCTTCATCACTGATTTTCAAGGCAACCTTGTCAGTCGTCTCGTCAACATTCTTCACAAGCGTAAAGATATCCATGTCACCGAACTCGTCTATTACGCGTTCGTTAATGAAGCCCCGGACATAGTTCTCAATATCTGTCGATGTACTGGCATTTCTGTTCCCAAAGAATTCGTTTACGAAGAGTCTCGGCTCCTCAACTTTGTAGAGTGTATAACCAAAGAAACCTAGTTCTGCTTGGTATTTTATGTCACCACTTGGTGCAGAATACGCAGTCCCTCCAAAATTACCTCTGAATTGACTATTGCTAATGTACACTACCTCGCACTCGTAGATGTCTCCAATCAATCCAATCTTCTGCAACGCTGCAGTGAGCAGAGGAACGTTGTTGCTCGTTATAGTGTGTCTTCCAGGACCGAAAACATCGTAAGCTTTGCCATCCCTGAAGAATACTCCGTATTGATTCTCTTTTACGATTACTTGGCTTCCATACTTTAAACTCATCTTTGGAAATCTATATGCAATATCGTCTGCTCCCGCATAATCCCAAGAAACCTTTTCAACTAACGGCATTTTTAAGCCTCCAAGGGTCTAAATTCTTGTTCTCTATTATCCCATTTTGTCTCGAGATCAAGCAACATGTTTTTTAGCGCCCTTATTTTTGTCGAAGTTTCAGTCCATCTCTCTGCTTCAACGTTACGATATAATCCTTCAATTTCTTGCTCAATGGCTTGAATACTCTCGCTCAACGCTTTATCATAATCAAATACAGTTGCTAATTCGTTCTCTCTTATGTGACCCTTACGATCCATCAGTCCAGCATAACCATAATCTGCTCTGTTGATTTTCTCCGCTACCCTATCTGTAATCTGGATGATCTTCTTATAATCGTCTCCATTGGATTGTTTTGCATTAAGCGCTTCGAGATAGATTTCTTCCCATCTATGTCTTAGACTCTTAAAATCTGCATAATAGCTATCTCGAAGTTTTTTGTCAAGTTCCCTAAGATCCTCCTTGGTTGAATATCCCAAGGTGAATATGTCTTGGATTTTTGAAATAATTCCTTGTTTCTGTTTCACTTTATCGATTGTTTGAGACATTTTAGTCACCTTTACATATGGAAGAGAGGTTTTCCTCCACCCAAAATCTTACCTTCTGTTCCATCCACCAAAATCGAATAGTTCTCTCCATTTAACGTGTAATATACAAACCAGATGGGTGCATGCACTAATTCTCCATCTGCAACTGTTGCATTTACACTACAAGACTGCAATGTGTCAACTTTTCCGCAAGCAATTTTTCTTTCTCTTTCTTCGACCTCAACTTTAACCTTCATTTTAGCTTCATCTTGTTTAAACTCAGTGTTTAGGAATTCCGCATCACGTGCAATTCTTCCGACGTCAAACGGAATTTTCTTTGCGGCAGGAACCTCATAATAATTAATGGTGGATATGGCAGATCTCCGCGCAAGAATAGGCCAAACATAATGCGAAGAAAAAGACAATGACACGGTTCTTGGACCCTGGCTCTTTTGCTGGCTCTCTATGTAAGCACTGGCACCTGCTTTCAATAAACTTCCAAATTTCGACAGTTTAGTAGCTTGCTTATCAGAAAACGAATTTTCGACTTGATGTATCTCACCAGAAATTCCTGCCCCTGTGACACCAGAATAGGATGTATAAGTAGTTACAGGAAACGTCCAGAATGGCAAAAATCGCAGTTTAACGTTCGTAATTTGAGCCTCACGAGCTACGCCTGATCTAAGAACACCCTTGTCCATGTATTTTTGTGCTGCTTCGACAGCTTGCTGTGCGAAAAGATGGTTCTCTAACATGCTGTGAATTTTGATTTCATCTTTACTTGCCAACGTAACGGTGTAGCCACAATATCTACATGTAACTATCAAATCTTCCTGCGTCGGATTGATAGCTGCACTACATTTTGGACAGCTAGTTATCATTTCTTGCGATGGCGTTGCCTGAGATGACATGACAGGAACCTCGACTGTCTGAGCTCCTTGTCCGACAGTTGCAACCGTTGCAGTTACCACAGTAGCTTGAGATTGTATGGGTACCTGAGGTGCAGGAATTGATACGTTGATGGCTCTGTGTGTATCTATGTCAGGTCTTCCTCCGACAGCGATTACAGCTTTCAAATCCCAAACTCTTTGTAACCATCTTCCATCTTTGCGTATTCCTTGGAAAGTTGGTCCCAGATTTGATGGAATTTGAATTTTGAAAGGAATCTGCTGATTGAAGCCAACTGGAATCCTAGATCTCTGATTTACTTTGACTTGTCCCCTATACATTGAATAGTCTACGCTTGCCGATGTAGGCGCGTTCTGATTTATCGGGCTGTACATTCGCGATTCAGAATTCTCTAAGTTGTCATGTATGAATCCTCCGCCTGGTCGAAGTCTTTCAAAAGCTACCAATTCTAGTCTAATCTCTTCCGCTTCGAAATCTTCTTGTGATGTAACGGTCAATGTGCCTTCAATATTTTCACCTAAGCTAAAATTGTCTTTTCCGATAGTTATTGAGATACTTCCATTTGGTGCTCTCAAGGATTTGAACAGCAAGATTTGTCCTCTCAGTGCATAGCAGTTGGCGTAGTAAAAGTATATTGCTACTTACGAATCCATATTCAAACTTATTATTCTTATAAGACGGCTTAAGAAAACCTTAGAAAGAAGCCGTTGATGAAAGTTTTGGACTGAATTCTTTATAAGCTAACCCATTAAATCACATTAATAGAGGAAAACAAATGCACGGAGCCCTCGCCTTCGTTGCTGGGATTTGTACCACAATCAGTGTTGCATTATTAGTCGTCGCCCTCTCAGGCTTAACATATGCTGGAATTTCGCTACAGGCAGAGGTAGCTTTGGCTCTCGTAATCTTAGCAATTGCTATTATTGCGCTCTGGCTACTCTATTATGGTCTTAAAGCAAGAGAGTATAAGGTTCAAACAGGTAAAGAAGCCATAATAGGTGCTAGTGGCAAAGCAACCACGGATATTAATCCAAATGGTACGGTTAGAGTAAATGGAGAATTCTGGCAAGCAACAACGAAAGAAGAATCTATAGAGAAGGGAAGAACGGTCAAAGTCGTTAACACGGAAGGTATGTTCCTTGTCGTAAAGCCGGTCGAGGAAAAAGCTTAACTCCTCTTACTTGTGATTACTCTTGGAAAGGAGAGATGTAAATGGCAGTGATAGATGTTCTAACTCCAATACTCGTGATAATAGGTTTTGTCATCGCAATTTTCTTGTTAAGCGGCATTCGTGTATTGAAAGAATGGGAACGCATGCCTATTCTCCGGCTTGGACGTTACTTAGGATTAAAAGGACCAGGAATCATCTATCTTATACCCTTAATTGATAGAGCACCCATAAGAATCTCAACAAGATTGGATACAGTTCAATTCCGAACAGAATCTACCTTAACGAGAGATAACGTGCCTGTAAACGTGGATTCCGTACTCTACATGAAACCCGTGGACTTGGAAAAAGCGGTTTTACAAGTAGAAAATTATTATCAAGCTACACAATTAGCCTCACAGACTACACTGCGAGAAGTAATTGGCAAAGTTTCCCTTAACGAATTATTGGAAGAACGAGAAAAAGTCGGTGCTCATCTAAGAGAAATTATTGATGAAAAAACTGAATCATGGGGTATAAAAGCAACTGCTGTTGAAGTTCGGGACGTAATCATACCTGGCAGTTTACAAGATGCTATGTCTAGGCAAGCTCAAGCTGAACGTGAACGTATCGCACGTGTTACTTTAGCGACTGCTGAGTACGAGGCAGCTCAAAAGATGATTGAAGCCGCAAAGATGTATGAAAGCAGTCATGAAGGGTTACGATTGAGATGGATGAACATACTGTACGAATTAGGTCAGCAAGCAGGTTCAAACACAATAATGCTCGTACCCGCATCGATGCCTGAAGCTGGCTGGCCGCCCATAGGTATGTATGGGTTCAAAGAAATACCTAAAGGTAATGCAAACGAAAAGGTTCAGAAACAACAGCCTTAGCCTCAGTTTCCATTTAAGAATTCTTGATTGCTGACACGGTTCGTTGTAGAAGTAGCAGCGCAGCGTTTTGCGAGGACCAACTACCTAGGCCACAATCTGGACCTACAAAAGCGAGACGATCTTCAAATTTCTCTTTAGCTAAAGCGAACCGTTTTCTAATCGTTTCTTCATTCTCAACTAATTTCTCAGAACTCGGGTTGGTAATACCTTTGTCATTCAATTCCGCAATTAATGAGTCTATATCTGTCCTTGCTACGCCTACGCGTATCTGTTTATTTGTTTCATCCAACATTTTCTTTGAGATTGCCTCAATATTCTTTGGTGAAGCTGCACCCTCAAACGATACAACGTCAATGTTTTTTACCTGAAGACAATCTGCTAATCTTACCGATGAATGCAGATGAATTTGACGAGTTACGTTACTAACATCAAACGCTCTGTTTAGTGTATCAATCAATTCTTCTTTGTCCGCTGCTATGTCAAGATAACCAAAACTGGGCTCATCAATGGATACAACTTCAGTCTTTATGTGCTTCTCATTCAAGATGGAGTTTTTAGAGAAGCGTCGAATGGTTTCAGCATAACTATCCAACACGTCTGTGTAAGCTATTGTTCCCATCTCTTTCAAGTATTGCTCCATCGGACCAAATAAGCAAACACGTAATCTAATCTTTTTGCCAATCTGTTCACTAATATTTGCGGCTTCTGCCTTGATTAATTCAACCTCTGGAAGAAAAGCCTCTGCTTCATCCACAAGAAATGTTCCTTTTTTCATCGCAACATGGATTACATCACTGACTTGTTTTATGCCATCATACTGTTGTGGATAATTAACTATATCCAAACCTGTATGACATTTCTTCACAAAAGCATCTAATGTTACTTCGCCAAAATTCTGCCAAACAAAAGCATCCGTTCGTAAGTCTAATTCACCTAAGATAATTTCCCTCGCTTGCTGGTATGCTCTGTTAAAGGTCTCTCGATTAGCATTCGGAGGGAGTGGAAAACTGCCAATATCATCTATTTCAGTAATCATGATAAAGAATGTGTTAAGAATAGTATTAAAGTTATCATAAGAGATTGTCATGCAACTATCAGCTTGGGAATTTATGAACTGTTTATTTTGCCACGGAGAAATTAGCGCGCGATTCACAAATGATAGCTTTTGATATTCAACGGTCTATGTACATAGCGCTATCAGGAGATGCTTAAGGTCTCTAAATAATTAGATTCAGTAAACATTCATATGTAACTACATGTTTAAAAGACACGACATTAAATTTGCTACTCCATAAGAAGTTTGAATTAACATGACAGAAGAACCCAACAAAGATGACAATCAACAACCAGATGAACAGAAAGAATCATCTCCTGAAAAGCTTCAAATTGATGATCAATCAAACTTTCCTTTTCACGCAGCCTACTTGGTCTATTCAGATATTTTTGATAATACCACATCCGATGATGTTAAACGAGAGATGAACGGTTACATTGAAGCGTTAAAACAAAATCAAATAGACCTGGAAACATATTACCGCAACGTTGCACATTACAGGAGGGTGGATGCAAATCCACATCAAGAAAGATTCTCATTACAAACTCAGCGAAAAAAAGATTGGCGAATCAGAGAACAACGTGAAGAAAGAATCAGAAGACACAAAAAATAACTTAATAGAATAGTTAAGTAAAGCTTAATTGTACAGGCGCTCTGCTTTATTCTGAATCAGTAGGAAGAGAATAAGCATTGAAAGCTATTCATGTGGCGGCGCTCGCATTAAACGCAGCTCTATACGTTGCTGTAGGTATACTTTTCTATTCTGTAATGCCAGTAAGATTCGAGGGAGTACGATTCTGGCCTCCAGTTGTAGTTCCAGCAGTCTTTGCAGTCTTTTTTGGTCCGTGGGTTGGAGGCATCGGAGCAGCAATAGGAATTTTCTTTAGTGATATAATACTTGGAAATGATCCATTGTTAAGTTTAATGGCGGGGATAACGTCTAATTTCACTATGTTCTTTCTTATAGGCTATTTATCCCGTAAAAAAACAGGCTGGATTGCGCCAACATTGATTTATGGAATAATTACTGTTTTCTTAGCTTGGATAGCATATGTTTATGCAGGCATATTTTGGGTTGGAGTAGTTGTCGGTAGCTATGTTGTTTTCTTGGTACTGGCTTTACTAAAGCTAAAATGGCAAAATTATGAATTTGCTTCCGTTACTGGGTTACTTGTGGGCAGCGCAATAATTGGTGCGATGGTACCGTTGTATGCGTACCTGTTTACACAGGTCGGTCAAACTCCAATAGCTTCCTTCACTTTAGCAGGCGGATTAGCTTTGTTCATTTTTACATTCGCCACAGAAATTCCCTTTTTATTGATTCTGGGTCCGCCCATCATTGAAGCAGTTTACAGGGCGTTTCCCAACCTATCGAATCAAAAAATGCTTGAGGAACACAAAAGTGAAAAGAATCGTTGAAGCTTTTTCTCCTGGTGGACTCTCAAGCTTCTTCGAAATCTGTGATACAAAAGATGGGAAGCCAATAATTCAATCAGAACGTATAGGCGCTAGAGGCGGCGGATTCGTAATAGACAAAGGCGTAAGCACCAGGGTCGAAGTTGAACAAGCGAATACAAATATCGTTAACGTATGGATTAATGGTAAATTAACGCCTGAAGCTGAAACTTCACGAACCGTAGCAGATGTTCTTCTCTCAAAAAAATCAGGAAAATACGATGTAACCATAAAACATAAGATTGATATTCCTGTTGGTGCTGGTTTTGGCTCAAGTGCAGGCGGAGCATTGGGTACTGCACTTGCACTCTCAAAGGCACTTAACCTTAACTTTACCTATAATCAACTGGGGAGAATCGCTCATGCTGCTGAGATTAAATGCAGAACTGGACTAGGCACTGTCGGACCCATAATGCTTGGTGGATGCATACTCACAATTGAACCAGGCGGACCAGGGGTTAGCATCATTGATCGTATACCACTAACCAGCAATTATGTAGTAGTTACTGGAACGTTTGGACCTACCGCTACAAAACAAGTCCTAAGTTCTGCTGAAAAAAGATGCGAAGTTAATCGATGGGGAAAAAAAACTCTCAACCTGATAATTGAGAATCCTACTCTTGAAAATTTCTTGCTCCGCAGTCTGGAATTCGCAGTGAATACTGGTTTTATGACGGACAATTGTAGACGGCTTATGCAATTAGCTGAAGAAGCGGGAGCAATTGGTTCAGCACAGAATATGGTTGGCGAGGCAATACATGCCGTCATAGAAGAGGAAAATGCAGAAAAGGTAGTAGAAACTTTTAAACAAGTGTTACCAAAAGAAAACATATTGAAAGCCAAGATAGATTTTCAAGGTGCTAAGTTGGTTGAGACATGAAGAAGTTTAAAAAAATTGCTGTTGGCGGGACTTTTGATGAATTACACAAAGGACACAGGACCCTGCTTCTCAAAGCCTTCGACCTTGGAAATCGTGTCTTAATCGGCTTATGTTCGGATCAATTCGTTAAAAAGCTTGGAAAACCTCATACGACTGCATCTTATGATGAGCGATTGCGAGAATTGCAGTCTTTCTTGAGCAAATTGAGTCTTGTAGAAAGATCAGAGATAGTCCCATTAAATGATCCTTTCGGACCAACTGTAACTGATAAGTGCATTGATGCCCTGATCGTTAGTGAAGAAACAAAAACAAATACTGAAAAAATAAATGATGAAAGAATAAGAAAAGGTCTAAAACCGCTGGAGATAATTAGTATCAATATGGTTGCATCAGAGGATTGCTCGCCAATCTCCACAACAAGGATCCGTAAAGGCGAAATCGATCGTGAGGGTCGATTAACCAAGAAAAAACGTTACTAATTGTTGTAGTATGGATACAATCAATAGTGTTTAAATGTGATAGGCAGTTAATCACGTCAGCCTATTTTGGTGAATGAATGATAAGAAAAACAATTCTATTTCTATTTCTATTCTTAATTATTGGATTATCTTTTACTGTATTTTATCAGGTAGAAGCTCAAACACAAACAACCTATTCCTTAGATCTCCAGGGACCCACATGGAATCATTCAACCATAAACATCCTCATCAATCCACAATCAGATAAATCATGGTGGAACCCAGACTACCTTGATGCAACATTACGCGCTATTGATGAATGGAATAGTGCACTCAGCTATTTTGCTTCAAACCGTTCAGATTTTGTTTATCTATCAAACGTAAAGATGACATATACAATTTCTAATTCAATGGATGAACCCTTTGATACGATTCTATCTTGGATTGAACAATTCGGAAATGAGACATGTGAAGCAGGATTAACACGAACCTCTTACGATTCATCGGGCTTGATATTTAATACTACACTTACTATGTCGGCATACGACTGCCGTGGCAATATATTAAATGATATTGACATGCAAAATGTTGCTCTACATGAACTTGGACATGTTCTCGGATTGGGTCATGCAAATTCTACAAGCGATCTAATGTACTTTGCTTATACACTAGGTAATCCTGTAAGGTCTGTTTCTACGCTTGATACGTATGGAGTTGGAGTAGTCTTTCGTTGGCTGGCCAAATCAATAGAATTCAATCAAGATAATCAGGGAGACCAAATTTCTTCGGTCAATCTTCCTTCTGACATTGCGTATGAAGCATTACCTATTCCAATAAACGATATTCCACCTCAATCAGCATTAGGACCAGCGCAAATGTATTTTGTTGACTTCCTGCAATTCATCCTGCAACCTGTCATTTTAACATTAATCTTACTTGCGGTAGCAGCTTTGTTAATATACTCTATAGTAGCCCGAGGTCGGAGAAAACACGTTATTTAATTATATAGTTCGTGTCCCGTTGTAGGTCATGACAAAGCAATCTTGTCATGTAAGTTAGAGTAATTGTAGTTGAATAACTAATAGGTATAATACCTCGATCGCAATTCAGAATTTTATGAGTTAAAAGGCGTAAAAGTAACGACACAATTCCTTCCCTGCCTTTCTGACTTCATTTTTATGTTGAACTGGCTTCTTAACCAAGACGGAATTATATTCTGACATGCCATTATGCAAGAATCACTCTTCCCACGACTTTGCAATATATTACAGGGAGCAACCGTGAGAATCATATGGTAACCGTCAAGTTCAGATACGATAAATGGACTAAACGCTTGCAATTGAAACGCAAGTCGCTCTGCTAACCTGCTAAAAGCTATTTTCGACGATATGCTATTCACAATTCTATAAACTAGCGCTGAGCGAGAATACTTTCTTTTCCAAGCCTGAATTGCTTCGTGCATAAATTTCTTTATGCCCGCCTCACCTTGATTTTCAGCCACAAAATTGTTAGCGGTTACCCATTTTTGCATAAAATTTTTGAACGCTATTTGATATTTATCCTTGCTTGAAGCATATTCAGGAATCAATTGTGATTCTGTTTCCCACAAGCCTCGCAATTCACTTGTTTTTTCTTTACCTAATTCCTCAGTTACAAGTCGTGGAGCAAATTCTTCTACAAGCTTAATGTAACTAAGCATAGCACTAAACTTTTCAAAATAACTCATTTCCTCAACTTTAAACATGATAAACTACCGCACTACTGGATTACAGTCTCATCTTTTTATAACCATTATTCCCTAAGCGTTTAAGAAAGAGACTCTGGTCTTATGTGTCTTAAGTATCGCAAGCTTGTTTGGATTTGAATAGCTCATACTTACTATCTGTTTTCCGCTCTTCTTTGGTCGAAAAGTAATGGCACTCCAACTAGTGGCAAAGATAGCATCCATAAATCTAAGTTGTGTCCGAGCAGCCAGGCATACCAGCTGCTCCATAAATTGTCGCTAACGAAGAACACCCATATCAAGTAGGTACTAAGGTAGAACAGTCCTAAACCAAGGATTATTGTGCCGATAGGTTTGAGATTGAGTGACTCAAAGTTTTCCGCTAACGAAGATTTAGCGAAATATGCAGCATAAATTGTTAGTGCAAGTAACCCAATAATCGTAATTAAGAAGCTTGCCATGTTTTGAGGAAAGACTAGAATATAGTCTAATCCTTTTGTTCTGAGTGTTGAAGCCCAAAGACCGGTGTTTAAAAGCCAAAATGCTAAAGAGAACATTGTTGCAGAAATAAGTGCCCATTTGATTATAAGTTTGGGAGATTTGCGTGGATTTAGTCTATATGCAAGCATAAACAGAGCTATCGGTACAGCGGTTGATTCTACGACTGTGGGGATTACGCTAAAGAATAGCAAGTATAGGCTGAATGTAGCTGAACGGTTGCCTATGCTGGTAGCTACGCTATAAATGCCGGTCGCGCCAGACGTGATTAGTCCAAGCCAATAAATGCCTTCGAAAACAATGATTAAACGTATAGCAAGATAGAGTCTGCCTTGTTGTAAATTCTTTTTCATTAAATAATAGATTATTAGAGCAAGTGCTAATACGCTCCCTGCTAACCTGAAAATCATTCCTATGGTTGCTGAAATATCTTCTATTAAAATTCGAAAAGAGAAGATTCCGGAGCTTATCCTATCCCACTCGCCTATCCATTCAACGGTTAGTATTGCATGAAGTGTGAAAAGGAAGTACGCTATGCTAACTATTAGCAACCCAATATTAAGAGGACTGTAAAACTTCTTATTACTGCTCACGGTACTTCTACCTTGACTCCTAGACTAGATAATACTGTATTAAGCGTATTGCAACTATTTCTTACTGAAATTTTATCTAAGTAGTATTCCATTTATTTAACATTCAAACAATCAGATTTTATATAACGTCTAAGTTATTATATAATGAGTTGTCCTAATGGGCGCTACCGGAAAACGAAATAGTATATTGTATGTTCTTCAAGGCTTAGGAGCAATATTTGTCGCCATTTTCTTGGTAGCTTATCTTGGTGGTCTACCATCAACGGATGTCCTGCATAACCTGCCTGAATTCAGGATTCCCCTAACTATACTTGGTGCAATCCTGTTAGTGCTTATCACCGCACTCTCGCTTTGGAGTCTCCAAAGTCAAAATGGAAATTGAAAATTATCGACTGATTATTGTAACAGTTAATCAAACCATATTTCAGCAGGCTCCAATATGTAGATTCTAAGAAATAGGACCGATGTGCTTCGCTTAATGCGGGCCCGACGGGAATTGAACCCGCGGCCTACGGATTTCTTCATTCCCACAAAGGGAATTTAAGAGTCCGCCGCTCTAACCTGACTGAGCTACGGGCCCATGTTTTTGCTGTAGATTGTGTTTTTGTTTTGAAATTTAGAGGTTTCGGTTCAGTTCTTGCGATGCTTATCTTCTTTATGTTGTTCTATAATATGGAGTTTTAAAAGACAAGTCTTAATAGCTTTAAAGTTGTTTCATGATTACAGTGAAATTGATGAAACCACTAGACACCATTTCCCGCGCTACCCCTATAATATTCATAATTTGTTCGCTGGTTATGCTTTATGCTTATACTCAGATAGATACTATCGTTCATGGGACCCTCTATCAGCACGGATTACAGTTTAGCACTGCATGGGCGAGACCGTATTGGAACATGGGCGGAGTCTTGTTGGCAATGGGCTGGACAATCGTCATTGTTGCTGGACTATTTCAAGTATATTTAGTGATGAGTAAAGCTCCTGCTAATTCGTCCATTACACAAGTGCACGAGGGCCAAGACGAACGTTGGAACACATTTAAATTGGGTGATGGATCAACGATTAAAGTCAAATTAGTCGTGAAGGGTGCAAAACGTTTAAACAAGTATTCTGAAGATGGAATGCCTATTTACATCGTAGATACTGAGCCTCTGGTACAAGTTGTAGATGTTCCTGAAGCTCTAAAGGCTGCCCCTTCAGCCTAAACTTTTCTGGTTCTTCTGTATCAATCTGATTATGTACGGTTTACAATGATTTGTTTTGCATAATTCAAGCTCTTGGCTTGTTGTCCGAGTGAAAACTAATATTCTCGTTTTGCCTACGAGTTGAATAGAGAGTGTTTTAAGAATGCAGACTGACAATGTTAGCGAGGTTTTTTTGATTAAGACTGCTGATAGAGCAACAGGCGTGAAGCGACTTTTTGATGAGTTTGACTTAAACAATTTTCGCAGCAAGCGTGTAGCGCTGAAAGCAAATTTTAACAGTGCTGACCCATTCCCTGCTTCCACACACCCTGATACTCTGCGCACGATCGTTGAAATCCTAAAGAACGCTGGTACTGATAAAATTACTCTTGCGGAACGAAGTGGAATGGGTGTGACTCGACTAGTTTTGCAGGCACTGGGTGTTTTTGATTTAGCAGAGGAGCTGGGATTTAATGTGATAGTTAGTGACGAGTTGGGCAAAGACGGTTGGGTGAACTTTACTCATGACGGAACGCATTGGTCACAAGGTTTTTACATTGCAAAATGTTTCGTCGATGCAGATGTCGTCGTGCAGACATGTTGTCTAAAAACACATAGATTTGGTGGACATTTCACATTAAGCTTAAAGAATAGTGTTGGTCTTGTGGCAAGGCGGGTTCCTGGACAACTCCATGATTATATGTCAGAGCTGCATACCTCCCGTTTTCAGCGGCACATGATAGCGGAAATCAACAAGCAGTATAATACAGATGTGATTGCAATGGATGGAATTCGTGCATTCATAACTGGCGGTCCCGAACGAGGTGAAATTGTTGAGCCTAACCTATTGTTGGCAAGTAAGGATAGGGTTGCTTTAGATGCGGTCGGCGTAGCATTGTTGAAAATTTATGGTGCTACGGGCAATATCGAAGAGAATAAAATCTTTGAGTTGGATCAGATCAGGCGTGCTGCTGAATTAGAGATCGGGGCAAAATCAGTAGGGGAAATTCAATTAACCCCTTTGAATAACGACTCTAAAGCTGACATAACGAAAATTCAGAAAGTCTTTGCTGCTGAGGTATGATGCTTACATTAACTATTACGGAACTGCATAGTCATTCTCTCTGATATTCTTATTGTCTAAAGTAGTTTTATTGCTTCAATTTTGCAGAATGAAGCTAAATGGTATAGGGGATGACTAAAGGAAGAAAAATCAATCAGGATAGTAGATTAGTTGTTTTTCCTCAAGCAGTCTTTGAATCTTGTCTACTGCTTGGTAGACCTGTTCTTCTTTTTTCGCACCTACACAAACTAGTTTTCCTGCAGAGAAGATTAGGAACACGACTTGTGGTTCATCCATTCTAAAAACTGCCCCTGGGAATTGTTCAGGCTCATACATAACTTTATTGAGTTTGAACACTAAGCTTTCCAAATCAATCTCTCCACCTAATTCTGCAGATGCGACTATATTTTGTATGTTTACGATGGGTTTTTCAGTTATGACAATGCCTTGGCTTCGCAGTTCCTTAACAACTTTTTCAACTGCACTTCGCGATTCTTTCTCAGATTTTGCGCCCGTACAAACCATTTTGCCAGTACCAAAAATTAACGTAGCAGTCTTTGGCTTCTTCAGCCTAAAAACTAAGCCTGGAAACACGCTTGGATTGTATTCCGTTTGAGGAAATTTTTCAACAATTTCCTGTAAGTTAATCCTCTGATTCAAGCTTACTGAGGCAACAATGTTCTGAATTGAAATAATAGCTTTTCTTTTGCTCATTCAGACTCACTTATAAGCTTATTTAAATAGGGTCCACTATATAACATCAACGCTTTATAAGGCAAAGGTTTGTGATTTGTGACTGAAATTCCAGTATTCAAATGCACTAACATACGTCAATAATGAATGAAATTCAAGATTCAGCTTTCTCTTAACTCTTAAATATAACTGGAAAGCCGTTAACGTTTGTGAGAACCTGACTGAGCTGAAAAATCTGCAATCAAAAATGGTTGGTTACGGACCATAGATTAGTTCTCAATCCAAAATCCTAGTATCTGTTTCTTGAAGTAGCATATCCTGAACAATCTCTCGACATTTGACTTAAATACTTAATTAGACTGATAATAAATTAGCAAAAAGGGAAAACAATGGATTTTGAGCAGTCTTTCCTGTATTTTGCAATCTTATTGCTGTTCATTGACTTAGTCTTTGTGTTGAAAACTAAGACTAATAGAAAGCAAGTCAACTGGAGATTCTGGATTTCAGCTCTGGCATTTATATCAATAGTTATTTCATACTCCATGTTCTTGGTAGCATATTTAACCAACAACTTTACCTTAAAAGAAGTCTATGCTTCCAGCTCTTCTTCGCTTAGTGTTAGTGAAAAAATATATGCAAGTTGGAGCGGTGCTGGAGGATCAATACTGTTATTGACTCTATCAATGGGTGTATTGTATTTTGTTTTTAGACTTTTTACTTACAAGAAGCATAAACTACTGGATTTGGGAGCAAGTAAAATTCTTAATGTCACGTTACTGTTTTTTCTTTTAGTTGCTATTGCCAAAAACCCATTTGCCAGATATGAATCTGTGCCCATTGAAGGTCAAGGTCTTAACCCAGCTCTTCAAAGCCCTTGGATGGCTATTCACCCGCCGATAGTCTTCGCAGGATACGTTTTTGTTCTTTTAGCTTTCGCCATAACCCTTGCAAGGATGTCCACTCAAAAATCTGGTCAAGAGAAGCTTCTTCGATTCTCAACATACGTTGCTTGGCTTCTATTAACCATCGGAATTGCTCTTGGCGGAGTATGGGCGTATGAAGTCTTAGGTTGGGGCGGATACTGGTCTTGGGACCCGGTTGAGACTGGTTCTTTGCTAACTTGGCTTGCATTAACTACCTATTTCTTTCTTGATCCAATAGTAAAGAAAGGAAAAGGATTGGCAAAAGAATTCATGATTCTTGTTACTTTTGTAAGTCTAATTTTCTTAAGTGCTTTAACTCGTGGCGGACTTTTGCAGTCAGTTCATGCTTATGCTCTGTCACCGGCAGGGCCTATATTGCTTAGTTTTGCTTTTGCAGTTTGCCTCTACTTCTTTTATCTTCAGAGGAAGCTGAATAAACCAATCTTAGCTGTTGAAGTTGACAGATCATTAGTACGTTCAACTTCTTCTTTCTTGGCTGTTTTCTCTTTGATATTAATGTTCTTTGTGTCATTTTTTGGAATAGCTGCACCTATTATTCAAGGAGTCTTTATGTCTAATGTGCCAACGCCAACAGCGGATTTCTATAATTATTGGAATTTCCCGTTCGTCGTAATATTTGTTGTATCCTTAATTGGTTTAACGTTACCCAAAGGAACAAGCATGAAGATTTTCATTATGCTGCTTTTGGCATCTATTATTGTTGGTGCATTGTTGTCATTTTTTAAGATTCCGACCTCGAATTATTTGTCTGATGCTGGTTTTCCTATATTATTGTTAGCGTTAAGCTCTATATCCTATCGAATTATCGTATCGATAAAACAAAAAGAACTTGTGCCCAAACTTGGAAAACTAATCCTCTATACCGGAATCATATTAACTTTAATAGGCGTTTTAATCAGTGCCGGTGGTAAACAGTCAGTTCAGTTTTCAAATCTATCTGCAGATGCTAAAGTAGATGCTGTGGGTACGAATATTCACTTCCAAAATTTCACGATCTATCCAGGAACAGGTAGCATTCAGCTAGAAGACGGAACGTATCCGGAGAAATCTATGTTGAAAATCGATGCGGATATTGTCGATAATACATCAGCAGCGTACAGTACCTCAATTTGGATGGAACTTTATCCAGCGTATGGAATATTTAGCAAGCCAACAATAATACGAACCTTTGTTGGAGATCTTTATTTGCATATCGGAACAACTAATTCAACGTCAGAATGTCTTGCTAACGCCCTTTTCTTCCAACCAACTTCACCTAGCGATTTCAACTTTTTTGTTGAAACTATGCCGTTGATTTATCTGGTTTGGATAGGGGTAGCGGTTATGGTTTTCGGAATAGTTTTCATGTTAATCTTCAAATCATCGATTTCCGAATCAGAAGTACAGGATAATTAGAAAATCTAACTCATTGACTTCTGTTTAATAGAAGCATTAAACTCGCTTTATGTTGCTGTAATCAGACAATCACAAACGTTTAATTTAGACACTAGAATTCAGTCAAGCCGAACAAGTATTACTGCTTGTTAAAAACTATATTTTGGTGTAACAGATGAAGAAATATCTACTTTTGTTGGCTGTAGGAGCAATCGCATTGGGAGCAGCCATGTACGTTTCATATTCAATGGGTTTCAATACGACCATCAGAACTAATCCAGTTCAATTTAAGCAAGATACTGCTGTACAAGATGCTATTCAATTAGTTAATCAAGGAAAAGCAATTTTCCGGTATGACACTTTTGGCGATCAAGCTTTCTGGGGTGACACATTATTACTTCATCAAGCGATTGAAGGTGAACAATTAGGAGGCGTTGGATCAGGGGTTAGTCCTGAAACAGCGCTTGCTGTTGGACTTAAAGTTGATGTGAATGCATTACCACGGAGTCTTCGAGAGCAGATAAGACTTGGAAACGTCGATTTGACTGATCCGGCAACAACCGTTGCATTGCTAAAATTGAATGCTGTCGTAGGCGTAAAAGGGTTCTTTGATAGATCTGGTAATATGACATCTATGGGTATTACGTGTGCCCTTTGTCATTCAACTGTTGATGATAGCTTTGTGCCTGGCATTGGCAATCGGTTAGACGGTTGGCCAAATAGAGATCTTAATGTTGGTGCCATAATTGGTTTAGCGCCAAACCTTACGCCAATAGAAAATCGGCTTAGCGTAGACGAAGCTACTGTGAAAACAGTTTTGAATAGTTGGGGTCCAGGTAAATTTGATGCAGAATTACTGCATGATGGAATACCTTTTAGACCAGACGGTGGAAGTGCTGCTACATTGATTCCACCAGCATTTGGAATGGCTGGAATAAATCTACATACATATGTCGGTTGGGGTTCAGTTCCATATTGGAATGCTTTCGTAGCCGTTACAGAAATGCAAGGTCAAGGAAGGTTCTATGATCCACGCTTAAATGACCCAGCAAAGTTTCCACTCGATGCTAAATTTGGCACCTGGAATATTACTGCCACCCCTGATTTAGTAACTTCAAAACTAGCACCATTACACATGTATCAATTATCTCTACTAGCGCCAAAACCACCACCTGGATCCTATAATGTAAGAGCTGCAGCTTTAGGCGATAAATTGTTTGATGGTAAAGCAGGTTGTGCAACTTGTCATACACCGCCATTATACAGCGAACCAGGCTTTAGTATGCACAATGGAACTGAAATTGGCATAGATAATTTCCAAGCAGACCGTAGTCCAGACGATATGTATAGAACAACGTCATTAAGAGGAATGCTTGCACATTCGCAAGGCGGATTTTTCCATGACGGTAGATTTGCAACACTACTTGATGTTGTTAATCATTACAATACATTCTTCAATCTTGGCTTAACTGAACCAGAAAAAATGCAATTGGTAGAATACCTGAAATCCCTATAAAATAACATCCCTTTCTTTTTCTTAATAAGTTCCTGGTCATGAAAGAAACATGGTTTTAGAGATAATACAATTGTGAATACTATAACAGATCCCACTTGAATTAAATATCATGTATTTGTTTTTGTATTGAAGTTTTAGTTATGTACGCTCACAAAGCAATATCTCAATTGATACTTGTTAAAGTCGAATTTGCCGTACAATTCTCCATATAAGACTGAGTGGCATTCGAAAAATACCGTCCCGTAAAGATTCACATTTTCCGTTATAAAGACATCTTTTACAAGGCACGAAAAGAGCTAGAAATCAGCTATGCCACTTTTCAATAAGATTTGTTGGATAATAATGCTTTTCTAATCCATAACGCCTAAGAGGTTTAGTTAAATGTCTTTCTGATCTGGGTGAAGTAACATAGAGTCCTGACTTAACTGGTCTGTCCTCGGCGACCTTTACTTTATTAAGATGCTTAAATCTTGTTCTACATTTTTTGCATCGGTATCCTTTTCCTTTACCCATGGATTCTAGACGTTTTCCACAAGATAGACAAATTGGGTTCTTATGGGTAATTTTAGAAGTTAATGATTGAATGTTGATTTTCTCAAGATTAATCGTTAATCCTCTTTCTTTGGTTGGGGAACGAACAGCACCGTAGGCTTCTATTTGATCCCCTTCGATTAATTCTGAAGCTATCCTACGTAGATCGCCTGTTGGTTCGTATGCGGCACAGTCTACTTCTTCAGTTGAGTCTCGGATTGAAAATATGACATGGCGCAGGGGTATTATGTGCGGATTTTTGGAGACGATGCCTCTAACGATTACTGAACGATACGGCTCGACTTCACTTAATGTTGAAGCGCGTGTTAGATGCATATCTGTACCTTGATTCGTTCGAAAAATCATCCATCGTTCCACAGGCTCTAAAGGTTTTACAATTGCGTATGCTTTCTTTAGAATTTCAGGCGTTTCTCCTCTTATACCAAATAAGATGGGATCAGGACCACGAGGAGTAATAATTACTCTATGTTTTCCTAAATCAACATTGTTAAACGTAAATGGTTGAGTATGCTTATCCATGTCAAATATGGAAGCTTCATCGACTTGTCTCTTCGTGCCGCGATTTTCCTTTGTTCGATACGCAATCAGTTCATACGTATGATCTAACTCCAGGTTTTCTCCAATAGCGGCTAAAGAGCCAATGATACCTCGACATTCATTATACCCTAACGCTTCAGCCTCAAACATGCGAATTAAGTCAACTGCTTTTTTCAGTGTGACTATACTGGTTTCAGCTTGTTTGCCAAAATTCTTTATTTCTTGTGGAATTTCCTGTCTTTTTAGGAAAACTATGCCTGGGTCTGTCCCCAGCGAAGTTAGATCAGATAGTTTTTCGACCAAGCCAATCGTAGTTCTCTTAATATCAGCTTCTAATTCTTCTTCAAATTCAAATCGCAAACAAAGTGCGCCATTGCCTCTGGTTTTCCAAGGAACATTCGGATTAAGTCTTACAAGGTTTGGGAAATCAATGAATTTAGCGCCCAGCTTCTCTAATTCTTCTGCTAGAACAGCAGCGATATAAGTAGTGCATCCGCCCATCGTTGAATCGGTATCATCTAGTCCCAAATGTAGCGTCTTAAGCATGAAGTATATGGCAACCCGTTTGTCTGGTTCATAGCTCAACGTAAGCTAAAAGAGTTATTGGAAAAAAAGGGAACTTTGTCCGAAGCAGCAATCGTGTGTATAAGATTAGTGGATGGGTGAGTTTCTCTCTGAGATTATCATTGTTAGTTTTGAATGAACTTTGTCAATTTTTTCAATTTTCCTGTTTATGATATCGGACAGTTCATCCATGGAGTTCGATTTTACGCTAGCAATTACATCATAAACTCCCCATAAGTTAAAAGCAGATTCGACTCCTTCAACCTTCTTTAGGGCATCTACTACTTCGTTTTCGGATCCTATTTCAGTATTCAAGAGAACATAAGCAGTTGGCATTCTATTCCTCCTTTAAGTTATCGTCGGTTGGATATCAAAGCCTGGATTTTTTTCTCATGTTGGGGGAACGCAAAAAGACATGGGGTGTCCTGACTTATCCATCCAACCTGCTCAAAAAACATCGTGCATCCAATCTCAATGAGAGGCGCAGCTATCGTTAAGCCCACTGTGGAGACGTCCAATGGTACTTTTATATTAGCTTCTCGCAACCTTTCCCTCTCCCCAAGATGCACATGCACTGTTTAGTCAGTAATTGGATTTAAAACTATGTGGTTGTGGTGGAGCAATCACATCTCAAAGACTGGTCTTTTTGTTGGCTAATGACAGACAGTATACAAAGAAAGAGGAAAATGAATGTAATTTGGTTAACGTTCTTCGACGACAATCATCGTTAACGTCGATCTAACCTTATCGAGTCGTCTTATACGCCATGTCACGATCTCTTTGAGTTTATCCATTGTGTCAGCTTTGACTCTGGCAACAATGTCGTAGACGCCATAAACTGCGAAGGATTCGTCTACGCCTTCAACTTTTTTGAGTTCTTTTAGAACGTCTGATTCTGAGCCAATTTCGGTGTTTATTAATACGAAAGCTGTAGGCATAAGTATTCCTCAAGTTATCATGTCACGTTCTAAATTAAAATGTTTTTCTTTGCTGTAAACAATAGCTCTTACATCTGAAATCAAGATTTCTCAGACAGCAACTTTACGATATCACTAGTCCAGGTTTCAATCTGCTTCCAGTTTCTTTTGTCAGTAACTCCTGCCGTATTTAAACCGTGTTTTCTCAAGTTCCGGCCGTTAAGTCTTACAATAATGTCTGCTAATAAACCATGACTTCTTCCAAAATCTAACAACCCGCCAAAGAATCCATAAGAAATTGGATGTAAGTCAAATTTTTGTGCCACTTGGATCAAGTATGTTTCTTTGGCGGCATCTGCCGATTTCTTATCTGCAGTGGCCATCTCACAACTGACGAACAGTGCAATCTTCTTCTCGTGAAGAACAGATGCATTTTTCTCCAAAAAATTCAAGGATTCTTTTGTCCATTGATCAGCACGTATTCCACTACCAACAATAATAAAATTGTAGTTAGAAATGCTTGGAACCTTCCTCCGCGCTTCAACAACATTAACCTCAAAGCCCATTTTTCGCAATGTATCTCCAATTTTGTTAGATACATCCGTGGTTCCCCCCCACCTGGTACCATAAACTATGAGAGCGCTTGAAATAGTTTCATTCACTTTTAAGGCCACAGTTCAATTCGATAATTACTCATCGGTATCGTAGAGGCATATTAACTCTTTTACGTAAATTGTCTTCTTTGAATAAACAACAAAAGAAGTAACCTGGTCTTAAAACGGGATAAATACCAATTCTTCATATGGTGATGTTCTAATTTTTCAAAGTTAGCGACATTTTTAACTTGTTGTATCTATGCAACAACAAATCTTAATATAAACTTCAAAACACCTCAAATATGAGTGATTTTTTTGGTTAAGAAACAGATTGCAGGAGGATGGCTGGCTCAGTGTCCGATATGTGTATGGACATTTACGGCAACCTCAGAAGAGGAAGTCAGGAGCGAACTCAAAAACCATTTAACCTCAAAACATCGGGGAGCTTCACCTCCAAGATTGTCGCCTGATTTAGTGCGCCATGTGGAAGGAGCACACCCATAGTTGTTCATATGAACGGTTCAGAATTATTAGTTTTTCAAGAGTCACCTTCTATTTGACAAGGTATCCTTAGTAAACGCCGGAACGCTTGCTTTTCTTTTGTGTGATTACAATTCTAAATGCGTACTGTAACTGTGATTTAATTTCAATATGAATGAGCGCGTAGTTCCGGTTTTGTTAATTATTCTTAGTTTTGTTAGCCAAACACACGAAAGCAAGTATTGCCAATTTTAATTGCCGATTGATTCGAGATTATCTAAGATCCCACGCTATTTGAGTTACTGCTCAAGTGCACTTCCCCGTTGACTAAAATGTTCATTAATGTGGAAAGATCTTCAAAGAAATGTTGGATAAGTTTAAAAACATGAGAAATAGACAACTTTTTTAATTTTTTATCTAATTGGATAATTTTATAAGATGCAATAATGCTGATGATTATTCTATGCTTGATGTAATGGGTAATATTTCACTATCCTTACAGGTTGCTATTCTCTTTCTTTTAATTTTAGGCCTTCCTTTGGTAAAAGGGGTGGGCGGAAAAAAGAATTTAATGCGGCACGGTTACTTAACAGTAATTGCCTTAATACTGCATACAATATTGATTTTTTGGGCTATGGTTCCAACATTGTTGTATGGATTACCTGAAATAGCCAGTCTACCTGTGTTGTCGGCAATTGATGTTTGGTCACACGTAATCTTAGGAATATTCGCCGAAGTGTTGGGTATTATTATTGTTGTATTTTGGTTTTCTAAACCATTAACTCTAATGAATTGTGCAAAAATGAAAAAATGGATGCTACCCCTGTTCATTGTTTGGATGATAAGTCTCGTTAATGGCAGCTTGATCCATATCTTGGGGCTCCTCTAGGTTTAGCTTCTTTGGATTGTACTTAACTGAAGACTATTTCAACTGCTATAGCTAAGTTGTTGGTGATTGATGACAGCCACAAACCTTTATACATAATAATTTTATGTTACAGTATCGAGGCGCAACGAGATTTAAACCAGCGAGGCGTTAGCCCAAGGTTTAATATCTTAACATGTTTGCGCCAACTTTTATCTACTTAACATTTTTTCGAGAAGAATTTTAAGTCTCAGGCGACAAATTGATTGTGAATATTGTTCCTTTGCCTACTTGACTTTCAAAATTTATTGTTCCACCTTGAGCTTCAAGTACACGTTTACATACTGCAAGTCCAAAACCTTGACCTTTGGATTTGGTCGTAAATAGTGGCTGGAATAGTTTAGGTTTGATTTCTTCGGGGATGCCAGTACCTGTGTCTTCAATAATTATTTGTGTTTGACCCTCATTGTTAACGTCTGCTTTTATCGTTAATTCTCCGCCATGTGGCATAGCTTGAACTGCGTTGGTAATTAAATTGAATAATACTCTTCTTAATAATTGAGGATCAGTAACAATAGTTAGATTTTCTTTCATTAGTATTTTTGTTTCAATGTCTTCTACAGTATTTACTTGTATTAAGGTTGAAGCGATTAGTTCATTTAGGTTAATTCTTTGTTTATGTACTTCTATTGATTTAACAAAAGCTTGTAGGTCACTTACAATTTTATTCATATAAACGATTTGTTCAGAAATGCTTTCTATGCTTTCTTTGAAGCTTTGCTTTATTTCGCTGTCTGATATTGCTTCTAAATCAAGTTTCATAAGATAGGTATTGCTTGCGATGGTCTGTAATGGATTGCGAAGATCATGTCCAACCATACCTGCGGTAGCACCAATGGCAGCTAGACGTTCTTTTTCTTGAAGCTGAGCTTCTAGTTTCTTATGTTCTGTTATATCGCGTAAAAGTGTACCAATCTTGTCTTCACCATAAGGAAAACAGTAAAGATCAAAATATTTGTTTATACTTTGAATGAAAGATTCAACGTGTTTTGTCTTACCTGTTTTAAGTACCTTATGTTGAATCTCAAGCCATCGAGGTTGGTAATCAGGGAAGATTTCGCGAGCTGCCTTGCCTACGATATCTGAAGCTTTTATACCGATCATTTTTTCGTATGCATCATTGATCTTTAAGTATCTAAAATCAATCGGATTCTTGTTGTTATCGTAAATTAGCTCCGCAAGTTGAAACCCATCTTGACTGTTATCAAATAAGGTTCTGTACAGTTTTTCACTTTCTTTTAGGGCTTCTTCTGTTTTCTTGCGGTCAGTAACATCATAACCGACGACGAAGGCACCTACAAACTTGCCTTCTTTAAAAGTTGGTTTAACATTTAGAACAACAGAGATCTTTCTATTACCCTTAACTATTGCTTGGAACTCGACACTCTCTTCAACTTCTTCTCCAGCTAATGCTTTTCTTATCCTTTCTTTGAACCGTTCTCTGCTTTCAGTTGTCAAAAGGTCATTTGGGTTCACTGATAGCAGTTCTTCACGTGAGTAACCAGATAATTTACACATTGCATCGTTCACGTAGGTAAATCGTGGAACAGTATAATCAATTTCATAGATCGCTATAGGTGCAGTTTCTAGAAGCTTCTCAAAACGTTCCTCATTTTGCATTATGTACTTTTCGCATATCTCTCGTTGTTTATTATCAGCGAAGGTTGTCATAATGCTTCAGAATCCATCTTTCTATTCTCTTTTCTGCTCAATAAGAGTTTTTTGGGAATACAAGCTGCCCACTGGATATTCTATCTTATTGTATGCTATAAATTAGCCTTAAACATATTTGTTAATAACTTGAGGCTGAAGATAGAAGAATAAGCATACACGAATGTCAAATAACAGAAAGATAACAGTTGACTACAGTTGGCTACTTTGAGCATAATTGAGCCGAAGATTTTTCTCTACCTAAAGAATTAGATTATTGAGCCGTCATGGATTCGTTTCTGTGAAATGTACTTTATTTCTGAGTTGTTGATTTACCACAGATTTTATTATCCCCCAATTAGTATCTTTAGTAGGTGAAAACCAATCTTTAACAAGATTTTAGTTCCTTTGGATGGTTCAGAACATTCGCATCGAGCCTTAGATGTAGCTGTTCAAGTCGCTGAGAAATTTGGCAGCAAACTTGCAATAATTACCGTATACTCAGTAACTTTCACTTCTATATCGAGCTCTGACCAAATAACAGCTACGTCAACTTCAATTCCTATCCTAATGCCAGCAGAAGTAACTAAGATGTCCATTGAGAATACTCGTAACTCTGGCAACAACATTCTAAAAGAAGCTAAGCGCAAAGCGGAAAGCGAAAACGTAGAAGTGGAAACCGAACTTGTGGAAGGAAATACTGTTGAAGAAATAGTTAAAAAATCAAAAGAAGGCCAGTTTGATCTAATTGTGATGGGTGCAAGAGGATTAACAACGATAAAGAAGCTCTTTATTGGAAGCATCAGCGAGGGTGTAATAAAGAATGCTTCATGTCCCGTCTTAATAGTAAAATAAACTCATTATCAATTATATTCTGTCAACAAATACGCTATTCTATTTAGCTAAGACTAATCCTCTTTTGAAAACAACTTTTCATTATATTCTTGCGGTAAGTTATCCGTTATTTTATCTCTGATATTGAAGCTTCTTCCAATAAAGCATTATATTTACGAACAAAATACAGTGTTACACAAAAGCCAAACACAATTGAAACAATACCTAAAACAACACTAAAGAATCCAAGTACATACGCTACTAAATTGTCTTTCAAGACACTCATTATTAAACCAAGATTAACAAGCATGACACCTGCAGACAAGATGCGTAAACCACTTTTCTCATTTCTTGCAGCATCATTAATATTCTCTCTTAGGCTATCTGATTTAATGTCATTGACCAACGTTAATAACCATTCAAGCTCTTTATGCTCAGAAAGAAAAACATTATTCCTTTAACATAATACTCTATGAGTCGATGAAACATTTCGATTGAATTTAAAGTGTAGACAACAATGAAGTCCACATTTTAACGAGGTTACTAACTCTGATATCTTAAATAGTGAAAAAGTATGAAACATAACCACTCTAATGAATGAAACACTTAGTAGAAGAGTTACCACTCGATAGGTACCTGAACGGTTATACATACATATTTGACAAGGCAAGACTACGATATGGAAGCTGATACTATTGTGATTCCACAAGGACAAGAATGTGTAATAAAAAACACAATTTTTGACATATCAACTGTGAGTAACAAACCTGATCTTCAGTGATCCACTTACTCTTGTGCAAAGCTGAGAAATCTGCAAATCTGCTCAGACGGCCAGAAAAGCAAATTGGCAAATTTTTTCAACACCTTTAAAAAGTCTCGTTGATGATTCTACTTTTTTTATTGAAGCTTTTTGCAGGCTTCAATAAAATTGATAGGAAAGAAAAAAATTGCGAAATAATACAGACAAAACTATAATGATTTTTGCTGTTGTTACAATTCTTTTGATTGCTGCTACCATATTCCTAGCAGTACCCGTTAAAGCTCAAGAAGAACATGGGGGAAATGCACTTGCTCCTAACTGGGACTATAAAGCGATACCCGCAGGCGTTACTCCAAAGTATACTATTACCTCAATACCTTTCATGAGCTTATCGCCTAATCCAATCGGCGTCGGCCAAACAGTCTTGGTTAATCTTTGGTTTACTTACACTGCCGCTGAGAATAGATTCCTTGCAGATTTCAAGGTAACAATCACTGATCCCGAAGGAAAACAGGATTCAATTACTCTTAATTCATACGTAGCAGATAGTACGGCTTGGTTTACTTACGTTCCAGACAAGGTTGGAACATGGAAACTAAAGTTTGAATTTCCAGGTGAATATTTCCCAGCAGGCTGGTACCTCAACGGAATGCTTGTGACGAACAATTCAGGCACTTCATACCCTGATTCAACTTGGTATGCACCCGTTTCCACAGCAGAGCAAACCCTTACCGTTCAAAATGAACAAGTTATATCTTGGTATTCACCGCTTCCAACTGATTATTGGACAAGACCAATTGAACCAAACAACAGAGAATGGGCAGCAATTGGAGGCAATTATCCATACACTGGTGACACTAGTTTTCCTGAATCAGCAACTTCAAGCAACTACTATGGACCATTCATTACAGCACCTAATACACCTCATATTGTTTGGAAACGTCAAGGTGCATTAGCTGGTATCATTGGTGGCGAAACAGGTAATTATGCAACACTTAGCAGTCCTGGAACACCAAGTGTAATCTTTATGGGACGAGCATACCAAACTGTTACAAAAGTCATGTCAATACTCATTAATGGAACTTATCGTCAACAACCAACTTCCGTCGCTGAATGTTATGATCTTCGAACTGGACAAATCTATTATGATATTCCAGTAGCTGACGGTGGTATTACTCCCACACATATTGCTTACTGGAAGGGTGTTGATAATGCGGTGCCTGGTGCTGGTGAGGCTGCAACTTTTGGAGTAGAACTCCATGCAATAACTGGAAGCGCAAGTAACGCTAGACTATACAAGATTAATCCGTACACAGGCGCCATAACTGTCAATGTTTCACTTCCAAATTTGGGTTCTGGAGGTATAGCTGAAGTCGGATACTTCAACGGTTATTATTTAAGCTACCAGAATTCTGGTACTCGAGCTGCTCCTGCCAACTCTTACATTATCAACTGGACTGAGCAAGGTTCTTCCACGAACTTCACTTCGAGAATAGTCAGCAATGTTAGTGTTTCACCACCGCCAAGCTACAGAGTCCCACCAACAATAGCAGCTGCACAAGATGTCCTGGGCGCTTACGATCCTGAATCAGGCATAGGCGTTATTCAGAGCAGATTCTATTGGGCTGGTGTTTATGGAGGGAACCTTGTTGGTTTAGATTTCACGACAGGTAAGGTTCTATGGAATATTACCAGCGATCCTAACGATCCAACAGGGACTACACCGTTTAATATGGCGACTGCACTTGCTGAGAATGGAAAATACTTTGGCTATTTCGAGCAGGGATACTGGAAAGCTTATGACTTGAGGACAGGACAATTATCATGGACAACACACCTAGATGATTATCCGTGGGCTGAGTTTTCACTCTACACTGCAGCTGGTTATAATGGAATCTTATACTATATTGGGTATACAGGTGTCTGGGCACTCAATGAAACTAATGGAAACATACTTTGGCATTACGTTGACCCCGCTCCGCCGTTTGAGACCCCCTATTCATCTAATGGCACTGCTGATTACTCCGTAGAGACAATAAAAGTCATTGATGGAAAACTTTTCGTAGCAAACAATGAACACACACCAAGCCAACCAGCAACTCGAGGTTGGGGATTAATATCTCTTAATGCGACAACAGGCAAATTCTTGTGGAAAATATATGGCACACGAATGAGTCCTGGTGCTGCCTCGGATGGATACTTAACAGCAGCAAGCAGTTACGACGGTTACATGTACGTGTTAGGCAAAGGCAAAAGTAAAACTATGATCTCTGCACCGCAAACAGCCGCAGCAAAAGGACAGGCAATGGTTATTACCGGCTCAGTAATGGACGAATCTCCAGCTCAACCGGATACACCAGCAGTCTCTGACAGTTCTATGTCAACATGGATGGACTATTTACATATGCAAATGCCAATTGACGGCTTATACCGCAACGTAACAATCACTGGTGTTCCCGTTACATTGACTGCTATCGATGCAAATGGTTCAGTCATAGATCTTGGCACAGTCACTACAAACGGATACTACGGCACGTTCAGCAAGACATGGACTGCACCAAATGAAGGTGACTACCAAATTATAGCCACATTTGCAGGGGACAACTCCTATGGCAGCTCATCAGCAGCAACAGACATAAACATAGGTCCAGCTCCAGAAGGAAAACCATCAATAGCAATACCAACACCTGCTGATTATACCATGACAATCTTGGGCGTGGGCATCGCTGTCATTATCGCAGTTCTAATAGCGACGATATTGCTCTACAGAAAAGAATAGTAACGTAGACTAAGCTAAAAATTATCTTCCCTTTTCTTTTATTCAGGATTAACCGCGATTCACAAGTATAGTAGAGACAATTGTGATAATGCTCTGCTACCTTAAAGCAAGGCAGGCGTTTGAGAGTTAGTTACGTAAATTATAAATTCTATTCATAGACAATACCTCATTCTCGAAGCTTTTCTGAGCTTCGAATAAACTTGAAAGGAGAGTAAAGAAAAAATGCAAAATTCAAACAAATTAGCAATTGCAATTGTTATTCTTTTGATGACTTCTATTGCCATAATTACAGTGAGAGTACAACCAGCTCAAGCTCAACTTGCAACAACGCAGCCAACAAGCGGACCATTAGCAAGTGGCGTCTCCGTAGACAACACGGTTACAACGATTGCTTACATGAGCGCTAGACCAAAAATTGTGGGCGTTAATCAGGCTTTCTTAGTAAACATCTGGACTTCACCCTCAACCCACGTTGAACGTTTTCATCCGGATTATCAAGTTACAATAGTAAAGCCAGATGGAAAAACAGATGTAATTACAATGGACTCTTATTGTGCAGATGCATCAAACTGGTTTGAGTACATCGGAGATCAAGTAGGTACATGGAGACTTAAATTTGAATTCAAAGGCACATACTTCCCTGCAGGACGATACTATAACGGATACATTGTAACAAATTCTTCTGGCGAAGTACTTGGCTCAGCCTACTATCAACCAAGCTCAACTGGAGAATACACAATCACAGTGCAACAAGATATGGTTGCTTCTTGGCCTGTTTCTCCACTTCCAACAGACTATTGGACAAGGCCTATAGCACCGGAATATAGAGAGTGGTGGACAATTGCTGGCAATTTCCCATGGTTTGGACCAGGAGGGGGCTCAATGTGGGATCAACTCTATCCGAATACAAATCCATATAGAATGGGAATAAGCCGAGAACCAATGGCTAGATTTGCTGCATGGGTTCAAGCACCAAACAGCGGACACGTAGTATGGAAACGGGAAGGAGCAATGGCGGGCATACTCGGTGGCGACAAAGGATCACAGACACTGGAGGGAAATCCAGGCTACCCCTCGATAATTCTATTTGGACAAGCCTATCAAACTGTTAGTAAAGTCAATCCAACTGGACCTAGCAGTCAGAATTACTGGCAATGTTATGATATACGTACAGGAGAAATTCTTTGGGAAAGACCATTATACTCAGGCGAAACAGCACCCGCACTTATTGAGTACTCTTCTGGAAGCGAAGGTGGCGAAAACGTGGGAGCAGTTCCTGGTGCCGGCACATCACCGAGAACCCCCTCACTCTTATCAATAAGCAGCAATTACCTACGCAAATACAATCCCTCAGGTGCGCTAATTGGCAACTACTCAATATCACCGTTAAACAACGCTAGATACTACATGAATGGCTACGCTCTGAGCGTTCAAACAATCAATGCAACGGCAGGCAATTATCGATTGATTAATTGGACAACTTTTGGAACCATTAACCTAGCATCAAGAATAGTAAGCAACATAACATGGCCTTGGGCTGACTTAGGCACGGCTCAAGACTTTAATGCTGGTATCGCAGTTGCAGTTGAGAGACCTGAATCAGGAAATGCTTTCGTTGGATCACAAATTAAAGCTGCAAGCATGAAAACAGGCGCACAATTATGGAGTTTTGTGACACCTTGGATTCAGACAAGTTCTGGAGCAGTAATGGTCGAAAATGGAAAATTAGCGATGGGTGTCCTCGAAGATAGAATGTGGGTTTGCTGGGACGTTAATTCAGGACAAAAGCTATGGGAAAGCGAAAAAACAGCATCCCCATGGGGTAACTTTTGGAGTTACAGTTCAGAATCAGCCTACGGCATGATCTACAGCGGAACATATGAAGGTCTATATGCGTTCGATTGGAAGACTGGCAAGATCATCTGGAAATTTGAGGCACCAGCCAACCCATTTGAAACACCTTATGTTGACGCAAACGGGACAACAGTATATTCATGGCATAGCTCACTCTATGTTGCTGATGGCAAAATCTTCACTTACAACTGTGAACATACACCTGGACAACCAATCACAAGAGGTTGGAAATGGTTTGCAATCAACGCTACAACAGGTGAGGAAATCTGGAACTTACCTGGATGTGGCGTAGATAGCAGAGTCTTCCAAGGTGCAATGGCGGATGGTTACCTTGCTATGAGTGACCGATATTCTGGCACAATGTTCGTTGTTGGCAAAGGCAAAAGTGTTACAGCCGTAACAGCCCCTAACGTTGTTATTCCAAAAGGAAACGGCATCGTTATACAGGGAACCGTGCTTGATCAATCTCCAGCACAACCAAACACACCATGCGTCTCAAAAGATTCAATGAGTACTTGGATGGCTCATCTTCATTGGCAATGGCCAATAGATGGATTCCTCAATAACGAAACAATCACTGGCGTTCCAGTAATTCTGACAGCATTACAATCAGATGGTTCGTCCATTGACATAGGCACTGTAACAACCGATGGATACTACGGTACTTTTAGTAAAACATGGACCCCACCAGGACAAGGCGATTACAAGATTATAGCATCATTTGCCGGTGACGATTCATACGGTAGCTCAGCTGCTTCAACCGCTATTTCAGTTGGTCCTGCACCAATAACACCTGATACAGGCAATCAACAACAAATTACGGTTCCAGACTATACAATGACAATCTTAGGCGTTGGAATTGCAGTAATAATGGCAGTCATCATTTCAGTTGCTATAGCTGTTCTTATACTCAAAAAACGATAGCAAAACTGTAGTCAATAGAATTTGACTTACTTTCCTTTTTTTTGGGTTGTTCTAAGAAGAAAGAGCTGAGACACTCTGAACGTCTATTGATTGTAGTTGTTATGCACTTCAATTTTTCTTTCATAGCACTGTACATTTCTTGTTTAATGTTTGAATAAAGAAAATGAATCTATTTTTGGAAAGGGAAAATAAAAACTAGACTAATATTTGTTCAATAAACGGTGTATTTATAAAGCGTTCTTATTCATAAAAGGTATCCAATTAATAATTTCGAGATGGAAGACTACATGCCAAGAACTAAAGCAGTCATCAACATAGAAAATGTTGTTGCTTCCGCTACGCTAAATCAAAAAGTTGATCTAAACGCAGTTGTGAAAGGTTATCCAGGCGTTGAATATCGTCCAGAACAATTTCCAGGCTTAGTTTTTAGGCTAAAAAGACCAAAAACTGCGACTTTAATCTTTAACTCGGGGAAAATGGTTTGTACAGGCGCAAAATCTGAAAAAGAAGCACGCAGAGCAGTCATGAAAGTTATCAAAGAACTGAAGCGTGGTGGAATAATAATCATCAGCAAGCCTGAACTAAAGATTCAGAATATTGTAGCTTCAGGAATCCTTGGTGGATTAATCGATTTAGAAAAAGCTGCATACTCGCTTGGAAAAACTATGTATGAGCCTGAGCAATTCCCAGGTTTAATCTATAGGATGGATGAACCCAAAGTAGTAATTCTGCTGTTTGCAAGCGGAAAATTAGTGTGTACAGGAGCTAAGAAAGAACAGGACGTTTATGATGCAGTACAGAAATTACATGTGTTGTTGGAAGAAAAAGCATTAATCTTTTACGATTAAAGCTCTCGACTACACCTTTGCTTTTTTGATTTGTTTTGTGATGGTCTTATAGGATTCTTCATCGATCGCATCGGTTTCGTAAAGAATTTTTGCTACTTCATCGATCTTAAGCAATGAATGAAGTTGTATACCTTCCTTGGCTAATTTTTCTCTTCCGCCTTCTTCTCGGTCAAGAAAAGCAACCGCCTGGGTTACCACTCCTCCTTCTGCACGTATGGCGTCAGCAGCTTTTCTTAAGGATAAACCTGTTGTTACTAGATCATCAATCAATAGAACGCGATCGCCAGAGACGAGGATACCTTCTACTCTTCTCTGTCTCCCATGCCTACGTTGTCCTTTTCGGACGTACAGAAAGGGTTTCTTGAGGTTATAGGCAATCTGAGAGGCGAACGGCATACCTGCGATTGGAACTCCTGCGATACGATCAAAATTCTTAATTCCAATCTGATTAGTTATCTGCTCACTGTAAAAGTCGCAGATTTCTGTGAAAGCATCTGGAAAGCTTGGAACAATACGAAGATCAATGTAGTATGGACTGTTTTTGCCACTTGTTAGCTTAAATATGCCGAATTTTAAAGCATCGATTTTTATCAGGATTTTTGCCATTTCAGCTTTCTTTGTTTGAAGAGATTTTTCTGTACCCAAAGAGTTTACCTCCTTTTAGTGACTTGGTAAATCTTGTTCTGTTCAGGAATCAAACATACTGTTCTAGGCATATTAGATTTTAGAATTTCAGCGAATTTCTTTTGTTCTGCCATGCTGCTAGTGTGGTACGGCACTGCTACTTGCGGCTTAGTTAACCTCGCGATTTCATAGCCTGTTTGAGGTGTCGCTCCTGGCGCAATGCCTACCGTGCAGAAAAGTAGATCAAATTTTTCCTTTTCTCCAATTTGAACCATTTCAGGATACGGCAACGAATCTGCGGTATGGAATGTTTTAACACCATCTTCACTAGTGATTACGAATGTGATCGGTGTCTGTGCAGGATGTTGTGCTTTCTCTGCTCTAATACTAATTTCGCCAATCGTTGTTTCTTTGCCTGGTTTAATCTCTTGTACTTTTTCAGATGGCAGCGTATTCTTAAGCCTTGCCGAACTGGTTGGATCTGCAATTATCTGACAGTTTGTATTTTTTTGAATTTCTGCGATTAATCGTTGATCTAGATGATCATAGTGTTCATGAGATATGAGAATAGCATCTGTACCATCCAATTGTCTAGGTTTTACGTCCACTGGATCGATTACGATTGTTTTGCTGGGTGTTTTCAAGAGAACTCCCGCATAATGATTGAACCAAACAAAGAGAATAGCATTTTTTTCTGGAGTTGTCTGAATAGGCATAAATTTGATTCCTCACAGGTAATATTATCTTCAGAGTTAAAAGAACTTGTGTTTTTAGATTCAGGGGATGTATTGTTCTATGAGTTTTTAGCCAGGTCAAACCTGTTGAATAATCTCTCATTATATGGTGAAGCAGCAACTAGTTTAACGCATGAATTATACAGCGTGAGGTAATAGTAGTCGAGCTTTCTGAGCGAACATATTCAAAATGACAGTCAATCAGTACTGAAATGAAGAGTACTTATGATTGTTTTTGATAAGGCTTAATAGCTCCTTATGGCGAGTCATTGCATTACAGATATGTGATGTTAACATGGTTGATGTGTGGTTACCTTACGGCAGAACAGACGTCTGTGTACGGATTCCTGTTCGTAATTTTTTGGGAACAGTAAATCCAAAAGAATTAGTCGCTGCTCCTGATGCAAGAGCCGAGGTTGAACGCGCTCTGCACGAGCCGATTGGCGCGAAACAATTAGGTGAAATCGTTAAGCCAGATAGCAAAGTTGCCATAGTCGTAGACGATGCAACCAGACATGCGCCCACTGAAGTGATGCTTTTGCCTGTTTTAGCTGAACTCAATACTACGGGCATAAAGGACGAAAGCGTAACAATCATTTTTGGCTGTGGGACGCATCGAGCAGTGACAGATGAAGAAGCTAAGAGACTCCTTGGTGAGGAATCATACAAACGGCTTAAATCAATCAGTCACGACTGCCGTGCGTCAGACCTAATTCATGTTGGTAACACTAAGACTCATGGTAACAAAGTCTTCATAAACCGTACGTTTGCCGAAGCAAACGTGAAAATATTGCTTGGTGATGTCGGCTTCCATTACTATGCAGGATATGGCGGGGGAAGAAAAAGCGTATTACCCGCAGTTGCAGGTGAAGAAACCATAAAACAAAACCATGCTATGCTACTGAATTCAAACGCAAGAACAGGAATTCTAACAGGAAACCCTATCCATGAAGATATGACTGAAGCAGCACGACTGGCGAAAATTGATTTCATAGTCAACACAATCAGCAACAGTAAGGGTGAAATAGTGAAAGCTTTCGCAGGCGACGTTGAACAAGCCTTCAATGAAGCGGTAAAAGCAGTAAATGACATGTATCGTGTTTCTGTTGATCGACGCGCTGACATCGTCGTCGCAAGTCCCGGCGGATATCCAGCAGATATGAATCTTTTTCAAGCATACAAAGCGTTGGACAATGCTTTGGAGATCGTCAAACGAGGTGGTGTCATAGTACTTGTCGCTGAATGCGCTGAGGGCCATGGAAACCAAGTTTTCTATGATTGGATGGTACGTTTGAGTGATTTGAAATCAGTAGAACGAGAGATCAAGCGCAACTTCGTGTTAGGTGGTCATAAAGCCTACTACTTACTGAAGGCGTTGCAGAATCATACAATAATTCTAGTTTCATCGTTGCCTGATTATTATGCTGCAAACATTTTCAAAGTTAAAACTGCGAGAGCAGTTAATGATGCCTTAACTGAAGCTTTCAAAATTGCGGGTTCAAGCAGCAAAGTCTGGGCGATGCCATACGGTAACTATCTGCTACCAGAAGTTAAAGTTGCAAGCGAACAGGGTTAAGTGCAGGATCTCAAAGAGAGATGTTTAAAACACAACCTTTAAGTTGTCAACAGAAATCTCCTTTCAGAAGGCGACCTAATGCTACAGACTTTCCGACTCCGAAAATTCAAGCCTGATGATCTACAAGCAGTCATGCAGATTAACCGAGAAACTTTGCCAGAGAATTACAGTGACTATTTTTTCATGGACCTCTATGAACGGTTTCCAGAAACCTTCATTGTGTCTGAGTTAGATGGCAGAGTGGCGGGCTACATCATGTGCCGCATAGAAGTTGGCTTATCAAATTTTGGTTTAGGAGGCTTAATCAGAAAAGGACATGTCGTAAGCATTGCCGTACTTCCAACAGCGCGAAGGAAAGGAATAGCTCAAGCTTTAATCAAAACAGCCTTGGAAGGGATGCAATACTACAAAGCCAAACAATGCTATCTGGAAGTTCGCGTTACAAATGATGCAGGCATCTCCTTATACAAAAAATTAGGCTTTGAAGTCAGCCGTACTATACATGGATACTACTCAGACGGCGAAGATGCTTACGTGATGAGCAAGAAACTTTAGTATCAAGGTTTGAAGAAACTACTTCTTAATCTCTCTAAGCTCTGCCTCGAGCTCCGTAATACGTTTCTTAAGCTGCGTATTTTCTTTTTCTAATGCATCAATCTTTGCTGCAGTTTCTGCTTCTTTTCGTTTTCTTTTGTCTTCTTCAGCTCTTCTTTCATCAATCCATGGTGGAGTTCCAGCACTTCCATAACCCGTTTCTTTTCACCACTTGATACAGAGTGTTTTTAAATTTAAAGGCTATGTCAATTCACAATGCGAAAACTCTCTACACAAAGAGAAGCATAGTAATCGCAATAGTATACGTAGATTGATTGAGTTGAAGCTAAAGTCCAAGCTTATTATAGATTAATTCTTTGTTTCGCTCAGCGATTTTAGCAACCTCTTGAAACAGATTATTTCCGTGTGAGTCAATAGCAACTACTAATGGACCAAAATCTTCAATCTCAAGAAACCACATGGCTTCAGGCATACCTAAATCTGGCCACACAACATCCTTAACTTTCTTAATAGTCTTTGCAGCCAACACTGCAGCGCCCCCTGTAAAGGTAGCATAGATTGCACCGTAGGTCTTCAATGCCTGTGTTGTCCTCTCTGCCATGCCGCCTTTTCCAATTATTACTCTAGGTTTAAACTTCTTAAGCAAATCTGGAGTGTAAACTTCCATTCGTGTACTCGTCGTTGGGCCAGCCGCAACAACGCGCCACTCACTATCCCGTTGAATTACAACTGGTCCACAATGATAGATCGCTAAACCCTCTAGGTTCATTTGCAGATGCTTTCCCTGCTTTGCAGACTCTATTAGGCGTTTATGTGCTTGATCTCGTGCAGTAACAATTGTTCCAGACAGGTAAAGTATATCATTAACAAGTAATTTGCGTATTTCTTCCTCTGAGATAGGTGTTTTCAGGTTAACAACCGTCATAGGTTATTGATTGCTCCATTTATTGAATACTCAACTTGACTATTACTACTGATTTTAGCCGAGGCATGTCGGTCCGCCCAGCAACTAAACGCAACGGCAACAGGAAAACTTGCAGGATGTCTGAATGCATAATCCAAATGGATGCCTAAGACCGTTGTCTTACCACCTAATCCCATGGGACCAATCCCAGTTAAATTCACAGCCTGTAGAAGTTCGTGTTCGAGTCTAGCTAAATTGGATTCAGGGTTTTCTTCATTCAAAGGTTTAAACAGTGCCTTCTTAGCCAAATATGTGGCCATATCTGCAGTGCCTCCGATGGCAACACCCAGAATCGTTGGTGGACATGGTTGTGCTCCAGCTTTGATCACGGCATCCACAACAAACTTCTTAACTCCGTTAATTCCATCGCTTGGATTAAGCATTCCAAGGGCAGAAACATTTTCAGAGCCGCCTCCCTTCATCATAACCGTCAATTCTAATCCATTACCTTCCACAATTTCCCAAAATATGATTGGGACAAAGCGCCCAGTGTTATCATTACTATTTTTTTGCGTAAAGGGATTGACTGCATTAGGTCTAAGTGGAACTTCGTTTGTAGCCTTGCGTGTAGCATTGATTAGTGCTGATTCTATTACTCCCAAGTCTTGAAAGTTTGAGCCTGCCTTTACATAAAATGTGATCGTTCCTGTATCTTGACACAGAGGTGCCTGTTGCTTTTCAGCAAGTTCTATGTTATCCAGAATGGTTTTTAGTTGTATTCTTGCTGTTTTATTTGTTTCTCTGTCGTAAGCCTTGATTAATCCATTTTTAATGTCTTGAGGTAAGTGAATAACAGCGCTTTGGATGAGATTGAAGGCTGCAGTCTCAATGATTCTTGAACTCAAGGTTATTTCCATCCGCATTGATTTTGTTATATTTGTGATGTTAAGATTTATAGTTTAAGTGTAAAGTTTATTTTCACTTTAACTGACCCCTCCACTGCAAAATAATTTTTTGTTTTCGTGTGACTTAAATACTGCAACTATGAACATTAAGCAATGTTCACAAAATAGAGTGTAAAGAAAAAATGTCAGAAATAGTAGAAGACGAAAAAGAAAACAATGTCGAAGAGAAAGGAAAAGAAGAGAAGAAAAAATACGATTTCATAGAAGATCTTCCAGGTGTAGGTCCAGCTACAAGCCAAAAATTACGTGAACTTGGCTATCATACAGTTGAATCTTTAGCGATGGCTACATCGCGTGAGTTAGAACCAGTCGGCGTTAGTGAGAAGAAAGCGTTTCAAATTATTGATGCCGCGCGTTCTGCTATAGGTATCAATTTCGTACGAGCAGATGAATTATACAAAATGCGTCAGTCTGTATTACGTTTATCTACAGGCAGTAAAGCGGTTGATAAGATGGTTGATGGCGGTTTAGAGACACAGACGATCACTGAGTTTTACGGCGAATACGGTAGCGGAAAAAGTCAATTCTGTCATCAACTTTGCGTTAATGTACAGTTGCCTCCTGAACGTGGGGGTCTCAATGGAGGCGCATTATATGTTGACACAGAGAATACCTTTAGACTTGAACGTATAATCGAAATGTCTAAACATTTAGGTTTAGATCCTGAACAAGTCGTCAAAAACATAATCTACGCTGAAGCTTTTACTTCAGATCATCAAATGTTTCTACTGGAGAATGCAGATGAAATCATAAAGAAAAACAACATCAAACTCATTATCGTAGATTCTTTGACGGCACATTTCAGAAGCGAATACATTGGACGAGAAATGCTCGCTTCGCGACAGCAAAAACTAAACAAACACATGCATAAACTCATTTCCTTAGCGAGAGCATTTAATTGTGTGGCAGTTGTAACTAATCAGGTCATGGCTAAACCAGATCAATTCTTTGGAGATGCCACTCATCCAATCGGCGGACACATTGTTGGACATACAAGCCACACAAGAATCTATCTACGTAGAGCATCGCATGGCCCAGTACGTATTGCCCGCTTAGTGTCAAGTCCCTATTTACCTGAGGGAGAGGAAATCCTTAAAGTCACAACAAACGGAATAGAAGATGTAACAGAAGAAGAAAAAGCATCTAAAGGTCGTAGCCGATAAAACATGCCTATACCCCAAGCGTTGGTAACTCGATATTTCCAACTCATCGTTAATCGCCAATTTACAGAGGCAGAACGTGAACTGGAAAGACTAAAACAAAAAATGCATAAAACCGAGTACAATCGAGGTTACTTTCGCGCGTTGTATGGTATGTGTCTCACACGTAAGACCGGCAACGACAACTACGCCTTTTTTTCAAAACTCGATTTAACAGATAAACCCACCCTGCACATGCATAGGCGCGAATTCCTAGAGCATACACGAAACGGTTTACACGGTGATTTTGACCGGGGTTACTTCTCAGCATGGTCAGATTGCATGCGCGTACTTGCTAGGCTGGAAAGCCCAAAATCAACTGGATCAGCTAAAGGTTCAGATGGAGAAAAATCTCTTGAGACTCTTAGAAGCGATAAAAGCCAAGCGACAATTGCAAATTTCTTTCGGGGCAAAGACTAGTAAACATTAACTCACATATCAGTCTATTAGCCTGCTACTGGTCCCAACAATATCGTGTACGTTAGTACCCAGAATAGGAGCCACGTGAAGAAATAGATACCTATTCCTTGAGACATAAGCTTTGATTGTTTCTCAATTTTGTTTCTGTAGTGTGGCTTGAAGAACAAATAGTAAGTGGATAAATAGATTATCAATGCTACAGTTACACCATTTAGTATTGTATTTACGCCTCTATCTCCAAGTGCTAATGTAACATAAGTGCTTATTACGCCGGCAACAATGGCTAATACGAACCTCGTCCAGTAGATGACTGTCAATTGTTTCACTGATTGTCAAATCCTTGTTTCTTATTGACTTAGTATCTACCTTAAAAAGTTGCTCACATATTAATGGCTTACCAAACATAATACAGCGTACTTAAATTGAGGCTATTAAAGAGCAATTTACCTAATAATTAGTACAGCAAAAACATCCTCAATTCTTTCGTTCGATTGTTAGCAGTACCATGCTATTGGTTTCTCTTTCGATCGATTGTAGAATGAATATGCTAGATAAATGGTTATTGCAATGAATATAAACTGTAATGAAAATGGAAAAGGAGTAAGGATAGCAAACAGATTAGTTGAGAAATGTAGACTCGCCGCCAACAAATAGAATGGTAGTGGTCTTTTCGTGACTATACCGTATGCTGATATAGTTGTTGTAGCTGGGTGGAAGAAGAGTCCAGGAATACGAACAATTACTGGTGTTCCCATCAAAAGTACGTATTCAAACAGCTCAACTAATGCAAAACCTAAACCGACCATAATTGCCAAATTGAGGATTGAACGTTGCGTTTCAGCATGGCGATAATAGAGAGGAAATATTTTGGAAAATTCTTCAATGAAACCCGGAAACACTGCGATAAAAATGACTTCAGCTGACAGAGCAGGTAAACCAACCAAGGTCGGTTCTAACAATGAACTTATGAAGAATGTTATCGAGATACTCATAATTACTCCACAGAGAAAGAAGAAAAGCATCTCACGGGATGTTGGTCTATGAATAGGGATTATACATTGTTTAGGCTCTGTTGAAACCATTCCTAAAACATCCAAAATATACATAATTGACGTAATTGAGAGCGGATGTTAAAGCTTTCGATTACTCGGATTATTAAGATGCTCGTTATTTATAACTACAAAGCCAATATGCTTTAAACACGAGTGAAACTAATTTGCCAAATAAGATCTTCACTAGCTTCGACATTGCTGCAGAGGTCTATGAGTTAGAGAAAGCAATAACAAATTCTAGAGTAAATAACATCTACCAAATCGACTCTAAGACTTTACTTCTTAAACTACATAAGGTCAACATGCCACCATTGCTTTTGTTACTGGAAGCAGGTAGACGCTTACATTTAACAGCTTATGGTCAAGAAAAACCTGAGTCACCGCCGATTTTTTGTATGGCTTTAAGAAAGTATTTGCGAAATGCTTGGCTTAGAACAGTGAAACAGCATGAATTCGAAAGAATCGTAATTTTTACTTTTGATACTAATGAAGGTAAGTTACAGTTGATTCTAGAACTTTTTGGTGAAGGAAACTTAATTCTGTCAACAGAAAAAGGAATCATTCTTCAAGCTTTAGTGTTTAAACGAATGCGCGACCGTAATATTGTCAGGACTGAAACGTATGCATTTCCGCCTATCAGCGGTAGAAATCCTTTGAACACAACATTTGATGAATTAAGAGAAGATTTGAAAAAATGCGGCAACACTGAGGTTGTCAGGAGTATAGCACGAACCTTAGGCATAGGCGGATTCTATGCAGAAGAAATATTGCTCCGTGCAGGAATCGAAAAGACTAAACATTGTGATGCATTAGTAGACGCTGAGATTAAAGCTATTTTTGAAAATCTTCAGATTCTTCTCTGTAATCTAATGAATGCGCGTTTTGAGCCTCGCATAATTTTAAGTGAAGCTGAAGAATACTTGGATGTCGTACCTTTTCAGCTTAAACAATACGAATCATGCAAGTTCAAAGTCTTTAAAGACTTTAACGAAGCGTTAGATGAATTCTATCTTAGAGTCACTGTGGCTGAAAAGTCAGCTGTCGTACAAAGTGAAATTGAACCCTTAAACCGCCAAGCTGATAGGTTAAAGCGGGTAATTAATGAGCAAGAGGAAACTATCCGTGATGCTGAAATCCAAATAGAAAGACAAAAGAAGATTGGCGACACCATCTATGCTTATTCTAGTGAAATTCAAACACTGTTAGATAAATTCAATGATGCACGAACAAATCGAAAAGACCTTAACACTATAGCTTCAGACTTTTCCTCCCCTCACGACTCAGGCAAAAGTACTGTATGTGTAGAGGGTTTTGATGCAAAAAATATGGCTCTAAATGTTAGTGTTAATATGTTAAAATTCAGTCTAAATCTTAGAAAATCACTCTTTGAAAACGCTGCTAAATATTACGAGCAAGGTAAGAAGATCAAGCAGAAAGCTGCTGGTGCTTCAACAGCATTAGATGAGTCACGCCAAAAACTGGATGGTCTTGAACGAAAGATTAAATCTGCTGAGACTGAACAAATAACCAAACCTGCTGAGATGCTGGAAAAGTTTACAAGCCGTAGACTCGAGACTAAGGAATGGTTTGAGAGGTTTCATTGGTTTATCAGTTCTGATGGAATGCTCATCGTAGCAGGTAAAGATGTCGTCAGCAATGAAGTTCTTGTCAAGAAACACGCTGCAAAAGATGATATAGTTTTTCATGCTGAAATCACTGGCGCACCCTTCGTCGTTGTTAAGACTGAGGGTAGATCCGTAACGGAGCAAACTCTACGTGAAGCTGGTGAATATGCAGCGGCGCTAAGTAGAGCCTGGCGTGAAGGGTTAGGCTCTGCTGACGTGTATTGGGTTACGCCTGATCAACTCAGTAAGACTGGCCCCTCGGGTGAGTACGTCCCGCATGGTGCATTTTTTGTGGCTGGAAAAAGAAACTGGATGCGTGGTGTTCCATTAAGAATAACAATAGGCATAGTCGATAATGATAAACTACAATTCATTGGTGGACCTGTAGACGCGATAAAAACGAAAGCCAAAGTCTATATTACCTTGGTGCCTGGTGACGTTGCGGGAAAAGATTTTCTAAAACAAATTCTGCGTACTTTAGCTCT
>DATGZD010000042.1:0-20446 GCA_035297385.1 Candidatus Sulfotelmatobacter sp. | reverse complement strand
ATGCCGACTGTATTATCAACTATAAGTGGTAGCTCATTATCATGAGCTATTTTGGCTAATGCTTCAAAATCAGGCACATCAAGCTTCGGATTGCCAATAGTTTCAGCGTATATGGCTCGAGTTTTAGAGGTTATTGCTTTTTTGAACTCTTCAGGTTTTTGTGAGTCAACGAATTTTACTGTTCTCCCAAGTTTGGGGAAACTATAATGAAAAAGCTGGTAGGTTCCTCCATAAAGATTGTTGGCAGAGACAATTTCCTCGCCAACACGAGTTATAGCCAGTAGAGCTAAGGTTTCTGCCGCTTGTCCAGAGGATACAGCTAATGCAGCTGTTCCGCCTTCGATCGCTGCAACTCTTCTTTCGAAGGCATCTGTGGTTGGATTCATTATACGTGTGTAGATGTTTCCAAGTTCTTTTAGGGCAAAGAGATTTGCTGCGTGATCTGTATCCTTAAAGACATAGGAGGTTGTCTGGTAAATCGGGATAGCCCTGGAGCCAGTTGTCGGGTCAGGCGTTTCCTGTCCTGAGTGGACTGCAATTGTGTCTAGTTTTTTTCCCTTTGTCATTATATGATGATTCTCCTAGTGTTTGTTTTGTTCTCATAACGTATAACACCGTTATATGCGTTTCTGCTAATTTTATTCCAAACAGAATATTCAACATCAAATAACTGTACATGGAAACTGACAATTTAAAAATATAAACATGCTATAATTCTTAGAATAGAAATGTCGGTTAGATGTGAAACAATTAACAAATACATCCAAGCGATTAAAGATTAGATTAGAGAGATGTTATTCTAATAACCAGAACTTTTTCGGCTTTATTCATAAATAACACGATTATTTCATATAGGTATTCAAGTAAGCTATTTATTTTGCTGGAACCTTATCTCTATTGATTTTGTTTATTGCATTTAGTAAAAAATATGTGTAGGAGAAAAGGAATAATGAAATTATTTGCTCATCACTGTGCGATTTGTGGAAAGAAAATTGAAAAAGACCATGATATTTTCAGATATGGTGAACATTTTGATTCGGAAGAACATGCAGAACAATACGCTAAACAAAATGCAGAGGCTCAGGCTCCACAGAATACTCATAATCACTCAGAATGCAAGCCGCCTGAAAAGACCCTGCTGACATAATGTACTAATGGCTAGCGCTATTAATTGATTAAATAAGAAATTCTATTGGACGACAGCCTCAAATTAGATGAAACATTTAAGTGCAACAAGGTGATTTTTCTCGAAATTAATTCGGAAGCTTTGACGACGAAAAAACATTATTTCATGACTTTAGATATAGAGCGCGCTTTAACCCATCTGGCTGCTTTCAAAACTTCAGAATAGCTGATATGCCAACTATGCTGTAAAACTATGTTTGCTCAACTTGTGCATTTTCATTTGATTATTGTTTACTAAATAAACCTTATAACACAGTTATAATACTATTTTTGTTCATGAATTATCTCCAACTTAAAGCTGAACTTCTCATAAACGGTATAGATGCGACTCCAGAGGCACTAAAAGACGTTGGAAGTGCCTTCAAAGAACAGAATCATGGACTCTTTGGCTGGGACTTTGAAGATCACACCAATATTGCATTACCTGATGATTTTAGACTCCCCAATGGCACAATAGTCCAGTTTCGAAGAAATAGTTATTCAAATTTCGTTGTGCAATTATTGGATAATAAGTTGATCTTAACTGATGGAAAACAAGAATTATGCACTATTCAATGGCTTCCAAGACCTAAATTCTATATTAAAAAAACTATTTCGAATAATGAAATGATAAAGATAGGTCAAGTTGGAGGTGAAGATTGTCTGTTCTTTTGTTATCAAAACTATTGCAGTCATTTTGTCCGGAATGAACAGTGTCTCTTCTGCAATTTAGTGGCAACCTCAACAACCTATAATTCAGTTTTAAGAAATAAAGATACAGAAGATATTGGCGAAGTTGCTAAAGAAGCCTTTTCTGAAAAAAATGTTAAGCATGTGCTTCTTACAGGTGGTTGTTTCAGCCATGAAAAAGAAATTCAATTAGTCTCTGACATTATCAACTCTATCAGTCAGCATACTGGTTTCAGTAGTATTCCTGGAACAATATTACCTTCTCCACCCAAAACTGTGGAAGAAATAGAGAGATATCATTGTTCCGGAATTAACGCAATTGGTTTTAGTATAGAGATTTGGGACAAACGTCTCTTTCAAGCAATTTGTCCAGGAAAATCAAAAAGTATAAGTCATGAAGCTTTTGTGGAGTCAATCTCTAAAGCTGTTAAGATTTTTGGTGAAGGTAACGTTTATGGAGTTTTTGTAATGGGATTAGAACCTCGTGAAACCTTCCTACAAGGCATAAGAGAACTTACAGATTTAGGTGCCAACATAGTCCCTTTTGTATGGTCACCTAATCCTGGTTCAAAATTTGAAGGACATCGAGCACCTACGAGCAAATGGTATATTGACACTATAACTGAAGCAGCAGAAATCGTTAAAGATGCCAGAGTGCCTTCAGGCACAGAAAATCATTGCTATCGATGTGATGGAAATTCATTGTTACATGATGCACTCCGCCTAAAAGGAATAATCTAATCAGTAAACTTCCAATTTGTGGTTTGAATATATAATTATCAGCGTGCAATTTTTTTCCATAGTTTCCAGCCAAACTTAACAGCTCTCTTACAAAAACTCAAGATGAACAAATTTCAACTGTGAAGTATGAATCAAATCAGTGGAAACAAAGAAGGTGGTTCGGAAGCGTCCCAATTCAAACAAACTTTGGCTTACTTCAGTTATCGCCGATATTTTCTAGTAAGCATAAAGAATTGTTCAAAAGAACGTTTGGTGCTTATTTTGAAATAAAGAAAAGGGATAATTAATTTTTGACAATATTTTTCAATCCTATTTTTTTCTGTAAAGCAATATTGTAGCTATAGCGACTGCAAGTATTACGGCGATACCTACACCAATTATTGTCATGGTATAGTCTGGCACTACAATTTCTTGTTGTTGACTTCCAGTATTAGGTGTTGTAGGTGCTGGACCTATTGAAATTGACGTTGATGCTGCTGAGCTGCCGTATGAATCATCTCCTGCGAATGAGGCGACAATCTCGTAGTCTCCTTGTTTTGGGGGCGTCCATGTTTTACTGAAAGTGCCATAATAACCGTTTGTCGTGACTGAGCCAATATCGACAACGGAACCATCTGAACCTATAGCAGTTAAGGATACCGGAACACCAGTTATCGTTTCATTGTGCCATATGCCGTCAATTGGTAATTGTTTGTGTAAGTATTCCATTTGTGTACTCATTGATTCTTTGGATACTGCGGGTGTGCCAGACTGGGCAGGTGACAAATCGACAACTGTGCCTTTCAGTACTACTGAAGTTCCAAGCGGTACACCAATGTCTGGCGCTGTAACGGTTGTCTGACTCTTGCCTTTGCCTAAAACATACAATGTGCCGGTGTATGATTCTGAGATTGCCATATAACCGTCAGCGATTGCACCCAGGTTTCCAGTTAGCTTTACTTTGAAAACTTCCTCGCCTGTAGTTGCGTTAATAGCGTGAAGCTGCCAACCTCTAGTAATTGGCTGAGTTGGTGTGTGTTCAGTGTTTATCGTGTAGATTTTTCCGTCGGCGGCAAAGGCTACACCGTTGAATGACATGACTGTAGTTCCATTCTTGTCAATGTATGGCGTTTCAAATGGACTTATAGCTGGAGCTTCGTACTTCCATACTATTTTACCAGTATTCCAATCGAACGCGTATACTCCGGTGTATGCTGCTCTATAGAACATACCATATGCTGATGTTGTATCGTATGCTCCGAAACCATTAACGTCCCATTGTTCATCCATTTTCGGACTTGTCCACTTTACTTCGCCTGTTCTAATGTCGAGTCCAATGAATTCTCCCCATGCTGTAAGGAAAGCGTATGTTCCATGATCAACGACGTCTGATGCACCGCTGTAACCCATCAATCTTTCACCACCTGCTGGTTCGATTGTTTTGTTCACTAGCACCTGTCCTGTTCTCAAATCGACAGTTACTAATCTTTGCTCAGGAGTCGTTCCAGTTTGTGCAATTAAGCCACGTCCAAACGAAGCAGCTATACCTAAAGTGTAGTCAGTTGTAGCTGGAACGCTGCTTAACGGCCAACTTATGTTGCTAACGATTCTGCTTGTGAAGTTAGTTGAACTTCCAATTGTCGTGAAGTTTATCAAACGATAACGCTGAGATGCAGAAACATTGTTACCTAGGTTCTGCACACTCAGTGCGTAACCGTTCATTTGCCATGTAGCTGAGGTTAATGGTGAAATTGAAACGTTCAGAGTTAGAGCTCCCGTATTCGAATTATATTTGTACAATCTGCCGCCATCCAGATACACAATCGATAGAGATGGGTATTCGATTGCGCCTCCAAATATCCAGCTTCCAAAACTATCCAGAGATTGTGGATGCGTGAAACCATCTACTTCCCATAGTACTTCACCCGTGCGTATATCAACAGATTGCAGCGCAGTAGTCGATACTTGTTGAAGAGTACCATTAATCATTTGTGATCTAACTCTTGGGACAGTCAAGAAACCTCGTCCATCAATCACCATTGTGATAACACCAGGGGAACCTGATGTTGTCGCAAAGGGAACTTCATAGCTCCAACCTTCTGCACCATAAGAACCATACCTGCCCGCACCCGTGATACCCGCAATATTGCCTACACGTTTCCACGCTATGTGTGCAGTGTTTGGTCCTCGAACGAATGGATAGAAATCACTTCGAGGACTCCAATAACCATCGTTTGGGTACATTTGGTAGAAATCAGCAGTGGGCGGCCCATACCAAGGAAAGTCACCAATTATTGGAAGCCAGTCTCTAAGTTCTGGCGCGACTGGTCTTGTCCAATAATCAGTTGGTAATGCTGTTGCACCCCATGACCAAATCATATCTTGTTGTGCACTGAATGTATATTCTGGACTCGTGTCAGGCTTATAGTAGGTTGATCCGCTGTAGATTGTAGGAACTCCTTGATAGCCTGAACCAGCTGCTGATGTATTAGTATAGATTACTCCATCATTGTATATGCCTGCTGGTAAGAATGTTCCTGGAAATTCAACTTTGTATTTGTATTCACCAATTTGATTTGGTACATATTCCATCCATGTAGCTGCAGTATCTCTTTCAGAATTTAATGTGTATTCATCTTTGGTTCCATCTGGTTTTGTGATTATTATGTGGTAGCCAAGAAGCTTTCGTCCTGCATTAGCTGCTGGTGTAGTCCATACATTAATTAGTACAGATTGACCAATGCCTACTACTTTTGGTCTAGCACTAATCCATGTTTGACTGTCAAAGGTTCCGTTAGCAACATCTCCAGTTTGTAGTGGTCCACTGTGTGGTTGTTTTGCAGCAAGTTGAGCTTGAACTGGTTGAACTGTGACTGTAATCAATGTAATGGAAGCCATCATGAGAATGATAGCAAGAATTGAAGTTGTTTTCGTCATTTTATTAGATTTTTTCATTTTTCTTCTCTCAGTTTTGTTTATTTGAAGCTTAGAAAAAGCCTCGTACACGTATCCGTCTGTCTCAGTTTTTAAGAATTCACGGACAATTCTTGAAACCATATAGAACAAAAATTGCAGAATAATATTGAATTAGTCAGTTTACATTTTCCAATTCTCACAATATTGCTGTCTTATTGATTTCATTAAAAATCGGAAAATATGTTTAAATATAACAGCGTTATAGTCAATATAACGTTGTTATAGAAGGCATATGATGTTAACAACAAACAAACCAAACACCCCCCATGCCATTGAGAAATTTACTCAGAGACTCTTCTTTGTTCTTTTCCAAGCATGGGAACAAGCTGCAGAAGAGGAGAAACGAAAGAATTGAGTGCTTCAAAAATGATTGCAGAAAACATACTTGACTTAATAGGCAATACACCGTTGCTAAAGCTTAATCGATTAACAAAAAATGTTCAATGCACAATTTTAGCTAAACTCGAATTCTTGAACCCTGGCGGCAGCATAAAAGATCGCATTGGAATATCAATGATTGAAGCAGCTGAAGCAGAAGGTCTAATAAAACCAGGCTACACAATTGTTGAACCAACATCTGGTAATACAGGCTTAGGATTAGCAATGGCTGCCATAGCTAAAGGCTACAAAATGGTCTTCACTCTACCGGATAAAATGAGTAAAGAAAAAATTGACCTCCTAAAAGCCTACGGTGCCAAAGTAATAATCACTCCCACTAATGTACCACCAGACCATCCTGCAAATTACATTAAAGTTGCCGAAAAAATTGTAAAAGAAACACCAAATTCTTTCATGCCAAATCAATACTTCAATAAAGCAAATCCGCAAGCACATTATCGAACAACTGGCCATGAAATCTGGGAACAAACTAATGGTAAAATAGACATTTTTGTCGCTAGCATGGGCACAGGTGGAACAATCAGCGGAATAAGTCGGTACCTCAAAGAGAAAAATCCTAACATAAAAATTGTTGGAGTAGATCCAGAAGGTTCAGTGTATCATCATGAATTTTATGGAACAAAGGGCGAAGTTCACTCGTATAAGGTTGAGGGTATTGGAGAAGACTTCTTACCAGGCACACTTAACCTCAAACTAGTTGATGAGATCATAACCGTGACCGATAAAGAAGCATTCTTAATGGCAAGAAAACTGGCTCAAGAGGAAGGTGTATTTGCGGGGGGATCTGCAGGTGCAGCAGTCTACGCAGCTCTAAAGGTAGCTGATGAACCAGAGAATAAACATAAGCTTATTGTGGTTATTCTTCCCGATACCGGAAGAAATTATCTTAACAAAATCTATTCAGACGATTGGATGATTGAAAATGGCTATCTTGAAGGAAAAGAGGAGAAAATCTTAGTAAGTGATATCTTAGACAGCAAATCCAACAAAATTAGACGCTTAATAAGTATCAATTCTCAAGCTGAACTCAACGTTGCAATTAGTCTTATGGAAAAATTCGATATATCTCAACTTCCAGTAATTGATGATGACGTCCAAGTTGGAAGCATTCGAGAAATAACCATAATGAAAAACTTATCTGATAAGACATTAACTGGCAATCAGAAAGTCAGCGAATTCATGGAGCCTCCCCTACCGATTGTTAAAAAAGAAGACGAGATAGTTTCACCTCTTAATCTGCTTAAGACTCGAAATGCTTTGGCAGTCATAGAAAATGGGAAAGTTGTTGACATAATAACGACGATAGATATTATTAACTACCTTCTTAACAGGTGATATAGTGAAATTTTCAACTAAAGCAATCCACTGTGGTGAAGAGCCGAACCTCAAAGAAGGTGGCTACGGAGACATCGTAACCCCGATTCATTTAGCTTCTACGTTTGCTAGAACGGAAATTAATAAACCAACAGGTGGATATGAATACGCTAGAACAGGAAACCCCACAAGAAAGGCATTAGAAAAGAGGTTAGCTGAGCTGGAAAATGCTAAATATGGTTTAGCCTTTGCTTCCGGCTTAGCTGCAGAAACAACCTTGCTTTTGGCGTTATCCAAGACTGGCGACCATATTATAGCCTTCGAAGACCTGTACGGTGGAACTCGCAGGCTCTTTGATAAAACTCTGACTAATTATGGTTTAGAATTCACGTATGTTGATGCAACAAGAAAGGAAAACGTTGAAGCAGCTATTACAAAGAAGAGTAAACTCATATGGTTGGAGACTCCGACAAACCCCCTTCTAAAACTATGTGATATTGAAGGTATATCAAGAATTGCAGAGAAATATAATTTACTTACTGTAGTCGACAATACCTTCGCTACTCCCTATCTTCAGAATCCACTTGACTTAGGCGCTGACATAGTTGTTCACAGTACCACAAAATATCTTGGCGGACACAGCGACGTCGTAGGTGGAGCAATTTTAATTTCAAATGATGAACTTTACAGTAGACTCAAGTTTAATCAAAACGCTATTGGTGCCGTTCCTTCACCCTTTGATTGTTACTTAGTACTCAGAGGAACTAAAACTCTTGCCTTACGAATGGATAGACACAATTATAATGCTCTCAAATTGGCTGAATACTTGACCTCTCATTCGTTAGTTGAAAAAGTAAACTATCCAGGTTTGAAGAGTCATCCTCAACATGAATTAGCAAAGAAACAAATGAACGGCTTTGGTGGAATAATCTCATTTTATCTAAAACAGAATGTAAATATCAAGAACTTTCTATCTAATCTAAAAATCATTGCCTTAGCAGAAAGTTTAGGGGCTGTTGAATCTTTAATTAATCAACCAGCATCGATGACACATGCAAGTTTAACCAGAAGAGAAAGAGATCGAATCGGAATAACTGACAACCTTCTCCGACTATCAGTGGGCATTGAAGATGTTGAAGATTTGAAGACAGATTTAGATCAGGCGTTTCAACAATCCTTAGGTGAAAACAATGCTTGAATCATCAATAAAATTTCATTCTCTACCAGTGAAGTACATTCCAGCATTGGGCTTCAGTTCTTTAACACCTTTTTTTGATTCTTTACAGAAGTGGGGTGCAAAGGAAGCAGTATTTAAACCCAAACTCATTTCGCAAGCAAGAATTCAAGGTAATTTTAAAGTGCTCGATTTAGGTTGCGGAACTGGAGCTCTTGCTTTACTTGTCAAAAGAAATCAACCTTTAGCTGAAGTTACAGCCATTGATATTGATCCTAACGTTCTAAGTATTGCCAAGAAGAAGGCTGCTAAGCTAAGTCTGCAGATAAACTTTGACGTTGGAACAGCATTCAACTTGCCATATCCTGATAGCTTCTTCGATAGAGTGGTCTCAAGTCTTGTTTTTCATCATTTAACAAGACAGAATAAGCTGCGAACTTTAAAGGAAATTCGAAGAATCCTTAAAGTGAACGGCGAGGTACATATAGGAGATTTTGGCAAACCACAAAACATACTAATGCGTTTATCCTCGATTCTTGCACGGCGACTTGAAGAAACAGAGGACAATGTAAAAGGATTATTGCCTCAATTGCTTCAGATTGCAGGTTTTAAACAGGTGCAAGAAACCTCTAAACTAATGACAATCTTTGGTACAGTCTCGCTCTATAAAGCAATCAAGAAATGATGCTTTGAAATTGCCAAAAGACAACTCTGGTATAAAACGTAACGCATGAACTAGAATGTGGTTTTGGGTTTCGGACTAAAATTTGAGCTTCTCTCTCTTCTTTTTACGCCTACTATACTAGGACTACTCTCTATCTGCTTTCCCACACTTCTCCTCGACAAACGAACGAACAGACAGATAGACGGACAAAGACAGATAAGAATAGATAGATAAAATTAAGCTCTCTACTCTTCACTTCTCTTTTAACAAAAGATGCTGTGTTTACCTTCTCTTACCTTTTCAGAATTTTGTTAGTGTTCTTGTTTCATTTCAATTCTTCCACTGGATATAATTGACCAAAGACCAAAACCAAACAAAAGAAAACTTAAAAACCAAAGAAAAGGACCACTTGACGAAACTGTTTGTCTACGAAATAATTCAAATAACTCAAAATATAGAAAAAATCCGCCAATAGCAAAAAGGAATACTCCAACTAAACCTAAACGTGCATTCATATTTAATTCACTAATTTTTGTTGTTATTAACGTTTTATGTATCTAAAATGTTTTGTTAATATTCAATGAAAAGAAAATGGCAGAACAGCAATGAATTTTAATCCTCTATCGATAGCGTGTGCATTTTTTGTTCTATGCTTCTTTTGAGCTTGTCCGATGGCTCTTAAAAGTACGTATTCTTAACTTATTCTGTGAGGTGATAGGAATAACGGACTGGAAAATCGTAACGATTATTACAATAGCTATTGTGTTGACCGCCGTATTGACAGCGGTGGTCTATGGAGTTTACTTAAGTTCACAGATACCCAACTCGTCATCCGGAACTTACAATTCTTATGGAGCAGCAATAAACCCGCCAACAGGCATCTTGCCACAAGCACCCCAAACTCCAACATATCCGCCAACTACACCAAACTACCCGCAAGATACATATCCTCCATACAATGGATATCCCCAATACCCCTATCCGAATCAACCCTACACACCCTATGCGCCAACTTATCCATACTATAGTCCAGGTGAAGGCATGGGAGGATGGTGGGGAGGCTACGGAGGATACGGACCATGGAGTGGCCACATGTAGAATATTCACCACGAAGTAAAGTAACTTTCCTACCTAGCCTCCAGTCCTCCTTATCGCCCATATTTTTCTTAATCGAACTTAATAGAAAAAGGCGTTTCAGAAAATAAATAAATGAGGTTATCATTCTTATTGAAAGAGGCTTAAACTTTTGAATCGAAAATTCTCCGTTATCCTTTTGGTTATCTTCTTAATTTCGTTAATTCCACTTACGACAGTATATTCACAGCAATCTAATCCAGATGGGTGGCCCGTATTTCACCATGATTCGGCTCATACAGGCTATTCTGCTTCGAGTTCGCCCAACATAACACAAACTCTCTGGAAATACAAAACATCGGCAGGGATATTTTCTTCCCCAACAATTGAATCAGGTATCATATATTTTGGCTCCGAAGACGCAACTATTTATGCACTAAATAGTGCAAATGGATTACAAGTGTGGAACTTTACAACTAGTATAGGTGTAGATTCTTCGCCTGCAATTTCAGAAGGTAGAGTCTTCGTGGGATCATATGATGGCAATCTTTATGCCTTAGATAGTATGACTGGCGCAAAGAAATGGAACTATAGCATGGGAGGAGTTTATTCTTCACCTACAGTAGATAATGGCGTTGTATATGTGGGCTCATACGATAACGCGCTCTATGCTTTGGATGCTACACAAGGCTCGCTCGTCTGGAGCTACACGACAAAGGGATCGGTGTTTTCTTCTCCTGCAGTTGTTAACGGTGCAGTATATTTTGGATCAGAAGATTACAATATTTATGCATTGAAATCAAATGATGGAACCTTTTTATGGAATTTCTCAGCAGGAAGCAGAGTACATTCTTCACCGGCTTATGCAAACGGAATAATCTTCGTTGGTTCAGAGGGGGGTACTGTCTATGCGTTAAATGCAACAACGGGCAATAAACTCTGGAGTTATACGACTGGAGGGTCAGTTCATTCTTCGCCAGCTGTTAATTCAGGCAAAGTCTTTTTTGGATCAGCAGACCATGTTCTTTATGCGTTGGATGCTTCGACTGGCTCTTCTTTATGGAACTTTACTACTGGTGATATAGTGGATTCATCTCCAGCAATTGTAAATGGGCTTGTATATGTAGCTTCGACTGATCACAAAATCTATGCTCTGAATGTCTCAACTGGTAGTCTATTAGAAGCTTTTACCACTGACGATGGGATTGATTCTTCACCTGCAATTGTTAATGGCATTTTATACATTGGTTCTCGCGATACCTATCTTTATGCACTAGGCGAGTTACAGGCAACTACACCACCAGGCTTTTCTGTTTCAATCTTGATAATAGCGGGCGTAGTAATTGCTGTAATAGTTGTTGTAGTAGTGTTCTTACTTAGAGGAAAAAGAGGCTAACGCTGCGCACGTTTCATAAGTTGCTCAGGGGTGTGCTATAATTCTATGACTTCATCGAAGCTAAGTTTAAACACTGCTCAAAATTGCTGAAACTTTTCGCAGTTCAATTTGTTCTTTACTGTTTGTTTTAACAGTTCATTCGAATTTCATTTATCATATTTTGTACTAGTTGCGTCCAGCGATTGTCCGTTGATTCTTATAAGAATAGTACCATAATTTAGCAGCTAGCGAGAATTATGTCTGACGATCATGCTAATTATGAAATGGAACATGAATCACATAGCACAAAACATATGCTATTAATGATGTTATGTTGTATGCTACCCATAATTGCCATAGTGGTGGTAGCTGCACTTTTTCCTGAAGCTTCATACTTGAATTTTCTTTTTGTATTGATATGCCCGTTAAGTATGGCTCTTATGATGCTTCCTAATTTCCTGTCGAAGAAAAAGAAGACAAATGAAAGTTGCCACTGATTCTAACTTTGTACGGGGAGGAATGTGAATTTATGTTCGAACAACAAACAAATGATTCAAAAACTAAACAATCATATAGCATAAGACAAATACTATTGGTGCTATTGTCAACCATGCTTATTGCTTTTACGGGAATGTGGTTAGTATCAGCTCTTGCTTTTCCTGGACACGCAATCATTATGCCTTATAACGATTGGATAAGCGTAGGATTTTGGATTGTATTATTTGGACTATTCGTAGCCTTTATTCCATTCTATAAGAAGAATCAAAGAAAGCCAGCCAGCGTTTATCTTGCCTTTATCGTTGCCTTAGCCCTTGAAATGTTCGGTATTCCACTTAGCATGTATTTAATTACTTGGGCGATAGGTAGAACTTTGCCTGTAGGTATACTATGGCAACATACATTGGAGCAATACATTGGTTTCTCGGGAATGTACGTTGGATATGCATTGAACTTCGTTGGTGCGTTACTTATTATTTCAGGATGGAGAAGCATTTACAAGGATTATTGGAGCAAAGGACAAGGACAGGGCAGATTGGTTACTAGTGGCATATATGCACATATTAGGCATCCTCAATATACAGGCTTCATGCTAATCACATTAGGATTACTTGTACATTGGGCAACTATTCCCTTACTTATTATGTGGCCAATATTGATGTTAATGTACTATCGTTTGGCAAAAAGAGAAGAAAAAGATATGGAAAAAGAGTTCGGAAACCAATATCTTCAGTACAAGAAACAGAGCGCTATGTTTCTACCTCTTCACTGGAGATAATCCTCCATCGTTTATTCCAAGAATATTCTATGGGGAAGTCGCGTTCTGCATAGGTTCTTGGAATAATGCAGTGCTTAGGTATCGTTCTCCTGTATCTGGTAAGATTACGACTATGAGTTTATTCTCATACTCTTGACGCGCTGCTACTTGGAGCGCTGCATAGGCTGCTGCACCTGAAGAGATACCTACAAGTAAACCCTCTTTTTGAACTAGTTGTCGTGCAGTTTCCATTGCTTCTTCATCCTTCACTTTAATGATCTCATCTACCAAATTGAGTTTTAAAACATCAGGAACAAAACCTGCACCAATACCTTGAATTTTATGAGCCCCCTTTTTGCCACCACTTAACACGGGCGAATTAAAGGGCTCAACTGCTATAGCTTTAAACTGGGGCTTCAATGGTTTTATGTATTCAGCTACTCCTGTTATCGTGCCTCCTGTGCCAACTCCAGAAACCAAAGCATCTACTTTACCGTCAGTATCATCCCATATTTCTGGTCCTGTTGTTTCTCTGTGAATTTTTGGGTTAGCCAAATTCTTAAACTGCTGTGGCATGAATGAATTGGGAGTGTTCTGAACAAGTTCTTCTGCTTTTCTAATAGCTCCACCCATTCCTTCTGGTCCAGGTGTAAGTATAAGTTCAGCTCCATAAGCCTTAAGCAAATTTCGACGTTCAACACTCATAGTTTCAGGCATAGCAAGCATAAGACGATAACCTCTTACTGCAGCAACCATGGCTAAACCTATGCCGGTGTTACCGCTTGTTGGTTCAATTATGACACTCTTTTCTGGACTAATTAGTCCCTGTTCCTCTGCTTCACTTATCATACTAAGACAGATACGATCTTTCACGCTTCCGCCAGGATTTCTTGATTCAAGCTTAGCTAAAAGAGTACATTTGAGTCCAGCAGTAAGGCTGTTTAGACGTACAAGTGGTGTTTTACCTATTGTTTCCAAAACTGTACCAAAAATCTTCTCCAAATTTTCACCAGCATAAAAACTATATCATATCTTGAGAAGCGTTTTAAAAAAAGCTTACGCTTTGCCCTTTTTTGATTATATACTGTATGTGTCACCGGTTTTGTTCTCTTCTACAAAAGTTGCTGAGCAGAGCTTACAGAAATCCAACGATACTTCATCCCAACTTACTTTGCTTTCTATAAGTCGTCTAGCAGTTTCGCTGGCCATAGCTTGAATCTTAGGCAACATATCTTCAAATTGTTCGCTGCCTCTAATTGCACGCTTTGAAGACAAATACTGGCTAATTGCTGCTTGAGTTGTTCCAAGCTTCTTGGCAGCGTCCGTTTGTGTTAGATGATGAACATTTACTAGTTCTTTTGCAGTAAGTGCTCTAAAAACTGGTAGTACGTATTTAGCTACAGCTTCGCATCGCAGAGTCATTTAATTCAGCTAAATATAACACACTTATACTTATAAATTGATACCTCCAACAATCAGCACATACTTCTCAGAAACTATATGTTTTCGTACGCCATTGAACGACTTACAGTAATTTTCGCTAGCTTTGTACCTCTTGTTCTTTGCGACAAGCCAAAAACTAAAGTTTAAGAACAACAATTAATTTTGCTGTTGGCGTTATACCACAGTCAGCTGTTCTTTCTGCAGAGTTTCGCCCTTTTTTTCTTTGTTTGAAAGCTTTTTCTCTAATAATTGAGTCACAGTAAAACAGAAAAACCCGAGTTGTCACTATAGAATCGGTGAAATATAGGTGAATATTGGCATAGTTGTGAGCACAAACGATCCTGAAGAAGTTTGGAATGCTTTCAGATTTGGAAACGTAGCATTAGGAAAAAACCACATAGTTAGGGTTTTCTTGGTAAACAACGGCGTCGAAGTTGAGGACATAAAGAGCGAGAGATTTCCTGTGAAAGAACAGTTGCAACAATTTATCGATAATAAGGGTGAGCTTTTAGCGTGCGGAACCTGTATGAAGAATAGGCAGAAACAAGAGAGCAATTTCTGCCCGATTGCGACAATGAATGATCTATTGGAAATTGTTGAGTGGGCAGAAAAGTTAGTTACCTTTGGCTAAACATTCTTCAAGGCAGCCAACGCCTCTTGAGCATGTCTTGCAGGATGCATCTGAGATGAGTAAACAAACACTATAACCCCATCCTTGTTAACAACAAAGGTAACCCTCCCAGGGATACCAAGCGTACTAGAAACTCCATAAAGTTTCCTAACAATACCCTTTGGATCACTTAGTAAGAGAAACGGCGAGCTATGCTTGGAAGCGAACGACCTGTGGGATTCAACATTTTGAGAACTAACGCCTACAATTTCTGCATTTAGACCTCGGAATTCTGGGTTTTTTTCTTTAAAAGCCTCAACTTCTCTTGAACAAACAGGTGACTCATCCATCGGATAAAAGAAAAGTACAACATTCTTTCCTCTTAGTTCCGAAAGTTTGAATTGATCACCCGTATTTGACTGAAGAGAAAAATCAGGCGCCTTATCGCCTACTTTTAGATTTGTCAAACAAGCAACCTCCAAGTAGACTTATGGGATATTCGCGCGCTCCATCCAATTTATTCACCACAATACTATATGAAGCAGAAGGGTTTATCAGTTGCCTGAAACAATTAGCGCGCGCGTTCACTATAGCCTATTGTAGCTTTTAACCCGATTAGTTTAGCTGTCCAACCATGCAAGATGAGAGCGAACACTATCAATCCAATACCAAGAACTAAAAAAGGTATGCCCAATACGATTTGAAGGTATAGCAATTGATTTTGGAAAGCATATAACGTAAGACCTATTGGCAACCATTCGGCGACTATGAAAAGATAAGTCCAGAGGCCTATCTTGCGCCAGAATCCAATAGCGAAGTGGAGTTCAATTAAGAACATTGGAATGGCTGGCCACATCATAATCATCATAGCTAAACCATCAAACATTGTCAATAATCCCTTGATCAGTTTTATCCAGTTAGGTTTTTTCTATACTTTTATTCCGCACGGTATATAACAACGTTATGTTGAAATTGGAACTTTCCCAGGCTTCTTGTTGCACCGTTATCGCTCTTTATGATATTGCTCGGGATAACTATAGCTGGTTTCTTCTTTTAGTCCATACTTGCAGTAATAACCATTTTTCCCTTGGCTATCTTCTTAGGTGTAACAATCATGAACCCCGTGCTCGCGGTGGTGGCAGTTGGTTTCGTCTCCATGGCGTTTTCAGTTCTTGGCATAATCACCTCGGTCCACGCAAAATGGGTTCCAGACGCACAAATGTACTCTAATTTCTTGAGGTTTCCAATGACCTTTCTATCGGGAACTTTTGCAGCTCTAGAAACTTATCCCATGCAGTTGCAGGTTGTTGCTCGTTTCCTGCCACTCACTTATTCTGCGGAAGCTCTTCGTAACTGCATTTCCTCTTCTGCACTTAATGGAATTTTCCTTGTTGACATGGCCGCACTTTTCACTTTCACTGTTATTTTCCTGGCAATAGCTACTCTCATACTTAAAAGAAGGATCACTTGACGAAACCATTCGACATAATCAAAACTGAAACGTTAAGTAATGATGATCTTAGTCACATGCTCTTCATATTCGAAGAAAACAAGTTTTAGGACCAAAACACCTATAAGCCATTCCAATATTAGAATATTAGAATATGTTTAAGGGTTGTTTGATATTGAAAACAGACATAGAATCAACCGTTCAAAAGCATATTCTGCATGTTTCAAAAACTGTTTCAAAACTGTTTCACGAATGTTTCAGCCAACTATCAAATCATTCGAATACCATAATATTAGTAAAAGCAAAGTTGGAGGTGAACTGAATGAAAACTTGGAAAATAATCACAATCATAGGTCTCGTGCTTACAGCCACAGCGTTGTTAATCGCCACGGTTAATGCTCAAATGATGGGCGGATGGGGATGGAACAGCTATGGCTCATATGGAGGTTACGGCGGTTATGGCGGCATGATGGGCGGACGAGGTGGAGGAATGATGGGAGGCGGCTACGGACCCGGCTATAATCCGTATAATCCAGTGAATCCCACTATACCAAATCAACAATATCAACCGTATCAACCAGTTTATCCATTCCAGTTTGGCGGCGGCTGTCACCAAAGGTTTGGCGGAACTAACTACAACAATGGTTACCCAACACCATACACTTACACGGGAACACCATTAAACATAACAACCGCTACAACTATTGCCCAAAACTACGTTACTTCAACCGGTAACCCTGATTTAACTGCAACAGAAGTTGAAGAATACAGCAACAACTTCTACGCTCAAGTTAAAGAGAAAAGCACAGGTTTTGGAGCTTTTGAACTATTAATCAACAAGTATACAGGAAGCATCTATCCAGAGATGGGACCAAACATGATGTGGAACACAAAATATGGTATGATGCGAAGTGGAATCTTAGGTGGAGTCTTTGGAACACCAACAACAACCACGACTGTTACTGCAACACAAGCGACGAGCAACGCACAACAATACTTAAGCACTTATCTGCCTGGAACTACAACAGGAGATGTTACAACATTCTACGGCTATTACACGATTGAAGTCATAAACAACGGCACAACGTATGGTATGCTAAGTGTTAACGGCTACACTGGACAAATCTGGTACCACACGTGGCACGGCAGCTTCATACAAGAAACAAGCGTCAGCTAAAGCCAAAAGAATATTTCGTAAAATAACCCTTTTTTAGACTCTTAAAAAAAAATCCCAAAAAATGAGAGAAGTAGTATGAGAGTAAGAAGTAAACGAACGATAATTATTGCGATCATAGCCGTGCTTCTGATAACAATTACACTCAACTCATTTTTGGCGCTTGCTCACAGCCTTCCATTAGGCAGCGACGTTGAAGCAGCGTTACCTTCAAGGTATGTGGGCGTGACATTTGGAGGAAACAACACAGGTGATGCCAAGCTACTTATTGACAGAGTGAAATCCTATACAAACCTCTTTGTTATCCAATCTGGAGCCGTCAGCAAAAATGAAACGGCGTTAACTGAGATAAGTCAATATGCTATTACTGCTAGAATGAGTATCATAGTTTATTTTGGCTATCTTGATACTCAAAACCCTTGGCAACTATCTTGGTTAAAAGCAGCTAAAGATCAATGGGGAAACCAATTTCTGGGTGCTTACCTTGATGACGAACCTATCGGAGTAATGCTCGATTACAATTGGAACGGTTTCTTTAATGCTCAAAAACAACAGAATTCTTCAATCTACCAAACGCATGCATTCGCGATTGATGGCCTCCTTACAGGAACGTACCCACATAATCATGATGAAGCGGCAAGTTTATCTCAGGTTTCAATTGAGAAAAATCTAGCTCCGCTAAAAACGAATTCAATCACTACTTTCACCTCTGATTATGTGCTCTATTGGTTCGGCTACAAAGGAGGCTACGACGTTATGTTAACCCAACTTGGATGGAATGAAAGTATTACACAGAACTTAGACTTAATCCGAGGTGCTGCACGGTTACAAAATAAGAATTGGGGTTCTATAATTACTTGGAAGTATACTCAAGCACCCTACTTGGACGATGGACAAGAAATCTACGACCAAATGATCACCTCGTATGAGGCAGGGGCAAAGTACATCATAATCTTCAATTACCCACAACTGCCTAACAATCCCTATGGAACGTTACAAGACCAGCATTTTGAAGCACTACAAAGATTCTGGAACACAATCAATAATCACTCACAAAAGCTTCCTGATTTAAGCCAATCTCAGGCAGTGTTAGTTTTGCCAAGGAACTATGCGTTTGGATTAAGAGGTCCAAATGATCGAGTCTGGGGATATTGGGAACCAGATAAAAACGCTGCACAAGTCTGGAATATTTCCCAAATCCTCCTTTCAAAGTATGGTTTAGGTTTGGATATAGTTTACGAAGATCCGGTATTTCCTATAGCAGACAAGTATCCTGTTTTGTACTATTGGAATCAAACCATTATGACTACCCAATTGAACAGTCAGACTCCATCTGCAAACATGTCTTCAGGCTGTCACAAATTGGCTAATGGAAGTTCCATGTACAGAACGGTTGTGAGTCCGCGATGGTCTTTTGGAGTTCGTAGTTCGGAAAACATAAGAAGGTGATGATACGTTAGAATATTCGAATAAACAGGAAATCTCTATGACTGAACCACGGTTTGACATGACCATCTATGAATTGCAGGCTGAGATTTCCAAAACAATGGCAAATCCACTTAGATTGGCAATTCTTCATTGCTTAAAAGATGGAGAGAAAACAGTCAATGATCTTGTCAAAACAATTGATGCCAATCAATCCAATGTTTCTCAACATTTAGCTTTAATGAGACAAAGACAAATTGTTAAAACTCGAAAAGTAGGCTCAAACATTTACTATCGAGTAGCAAACCCAAAAATTAGCCAAGCCTGCGACATGATACGAGAAGTACTCTTAGAACAACTTAACCAACGTCATGAAATCGCAAAAACCTTCTCACTTCAGGAGGAAACATAAGATGTGTCCATTTGGCTTAGGATGCGGCTGTGGCTGCGGATCTAGCAGTGATAAACGAGAGACTACACGTGAAGTAGTGAGGGAAGTCGTCATGATTCCCTGCAAGTACTGCGGTGCCCTCTTCCCACAAACAGCAACGTTCTGTCCGCACTGTGGGGCAAAGAGAACTGTTTAACATCTGTAACAATAGCAACTAATTGGAGGTTTTGTTTGTTCAAACTAAACTATTTAGCAGTTCTTCTGGCAACTGCCCTTTTTGCAGCATTAATACCTCCAGTTTTTGCGTTAACATACAATCCTGGAGTCACAACTGGACAATATGTGAAATACGGTAATTTTGTAGGAGTAGGCCCAGGCGCTGAATCCTTCAATGATTACGATTGGCTAAAGCTTCAGGTTACTGATGTATCTGGAAAATCAGTCACATTGCTTTCAACGGGTCAATTTAAGAATGGAACAACAATCGCTGGCAACGGAACCGTCTTAGTTTGGAATATTGAGACAGGAACAGAAGATAACATTCCAAGCACACAAGGACCAATCATAGCCGCCAATTTGAACACTGGTGAGCCGATACCGCCACCTGACACTTATTCCGTTAACAGAACTGAAAGCCGAACTTATTTGGGCACTGCTCGAACAGTAAACATTCTCGATGCTTCAATTTCAACACCAGACTACAACACGACGCTAACGTACATTTATGATAAAGCATCTGGAATGCTGCTCGAATCAAGGACTCAAACAACCACACAGGCAGAACCTCAACCCATCGTAACGATAATTTCCTACAGTGTAGTTGAAACTAACATTTTTAGTTCTTCTAATCCTTTACCATTTATGCCAGACTCACGTATCATAGAAATTGGAGCTATAGCCATAGTTATCTTAATAGGTATAATAATAGCACTTGCCCTCACAAAGAGAAGAAAATAATCGAATCATATTCAACTTTCAATTTATGTTCTTACTTACAACAAACGTGCTCTATAATCTAACCTTGTTTCTGAGTCTATTAGTTGTATTTGTCTTGCTTGCGTCTATCCAAATTTGAATCAAAAGGATTTTCAGAATATTAGCCACTGTAAGAAAGCCAGCGCGCTTATTCTATAAACAATAACTGTTCG
>DATGZD010000041.1:0-28580 GCA_035297385.1 Candidatus Sulfotelmatobacter sp. | reverse complement strand
GGTAACCCTAACTTAGCGCTAAGTTTATCCAGCACATAGTATGTTGATGTCTCTTCTGCTTCATCCTTAATCAGAGACAGAAGCTTCATGATCCTCGCACTGTTTCTAAATGTTTTGTAGCTATTTTCTTTTATCATTACCATACAGAATTGTTTGTCTAAGAGACTTCCAAGCCAAAGCGGTCCACTGTAATCCAGTTGTAAACCGCATTCTGGGCATTTCATATTCTTATTAAACAGCGAAATAGTCGGTTCTCTGTGTAAACAATTAAAGCAATGTAAAATGTAACCCATATTTCGGAGACTTTCATCAGCTCTCTTCGCACCATACATGATTTCCATGTAGACTCTCACATAATGATCAGTTGAATGACAAAAAATTACATGAATACCAATATCATGCTTTGCTGCCAATTCAACCGTGCAACCGATTAGAAGTCGAACTGCCAATTCATGACAATATTCTGTCCGTAATGGTCTGCCACCATATTTTCGGATACATGCCTTTGAATGAACTCCGCACAAGCACGCTAAATCCGTAGCTGTCAACGCCAACAATCCATCGTTACGTAACGCACGGATTGCTGAATCCATATAGGGTGCAGGTGTACCAAATGGATCTAAATCAACAACGTCAAATCGTTGACGAGGTTTACCATGACAACTGAGAAGACAATTAGCATCCTTGTGACTTATTACTATTTTAGTTTGTAGGTTGTTTAATTCGACGTTACGTTTAGCTAGTTCTATAGCTCTAGTGTTTATGTCATTGATGTGAACTTTGTTTACGCCCTGTATTTCCGTGGCATAACGTATACCTCTTATGCCTGAACTTGTTAAAGGTTCACAAATCTTAATTTCGCTGTTTCTTTTTCGTTGATAAGCTTGAAACGCTAAAACCGATATATCACGGTTCAACTCCATAACTGGATTGTAAAACACCGGCGCTTTAGATGGCGCATACTCAGAAGGTTCTGTCACATACGCTTTAAGTTTAGGAACTATAACCCTAACTTTTCCTTCCCTAATTTCTTCCGTGCAAAAATCACTTTCAGATGTTTTTGTAATCAAGGACTTGTTTAATCTCCGCTTTTGAAGTATGAGAAGAAATTTATTTACATATTAGACTATCCCCTGAATTCTGAGACTTATCCACATAATTCTGGGGCTTATCCTTCTTGAAACATCCAAACCGCTTAGGCTTCTTGTAACAGTGATAAATCACGCCGTTAAGTTGAATTTCATCGTACTTTTTGCCAGCCATCCTTGCCCAACGCAAGAATCTCCCCCAATGTTGTTGCACTCGTAGCATCAAAGTCATCATCCTCCAAACTTTCTAGAATATGACAATATCTCTGCGTACTCTTCCAGTCCTTATGACGCAAAGCCCGAGCCATCTTAGGAACGTTCCCATTTGTCGCGTACGCTAGCATCGTTCCACCCCAATGCCGCGAACTCTTAAGCGCGCGCGAGTTTCCTTGTGAGGGGGTCTCACGGAAACTACTCAAAACACTCAAAGACGAAAAAACAGTTAATTTATGAAATGAATTGATTTGCTTATTTGAAAGCAAAAATTGGATAAAGGTAGAAAAGCAATAACGAAAATTAATCTAAAAAATTGTTTGCCAATTTTACTCTAACATTTTTGGGATTACTTTTGTGATGTCATATGGTTTTATGAGAGGATAACGATCTACATTGTTTTCAGTTATTGTATATGGTGTATCACCTATGCCATCTCCATTCGCATCAATTCCTGTATACCCGCTCCAGTAGTTGCCTTCGATACCATTATCCCAAATGTAGGTGACATTGCCTGCCCGGTCAAAGCTGATGGTACTCCAAAAATTGTTGTGATAAAAGATGCCAGGGTTGCTACTTGTGAACCAGATATCACGGTCGCCAAAACCCGCATTAATAGTGATGTTGTTGCCAATAAAAGTGCAATTGTAAGCATTGTGTCCCATGCCTCCGAATGTGATGCCCTCTATTGCATTACCGATTATGCTACAATTTGTTGCGCCACTTATTTCTAAACCATAGTTGGCATTCTTTATGAAGTGATTGCCAATTATGGTTGTGTTGTATCCTGAATCGAGGATACCTTCGTTGCCATTGTGGCTGATAGTATTATTGAAGATGTAGGTTGATTCGGCTCGGGGTCCAGAACTATAAGGCCAAACTGTTAAGACTATTCCACCCTGAGCATTCTTATCTATTACATTGTTTTCAATACGATTATTCTTTGCACCATCACAAACCCAAATTCCTGCGCTATTATTCGTGATGGTGTTTCCGCTGATGAGGTTATAGCCAGAATTTCTTAAGGTAACACCTGACCAATCAATACTCATGAACGCAATTTGATGGATACTGTTGCCTAAAATTTGATTGTAGTTAGAGTCAGTTAGGCGGATGACGCCAATATTTTGTGTTATTATGTTGCTGTCAGAGGAGTTTAGCCATACTGTAGCACAGCTGCTGTTGATTTTATTGTTGTTGGAATGATAGAGTACGATTTCTAAGGGATTTCCAGGTGTAGAATATTTTGTTAAAAGCGCAGGGTCTTGGGTTGCTAATGTGACACGTTGTACATTTGAATTATTTGTATTGACAAGAACCAAACCACCAAAACCAAGTGATAATACTGAGTTTTGAACTGTTATACCTGTACAATTGACAAGGACTATGCAAGAGCCATCAGACGGAACTATTTGGTTTGTTTTGTTTCGCCAGTAATAGACGGGTTTGCCTTCAATCGTGTTTGAAGCATCCACGTCATTGTCATAAGCGGCAAGGTTGTAGCCTGTCACACTAAAACTGTGATAATTATGTATCAACGTGTTACCTCTAAGTATGTTGCTACTGGAGGAATAGAGCCAAATTCCAACTGCCATATCTTTTATGGTATTGTTTACAAGAATGTTATTCTTCGAAGTATCTATACTGATTCCTGTTCCGCCTGCTGCCAAATTGTTGGCGATTACTCTGTTATTAGAAGAATTGGTCATTTGGATGCCGCAGCTATAGAGTTCATTGCTAAAAATACCGATTTTGTTGGAGTTGTCTGTGGTTATTGCATCAGAGCTGTTGTTTATTCTATTGTCATAGATATTACAGTTTTGTGAATTTTTTACTTGGATAGCTGGAAGATGTTTTGAGAGACCGATGCCTTGCATTTGCTCCAGCCAACTGCCTGTCGCAGGCGTAGGCGTATTTGTTAGATCAAACCCAGTGATGTTCACGTCATTACTGCATACAAGCAAATCAGGTCCTATGCTGTGGGCATCAATTTTGGCTTGTCCGTTTTCGCCAATGAGCCACACGCCTTTATTCACTGTGACTGGAATGTTGTATTGTCCTGTTCGGACAAAAATTGCTGCTCCAGAAGACGCAATGTCTATGGCTTGCTGGATTGTAGAATAGTTGTCTGGAACATAAATTGAAATAGCGGGTGGGGTAAGGATGGGTAACTCAAATTCTTCCTGTGAAGGAGAAGATGTTTGAGGTTGAGGCGAGCTGGGTTTTGAATTGGAGTTTGAGGTTGAATTTAGTGTACTTTGAACACCATAGACTGTTGCAGTTAAGATTAAGGCTATGATTATGATGAGAGTTGCAGCAAGGTTTTGTCTCTTCATTATATCTCGTTCAATCACAATTGTTATAGTGCTATTAAGAGTTCTTGTCAAACATTCTTGACTAACAGTTAGTCAAAGTTTCTTAACTAAACTATTTTTGATGTTTATGTTTTCTAAAGTAAATCGAACTGACACCTACTATGACGACAACACCTATTGATGCAATAAAAGTGATAGTAGGAAAAGATTCTTGCTTAGATATAGTGAAAGTTACAGTTTCAGAAGTACTTGTATTTCCTAATTCATCTTTTGCATAAACAACAAGATTATGAGAACCAGCTGAAAAGCCAGATAAAGTCATATTACCGACAATATTAATTGTTCCTTGTCCATCAATGCTGTATCCTAACCAAGAAGTAGATTCATCAGTTTTAATCGTTAATGGAAAACTAACATTTTCTAAATTAGTTACTGTAAATACAGTATTATTTATTGGATTAAGAATTGATATCGTTAATGGTTTTGTATCTACAGTAAAATTAACGTATTTAACAGCATAATGGGATTGAGTAATGTATTTGGTTCCTGCAATATTAACTTCAGTTAGATAATAATATGTTGATTGAACTTTAAGTGTATGAGAGCCTTCATTTAAGTCTGTTAAAGTTGTTGAACTAAAAAATATGGATGATTCACTCTCATTATTATATTGAAAACTCTGTTCTTTAAGTGGAATAGTAGCTTGATTATCTAAACTATAATTAACAACTCTTTTTGAACTACTTTCATATAATCCATCAAATTTAGTTATGATTGTTACGTTTAAAGCAAGAGAATTTTTATTGTATGTTTGATTGTTTGGTGATTGAATAATGATTTGAGAAACTTGTGGAAAAGGATTTGCTTCTGATATAATGATTAATTGAGTAACTATGATAGAAAGTAGTACCAAACTTAGTATGAATGTTGATGCTATTTTCTTCATGCACTCTCTACTCCACGTCCGTATTTTTTAGAATAAACAAGTAAACTTGCAATGATTATAACAATAACACCTATAGAAGCAGTAATTGGAATAATTGGGAAAGGTTCAGATTGGTGATTTTCAGTTTCTTGTTGAGATACAGTAAAGTTGATAGTTTCAGATTTTCCTATGTTTCCAGCAGTATCTGTAGCATACAAAGTTATATTATGACTTCCAATTGGGACATCAGTGAGTGATGTATTACCATAAACGATTATTTCACTATTATCTAAAGAAACAGCAATCTTTGTTGAAGGTTCATTGAGTGTAAATTCTAATGGAATATTAGTAGTGTAATACGTTCTGTTTTCAATAGACAAAAGATTTATGATAGGTGAGGAAGTGTCTATTGTAAAATTAATTTTGTTAGAATAAGTATCTATGTAATAATATTCCTCTGCATTCCAAGTTTGACTATTGTTTTTGTCATAGAGACTGTTATAGTAACTGCATGAATGAATATGTATTTGGAAACTATGATTTCCATCAGATAAATTAGTTATATCACCTTCATAATTAAATGGTTGTTGACTGGTATAGTCTGGTTCATCAGCAATTTCAATTTCTTTATTATTGTCAATAGTATACCAGATGAGTATTATTTGTCCATGAACTGGGTCATAATCAAACCATGATGAAGGTTTTCTTACAATTAAAGAATAATGAATTGTACCAACATTGTATGTTTTATTAAATGGTTCATTAATGGTTATTGTTGGTTCATTTTTATCTGGTGTTGTAGGTAAGATAGGTTTTGGAGAAGGATTAGCTACTGCTAAAGTAATAAATTGAAAAGTAGCTATTGTTATAATTAAGAGTGTTAAGAGAAGAATTATTGTTTCAACTTTTTTCTTCATTTCATCGTTACCGTTGCAATAATGTGGTTCCTTTCAGGTTTAAAGCAGTTTTTGTCAAGGTTTCTTGACTAAATGTTAGTCAAGATTTGTTGACGAAAACATCTATCTACTATCAGCTAAAATTAACATTTGAAAAACAACGTTACTGTATCGAGGGATTAAAGACTGTTGCAAGCATTAGGAACATCAGCCATTCTTCACAAGTTAAACAAGAATGAAAGCATAATACAACAGAAACATATCATTGATTGTGTTGTTGAGTTTTGGTCTTGTTTTACGGAACGTTTATTATTGTTATCGAAGCTTTTCAACATAATCTTGGGGAAATCATGATGAAAAATACTGAAACAGAGAATGTTTATGATTCAAGGTCAAATTGGCCACCCTACACGTATAGAGATTTCCCACGTATTCAGCCTGAGACTTACAAGCGGTTTATGGATTTTCTTGATACTGAGAACACAACAAAACGACTCATGGAATTGCAGCCTTGGGTTTCCATTTGTGATTCACGATGTACTTTCTGCTATTTTCCAACCACAGCCACCAGCAAAGCCCATATTGAACCATATTTGGCAGCGTTGAAAAAAGAGTTGGAAATGTATGCAAAAACAAAATATGTGCAAACCAGTGTTTTTGATGAAATTGTAATCGGTGGCGGAACACCTAGCATATTAACAGCAGAACAAATGATAGATATCATCGATTTTTGCAAGGCACGTTTTACAACAAGTGATGAGTATTTCATCAAAATAACAGCCTCAAGCAAAAGTTTTGGCACAGAAAAAATCCAGAAACTCGCAGATTATGGTGTCTATCAGATTGACATGGGTGCACAAACATTTGACAATAAAATCAGAAAGATTCTCTGCTTACCCGATAATGCTGAGCATCTTGAAACAGCTATCAAATTGGCTCGAAAATTAGGAATGTGCGTCTGCGTCGACTTAATGTATAATCTTCCAACACAAACCATGGAAAGCTGGCTCACTACATTAAAGAAAGCCATAGAATTAGACATCGAAATTGATTGCTACTCACTACAGGTTTATCCGGGAACAACCTTAGCAAAACAAATCGAATCAGGACTTGTACCTGCTCCAGGAAACGCTGAATATGAACGAGAAATGTACTTAGCAGCCTACAAACTTCTTACAGAAAATGGCTACCGAGCAGTTGGACACGACCGATTCTCCCGAGATCCATGGCATTTCAGAGAATCCTGCCTCAATGGTTGGCCATTCTCAGGTCAACTTACTACCGGTGCAGGATGCTTCATGGGATACTTCCAACAATTCAGTTACAGCAACCTTGAAGATATCAACGAGTATATGGCAGCAGTAAACGCTGGAAGATTACCCATCGATAAACTTGCAGAATCTACAACTGAAGAGATGATGCGAAAAGTCATGACACGACTCTGGCTTCGTATCCCCGTTGACAAAGTAGATTTCAAGCAAAGATACGGAAAATATCCCGAAGAAGTATTTGGACCGCAACTGAAACGTTTAACGGAGAAAGGACTCATCGAAAGTGATGACAAAGAAATCCGAATAACCAAGCTTGGCGACATCTGGAAAGGCAACATTGCCTGGGAATTTGCAGACCCAACGGTAACTCAAATGCAGATACCCATACATCATAATTAGTTTTCTTATCTTATTTTCGGCAACAACAAATCCATCATCTAAGCTACTTTTCGAAACAAAGAAAGAAAAGATTAGGGAAGTAGTTTACTTATTTATTGTTCTTGTCGCAGCATCGCTTTAGAGCGTAAGACAGCGCCTTTCAGGTCAATTCTTGATGGACAAACGAAACTGCAGTGTCCGCAACCCGTACAGTAATCAGCATTCAGCTTGCTCAACGTCATCACATCCGTCTTATCAAACGCTTGCTTAATCAAGATTGGGCTAAGTTTATGGCAGCAAACACGCATGCATGCACCACATCGTATGCATTCATAACCCTTAACTTTTCCAGGAGGGAAAGCTTTGGCTTTAGGCAATTTAGGTTCTTTAGATTCAGTTGTAGGTTTAAGTCTACCAACTCTATCGAGCGCTGGCGAAGTCAAGTTCATGATGAACAACGCAGCTATTGAACCTCCAAAGAAATTAGCATACGTCTGGAACAACACTGTTAAGACAGCTAAGCCTACACCAAAAACGGCTTGCCCAGCATACGTTAAAGGCGTCGTCGCCGGATCAGTAGCCATAAAGAACGCTAGAAATATCGAACTACCAATGAACAATTCAAACATAAGTCTAAGTGCTGCATCTCCACCGTAGACGCCAGTCATAATTAGAGACATGACGATTGTTGCACCGATATAAGCAGCGGTAATCCTCCATTTAATGTATCGTCGAGCAACCACAAACAACCCTACGCCAACGATTATAACAGCAAGCGCAGAAGCACCACCAGGCCAACCATGAAACTTTTCAAGGAACATAGTCTGAAACACATCTGACGCTCCAAATGGTGGCACAGTACCAGTTCTTAGTGGTCCTGGGTTGCCGAAGCAGAATTGTATGAATGCACCAAATGATCCAGTCCCATTATAATCTATGCTCTTCAGAAGGGAAGGAATGAGTGTATGATCCGTGGGTATAAGAAGTATATACAGGAAGGGCAGTAGAACAAGTAATTTTGCGGTTGCTGCAGGATTTACATATTTTCTGCCAGCTACACCTTGAACTTTTTTGAAAACTACCATACCAATCAAAGAAATCAAGGCAACGTACATAAAGGAACCTGGAGCTGCGAGCGGCAGCAATGAAGCTTCAACTGTAGCTACTCCTGGAACTCCCATAGTATATGAGAGGGCAACGATTAGACCGAACACTGCTGCAGACATAGTATTTAATGGGCTATCGCTTGCTACTTTGTAGAACAACGCATCGATACCGACAGCTATCAGAACAGCTATAATACAATTTAAGGCAATTGCGAGCCCCAAATTCATGGGAAAGTCTTGGTTGGTAAGAGTATTGAATGGAGTGATTTGCCACCACAAAATAATGCTAATTATTGCTAAGACTAAGAGCGCAACGAAAGTGTAAGTCATTAGTTTATCTTTAGTCATCCAAGAATATTCTTTTGGTTTAGACATTTGTTATCTCTCTTTCTCCTTTATTGAATCCTTCTCGGAATGTTCTACATTTAGCAGAGTTAATAAGATTTTCTAAATTCGCTATGAGACATCTCCGCAAGATGACGCTAAATGTTGACCAACATTGAAGTTACATTGTTTGCATTGTGAAAGGGGATTATTTCATGAAGACTAGCGGCTGTATTTGTGCGAAGTAAGAATTATCTGCCTGCTAGTAAAAGGATACATAGTTGTCAATACGCTAAACAATTGTATTTTGCTCACGATTGTTATTGGAGATCTATCTTTGCCTTTTGCAACATTTTAACAATTGACAAGTGATAAGGACATCTCTGTTCACATTCATAACATTTAGTGCATCGCTCGATACTAACTTCTTGTGCTCGATACAATTTTTTTGCCCAATTCTTCAAGCCAAATGTTTTAGCAAAAAGATAGAACCTTAAGATGGCGGGCACATTTACGTTTTGTAAACAAGGTTGACATTCGCCACAATCTCGACAATAATCACCTAAATCTAAAGATAAAAGTGATTCTTCAGCATTAGTCAACCCAGTATAGTTTACGCCAACTTCAGCTGCAACCTCAACTTCGTTAACTCGGCTGTAACCAGGGATAACCACTGATACATCTTGGGCTAAAACATACTTAAGAGCGGTGTTCACCATGGCTGTATTATCATTGCCCAATAGCGCCTTAAGTTCAGGTTCATCATTCAGCAACGAAAGTGATGGTTTATACAAGCATGTTATGAGATTGCTGGTTTTCGCTGAGTAAGGCTTCATTACTGCTACACCAACATCGAGCTTCTTTGCTGTAGGTAATAATTCTTCTAAAGCTTGTCGTGTCACAACGTTTATGGGAACGAGAACCACGTCAAATTCACCACTTTTTACAGCTTTGGTTAATATTCGTGGTTTATGCCCCGTGATACCAATAAAATTCACTAACCCTTTTTGGCGAGCTTCTTTACAGGTTTGTAATGATCCGTCTGAACTCATTGCTTTATCCAATATTTTCTCGTCATCAATGCCATGTAGTTGAATTATGTCAAGTTTGTTAGTTCTTAATTTCTGCATGCTCTCTTTGAGATCATCAAGAGATTCACGTTTTGTACGAGAACCAGTTTTTGTAGCAATAATGCACTTATCTCTGCTGCCTTCTAATGCTGTGCCTATTTTTTCTTCGCTGTCACCGTCCCATCGGGCAGCATCAAAATAGTTTATACCTGAATCAAGAGCTTTCTTCACAACAGCAGTAGCCTCATCAGGCTTCAGTTGAGCTAGCCATGTTCCACCAAAACCTATGATGCTAGTTTGCAGATTGGTTCGACCAAGACGTCTTTTCTGCAACGATGTTTCCTCTCATGCCATGCCGGCAGTATTGGCGGAGCCTGATAAACGGCGTCTCACAAAGTTCAGTACCCCTTCACGTCGGATTCTTCTGAGAACTCGTTTTGGCGCTCCGTTATGCTCATGGAAGAATCGTCGTTGAATCTCCATCAGTTTGTTGTAATCAAACTCATCGTTCTTTACTGTAAGTAGAAACTCATCTAAACGATCATACTTGCCAGATTGCAAGATTTCTTGATAGAGGCTACTATCGGGATAAGCTATGAATACGTTGAATTGGCACCAATCAGGATCCAATTTATCTGCAAATTTACGTGTAGCCTCCAAATCTTCGAGGGTTTCATCAGGAAAACCAAGCATGAAAGAACAGGCAACATGTATACCTACCTCTTTGCAGAGATGGAATACTTTTTCGGTTTGTTCAATCGTTATGGTTCTGTTGATTTTCTTTAGAATGCGGGGTGAACCGGATTCAACACCGAACCAAATAGCTTTGCACCCGGCTTCATACATTTTCTCAAGTAACTCTTTATTTACCAAGTCAGTTCGAGTATCACAAACCCACTCTAAATCCAAGTCGCTGCTCTTCAGAAGATTACAGAGCTGCAAGGTTTCATTCTTCTTAATCGTAAAGTTATCATTAATGAAGTAGATTCCCCGTGTTCCAAATTTATTAACCATGTACTTGACTTCATCCATCACACGCGGAGGACTAAAGGTACGACAGGCATTACCCCACAGTTTTTTAGTCTCACAAAAGGCACAGCTGAACGGACAGCCTCTTGATATATTCATAACATCGGCTGGTTTCGCATCCAGAAATTCGATTGTTCTATCATAAAGATGCAGGGGCAACAAGTGTCTGGCTGGGAACGGGATTTCATCCATATTTTCAATAAATTTTGGTGGATTCTTGACTAGCATGTCCTCATGTTTGTAACCTACTCCAGCTATATCCAAGGTTGTTTTCTTATTTGGGCTCGTAGTAATATGTTGTGTTAGCTCAACCATAGCCCGTTCGCCCTCACCCACAATTACATAATCTATCATTGGCTGATCTAGCAGGGTATCAGGCATGTAAGACGCATGCCAACCGCCAACGACTACATTACATGATGGAACTGTTTCTTTGATAGCCGTCGCAGTGTCAAGACATCGTCGATAAGTTGCCGAGCCGCAAGTGATACCCACAATTTCTGGGTTTAGTTTAGCCACTATCTGTTTAACTTCATCAATAGGCTTATTTAGCATATAATTATCGAGCATTTCAACGTGAAAGCCTGCTTTTTCAAGTGCACCTGCAACGTATGATAAACCAAGCGGTGGTAATTTCTTGCCTTGATACCATGGCGCATTCGACGGTGCCGCCGTCGTCATAAGAAGAATAGACTTATCAGTGTTCTTATCGCTAAGTGTTTTGTTTGTTTTAGCTCTCACGTATTTGTTCCTCTTTAGAGTCTAGCTGCACACGTTGATAAAGTCTGATGTTTATAAGCATTGACTGAAACAAATGTTGATAAAAGCAGATTTTTAGGAAGATTTGTCTTCATACACGTTTGCGTATTACCTTTTTCAGAGCATCTACGAGCTTTATGTTATCTCCGCCTTTCCTGACTGTAACTCTGAAGAAATGTTCATCTAATCCAACGAAAGTACTGCAATCTCTAATGAGCATGCCTTTTTTAGCCATTTCTTCTCGCAGTTCGGTTGATGTGAATTTTTGATTCAAGATTTTTACTAACAGAAAATTTGTATGTGAAGGAAAAACATGCAACCCATCAATTTCACTGAGCATCTTTGCAAACTCTACTTTTTCCTTGGCTATGCTACTTCGAGTAGTTTCTATAAACTCTCTATCATTGAAAGCTGCCAAAGTAACAAAACCAGCTAACGTATTTATACTCCAAGGTTGCCTCGTAGTCTCTAAGCTTTCAGCAAGATCCTCTGCAGCAAGTCCATATCCAAAACGTATGCCTGGCATGCCGTAGAATTTTGTGACGGAGCGTATGACAAAAAGATTAGGGTACTCCTTTACGTAACCTGCCATCGTATTCTCTTCGCTTTCGCAGTTGAATTCGATGTAGTTCTCATCTACGCTGAGGATAATGTCTTTTTTCTTACAGAAATCAAGCAGATCAAGAACAGTGTCCTTCTTGTATAACGTTCCTGAGGGACTATGCGGGTTACAGATACACAATAATTTCGTGTCATCTGTCACAGCTTTCTTGATGCGCTCTGTATCTAAACCAAAATCATCCGGCAATTGTACAAAGATAGTTTCGCTACCCACTCGAAGTACAGCCTTCTCATATTCTGTGAATGATGGCACAGGAATGACTGCTTTATAACAGTTAGGAAACACTTCAGCAATCATGTAAATAAGCTCAATTGAACCGTTGCCCAAGATAATGTTAGATTCGCAAACTCCATGTCCAACGTATTTAGCAACCTCTCTTCTCAATTCTGTTGGATTGGGATCAGGATAAAATCGAATAAGCTTTGCCTGCTCCTTTACGGCTTCCACTGCCTTCTGCGAAGGCCCAAGAAAATTGATGGGTCCGCTAAAGTCAAGAACTTCGTCGAGTGGAATATTGTATTTTCTACTAAATCCCCATACGTCTCCGCCGTGGCTCACAAACCTTCTTTTTTTACACGGACTCGACATGGCTTTGCGTCTCCATCAATTGTACTAATTCATGTTCAATATGATACTGTACTTTAAAATGATTATTGTAAACGTTAACGAGCTTGTAGAGCCAATAAACTACACCAAAACCTAGAGTTATTACAGTAATTAATGCGCATGTTTTTATTGAAATCCATTGTGACATATGATTTCCTGACGGATGAAACGTTGCAAGAAACTCATGCTGATGTCTTTCATGTTCATTAAAATCTTTGGATAAGAAATATGCTATAGCAAACACGGGTAGTATAAGAATAATGGAAGCTGCCCACAACTTTGAATCTCTTTTTGTAGGAGGAATTGGATGCCAGTCTTTGTTAAAAGAACTAGCAACTTTTTGTTCAAACTCATACTGCCGTTGGAAATGATGATTTCGTCTATCCACAGAATAATAGAAGAAAGGAAAAAAAGCTATTCCAAAACTTGCGATAGCGCCTAGAAACCACATGGAGAACCACAGTTTGCGATCGGTTTTTATTTCTTGCACAATGTTGGGCTCCATGCTAAACGCTCAATTCTTGTTTAAATTTGTAGTTTGATAAAATTCAATTAAAGTTTATAAATTCTTTTATAACGCATCATAAACTAACAGTCGGGGAACGCAATGGAGCTTTCGATAGTTGTCCCAGCATACAATGAAGAGCACACTGTTGGTAATGTAATAGATCGTCTGAAAGCTACGTTGCGTAAGATTGGTCTCAGCCATGAAATAATTGTTGTAGATGATCACTCAAAAGATAGAACTGCTAAGATTAGTAAAAACCACAAGGTCATGATCTATTCATTTGATCAACATATGGGGAAGGGTTATGCGCTACGAGCAGGGTTTAAGAAAGCAAAAGGTGAAATAATTGTCACAATAGACTCAGATGGATCAAACTTGCCTGAGGAATTGCCAATTGTACTAAAACCTATTCTTGAAGATAAAGCTGATTTAGTGATCGGCTCCAGATTCTCAGGAGAGAAGCCTACATCAGGCAAAAAAGTCAATGTCGTAGGTGTTCGCATCTTCAACTCAGTCATTAGACTTCTTACTGGAGCAAAGGTTTCTGATTCACAATCAGGCTACCGGGCGATGAAGTCTCAGCTGTTGAAGGATTTGCGCTTGAATTCAGGAACTTATGAGATTGAATCTGAAATGCTCGTAAAGATTGCTCGTCGAAGGTTTAGAATTTGTGAGGTCCCAATAACGTTTGAACAGCGAACCTACGGTGTTTCTTCACTCGATCCGATTATTGACGGCTTCAAAATTCTCATATCCATTTTTACATCATACCTGAAGGATTGACTTACAATAATGGAAAACACTGCTTTGCCAAATGTCTCCGTCGTTGTAACATCAAGAAACAATGAAGAGACTATAGGTGAATGCATAGAATCTATTGTTCAACTAAATTATCCCAAGAAAAATCTAGAAATACTTCTTATTGACGCAAATTCTACCGATAAGACAGCACAGATTGCTGCTGAATATGGAGCAAAAGTCATCTCCATGCCCGGTAATGCTCCTGCAGCTTACAATTTTGCCATGAAAATTGCGAAGTATGATATTCTCGCTTTTATTGATTCAGACGCTAAAGTTGAGAGAGAATGGCTGAGGAAACTTGTTCCATTCTTAAACGATCCGAAAACAGCAGGCGTTAGTGGCAGTATTGAAACATGGAACGCAAAGAACCCGTGGGCACGGAGTATTGGTTATGATATCAAAAGTCGCTATGCACGGCTTGGAAGCTATGCTGGGAGAGTTGCTACCATGAATTTACTTTTTAAGCGAAAGGTGTTGGAGGAGATTGGTGGTTTCGACGAAGATTTCCCATCACAGTATGATACTGAATTAGGTTATAGAATAAGCAGTAAGGGTTATAGAATTGCTTTCGAGCGAAATGCAATATGCTATCATTTCAATAGACCAACATTGCGAGCTTACTGGAAACAACAGTTACAGTATGGTAGAAACACTCTTAGGCTATACTTCAAGTATTCTGGTTTAGCAAAGGGTGATGAAATTACAGATTTTGGCATGAACATCCAACCTCTCCTCATCCTCACAGTAATTTTATTCTTCTTTCTTGGATTCATCGAAATACTGCGAGTATTATGGTATGTTTCTGCGCTAATTCTCTTAGTTATGCTTCTGTATTTTGTTTTCTCAGCAACCCGCATAGCCGTCAAATTTAACGATAGCAGTGCCATGCGATTGGTTGTATTATATTACGTAAGACTTTTTGCATGGTTAAGAGGCGCTACGATGGCAGTTGACAATATAATTCGAAGACAAGGTGCTAGTGAATGACAGAAGTCTGCTTCATATCCCCTGAATATCTTCCGGTTTCAGGCGGCACAGGTTCGTATGTTTACTACTTATCACAAGAGTTGATGAAGCATAATAATAGCATCGACATAGTCACCGGTTACGACTTATCTTATGATGTCAAAATTAGTAAGCAGTTAAAGGTATACTTTGTAAAAGTATTCAAAGCACCCATCGTTAAATCTTTCATGTTTGCCGCCTCATCCTTCAGGAAGTTAAATAGCATACGCGCTACTGCCAACGTGGATATAACGCATGCTAATTTGCCTTTAGTTCCAGACTTTGCTGTTCCCTCAAACTTTGGAAGAGCATTAGTGGCTACAGTTCATTCAACGTGGAGGGGTGAAGCTAACGCAATTAGAGGTGAACCATACAGTAGATTAAATGCAAATGAAAAGTTTTTGCGCAGTTTCAATTGGTTCCTCAGTATCTTTGAAAGGCGCATGTTGGAACGAGCAAAACGAATAATTGCGGTCAGTGATTTCACACGAAGAGAACTGCATTATTACTACGAGCATCGATATGACCACAAAGTGCGGGTTATCCATAACGGTGTAGACGTGAATAAGTTCAAGCCATCTCAAGACAAAGACAAAGCTAAACAGGAGTTGAACCTTAACCCTAATGACATAGCCATTCTTTCCGTTGGTCGTCTGTATGCAAGGAAGGGCTTATTCACATTAATTGAGAGTATGCCAGCCGTCGTTAAACGTTTCAAAAATGTAAAGTTTGTAATTTCGGGCAAAGGACAGAGTGACGAGATGAAAAAACTTATCGCTCATGCCACAGGATTGGGGGTTAAACCCAATATTATATTTACAGGTTATACTCCTGATGCAAAACTACCAAGACTGTACCAAGCGGCAGATATTTTTGCCTTCTCAACTTACTACGAGCATCACCCGTTTGCCGTGTTGGAGGCACTTTCTAGCAGATTACCTGTCGTAACAACTAACGTGGGTGGTATTCCTGAAACCATAACAAACGGCAAAGATGGTTTCATGTGTCAACCTTTTAACAGCCAAGAGTTTTCAGACAGAATAATCTATTTGCTTGAACATCCTGCTCAGGCTGATGAGATGGCATTTCAAGCACGGAAAACTGTTATTGACAGATTTGATTGGCGTCTTATTGTCCAAGAAGTTCTTAGGGTCTACGATGAAGCATTAAGCCAAGTTTAATTCAACTGGTTCTTGCCTGTATGTTCTAGTTATTTTCTGAAAAACGTTAACGATATCAAGAGAACAGAATAGAATTTTTGTCAGATACTCATGCTTATAAATTTCCATTTGTACCTTAACAGGTAAATCTATATTCGGAGGCTCAAAAGTACGAGCAACATCAGAAACTCGTAAACCATCAACCACTATTTCTTCTTCTTTGAACCCCAACCTGTGAGCGATGTAATTAAGATAATTAATGTCTTTTAGACTCAAGCCCATGATTTTAGAAGCAACAACATCAAGGGCAAACGCATCATTGCTCGTTAGCATCAAATTCATTTTGACAGGTTTTCCTTTTGTCGGTCCGTTTCCTTCCACTGCCACTCTTGCATCCATAATTGTCAATGCGGGCTTGAAAATCATGTAGAGGCTGTAGAAGACTTCACTAAGATAAGGATGTAGATAAATACGTTTATTGCTTGGTACACAACCAAATAAGTTTTTTATCGCTCCACTATAAGCAGCAAACTCATGCGTTTTCATTAAAGCTAAATCCACAACGGCATCAGCGTCCAGAATTGTTTTTGGCAGAAATAATTCCTTGAGTGCAACACCATCATTAATTTTCACTTTGACAACTCTATCCTCTGAAAGATTGATTACTGAACCACCGGCCTCTTTAACTGCCGTCTCAATACCAGTTTTTTCGAATGCAGTCCAACAAGGATAATTAAACCCGTTTGACTCACCCACGATTACTTCTTCAGCGTCATCACGAAGCAAACCCACAACTTCATTAATCAATGCGGGATGCGTCACCACACCTGGCAAGTATTCAGGATGACTCATGTTTGGCTTTACAAAAATCCGCTGCTTACCATGAAGATTCGCATTTCTAATTGCTTTTTCCAGGGTCTCAAACGTACGATTATGAGCTCGAGTGATGCTGACTGTGCCAAGCGCCATTCTTACGTAACCCCCGCATGCTTAACCAGAATGCAACCTGGGTCGGAAGCTTGAATATCATTATGATAAGCATTAGCTCTAGCACGACAGCCACCGCATGTGAATTTATAGTTACATTCTCCACAAGCACCCTTCAAACTAGTCCTATCACGTAATTCATTAAAGAGTCTTGATCGTAACCAAACATCACTAAACTTTTGCGTCTTTAAGTTTCCAACATTTATGGGAAGAAAAACACATGGATGCACATCACCTTGCGGTGATAATGAACAATAAAGTCGCCCAGCTCCACAACCGCCTATGAAATCTGCAAGAGGAACAGCTTTCTTACTCACACGGGCAGTCTGCATATGCGCCATTGACATTGTAACCTCCCCTGTTCCGGCTGCTCCCTGACATTGTAGTGCAACTCTTGCAAGTTGGGGTGCTGTCGTTAGAATTGTAGTCTTACAGCCTTTTGACATACGATTCAATAAGTATCGCATCAGAGTTTCTCTCTCTTCCGAGGAGAGATCTTGGTCATAATGTGCCTTACCTCGTCCTGTTGGAATGAAATTAAAGTATGTGAAGCGTTCTGCTCCAATTTCTTCAGCTAAATCTATTATTGCTGGAAACTCGGCAAGGTTAGTTTTAGTAGCTGTAGAAGCGATGCAAGCACATAGATCTTCTTCAACAGCATTCTGTATACCTTCAACTGCTTTCTTGAATGCTCCCTGCACTCCACGGAATTTATCATGTGTACATGCTTCTGCGCCGTCTATGCTGACTTCAACATAATGAACACCTATTTGCTTGAGCTTCTTTACATTATCCTTAGTGAGCAGTGTCCCATTAGTAGCAACGGAGACGTATAGACCGCATCCAATAGCATGTTGAGCTACGGTAAAGAAATCTTTTCTGCTTAATGGCTCTCCTCCAGAGAAAGCCAATGCTGTTACGCCTGCGCTGGCTAATTGATTCACCACGTCTATTGCTTCACTTGTAGACAGTTCGGGTTCTGAGAGGGTACCGCTATTTGAGTAGCAGTGCTGACAATTCAAGTTACATTTATGAGTGAAATCCCACACTACAAGAAATGGAGCATACAAGGATAATGGTTTCTTAATTCCCAAGTAAGCGAAGCTACGAGTCAAGTTTATGATAGCTCTTCTCGCATAAGGATCAGCTAGCAGTTCCTCAGTCTTCTCCCGCTTAACGTTCAGACTTCGCCGCAGAAACTCTATCCAGAACCTGATGACCTGTGAGTATAGACTAACACACTGTGGGCATTTTTTGCTAGTTCTTCCAGCATAATCATCTAACGCTGCTTCAAGAACAGTTCTGTCACAAGTATTACATTGTTTGAGGGATAACTGCAGCATCTTCTTCGTCATGGGCAACGTTATCACTGCATTCCAGAATGAATCGTGACTCAGTAGGCTCATGGCGTTTCCCCTTGAAGTAGCTTCATTTATGAGATGGATTGGTGACGATGTTAAAGATTTCCCTAATTAGTCTGTCTTAATTGGTGAAATGGCATTAATGAAAAGCTCGCTCTTTTATTTCAAAACTCACTGCTTGCGCATTGTTTTGGGAATATATGCGCATCTCGGATCAGACTCTAATAGGTCGCCGGTGTAGAATAATGCTGCAGTTCGACATCCACCGCAAACGTCTTTGTACTCACATATACCACATTTTCCTTTAATGTTGGCTTTATTTCTGGCTTTTGAGAAGAATTCTGAAGATTGCAAGCTATTCCAGATGTCCTTGAGTGATTTGTCTTTAACGTTACCGAACCTGTACACATCATTATAACTGCAGGCAATCGCATCACCGTTCTCGGCAATACTCATGAACTGTCCAAACCAGCACTTACCTAAGAAGAAATTGTTGTACCAATCTTCAAAATTGGCTAAGCCGCGTTGTTTGGCAATTCGAGCGTAAAAAGGCACATAAACATTAACGTAAGGTTTATCCTTGTACTCTAAACTGAGATCCCAAAGCTTATTCATTGCCCATTCATACTGAGCTGGAGTAGGATCAACTTTAAGACATATTTTATCTGAGCTGTAAGGAACAAGACCATGATAAACTACCCATCTGGCACCATATTCAGCGGCTAAATCATTGACATGCCTAAAATCGAGTTCAGTCACATTTGTTAGATTATCATCTACATTAGCGAATGTATAAACGAGACAATCAAGCAACCCCGTTGCTGAGAGGCTCTTGGTTAATGATACTGCCTTCTTATAGGCACCCTTGCCTCGAATCTTATCATTCACTGTTTCAGTGCCATCTATGCTTATAGATACGCGCATTTCATTTCTAATTATGCTATCAATTACACCATCATCTGCAAGATGACCATCTGTTATGATACTGACGTTCAAGCCAACCTTCTTTGCGTAAGAAACTATCTCGAATAAATCTTTACGGAGTAGGGGCTCACCCCCAGTTATACCAAAGAAAGTGGCTCCAAAATCGTAAACCTGATCCACAAGTCTTTTTGCATTCTCAGTATCCATTTCATCTGGGAACGCTTTTTTACCTGCAGATGTACAGTGAGTACAATTGCTATCACATGTGAATGTGCATCGCCAAGGAACAATAAACAAAGGACCCTTGCTAACCAAATTGGTTTACTCCAACGTTCCCTATTTTAGACTACGGCCACAGAATGCTATTTAACTCTTCATGTAGATATTGTCAATTCTAATTCATATTTTACGGACCTATTAAGAAGAATGTCATTCCATTTTGTCTAAGAAAATAGGTTCATCCTGTTTTTCTCTGTCTACAACTAAACGCCCATTTTTTATAACTTTATCGACGAGATTTACACCGAAACGGTAAGCTAAAACCATATAGTTGGGTATATTCAGAATAAGGACATCCGCGCTTTTGCCTACCTCTAACGTACCAACTTTATCTGCCCGGTTAACCGCGTGAGCTGCATTTATGGTAGCGGCAGTAATTGCTTCAGCAGGAGTCATATGCATAAAACAACAGGCCATAGTTATGACTAACTGTTGATTTTCAAGCCAACAATCTGGACCAAAGCCAGTCCCCAGCGCAACAGGCACATTATTATCTATTAGACCTCTGGCATCCGCATACTTTCCAGTCATTAGACTAAAGGCAACAGCAGGAAGCAACACTGCGACTACTCTCTTCATCGCTAAAGTCCTAATAGTGTCGGGTGAAGAAAAAATAAGATGGTCTGCTGAAACTGCGTTAACTGAAGCGGCAACTTCTGCACCACCTGATTTACCGTTTTTGTCTGCATGAATCTTTGGTTTCAACCCCATGGAGGCAGCTTTTACTAAGATTTGTTTAGCCTGCTCCAAACTAAAAGTTCCTTTCTCATAGGAAACGTCGCAGAATTCTGCTAAGCCCTTAGCAGCAACTTTAGGAAGTATCTCATTAATGACTAAATCAAAGTAAACGTTTGCATTCCCACCATATTCAGGCGGAATAGCATGCGCCGGCATAAGGGTAGAGATAACATCTATGCTATGTAATTGATTTAGTCGTTTTGTAACTTCTAATATCTTCAACTCATCAATCGTCGTTAAACCGTAACCACTCTTCACTTCAGCAGTGGTTGTTCCATGAACTAACATTGCATCAAGCCGTTCAAGTCCCAAATCAATTAATGTTTCAACTCTAGCTTTCCGGGTCTCTTTAATTGTCATCATAATGAGATTAGAAGCAGAATTTTCTGAGTTGATCGTTCTCTTTATTCGAGAATGAAAATCATCTTCCCGTGTCCCTACAAAGACTAAATGCGTATGTGGATCAACAAAGCCTGGAAGGACAGTTTTTCCTTGAGCATTTATTACAAATCCCGCTCTGAAGAGTCGGGAGATTTCATGAGTAGGTCCAACTGCTATGATTCTGCCTTCTTTGATTGCTAAAGCACCATCTTTTACACTGCCAAGCTCACTCATTTGTCTTCCAACCCTTGGACCCGTCGAACCGGCCAAAGTTAATAGTTCTTTGGCATTTATGATTAACAAATCTGCATTTTCCTTGGGTTTAATCTTTGAAGACTGACCCAAACCTTTTTTCTCTCCCCCACGCCCAGTAAAGCGTCTATATCATAAGTACTAGGTAATATATTTTATCAAAGCTTGAAGTATGTTAGTGAAGAATTTTATTCCAATTCTTATCCACAGTGCTAAAGATTCAGGATAATATATTATTGACAATCTCAAACAGAAATTTATAAACTGTCAACTGAACCCAATGTTTAATGATTAGGAAGGATTGAGAAACATAGAGAAATACAAGACAGCATCATGGAATAAGATATACAAGATGCTGCTCAATTTATATGAAAAAATCCGTAGTAGTGAGTTCAAACCGGAAATTATAGTAGGAGTTATAAGGGGTGGTTTGATTCCTGCAAGAATCTTATCGGATTTGTTAGAAAATCCAAATCTGACCACAATTAGAACTGAGTGTTACAGCCCATTTGACGTTAAGAAAGAACCAATGTTAACACAGCCTCTTTTAGAAACTGTAAATGGAAAGACAGTACTAATTATTGATGATATCGCAGATACAGGTCGCAGCTTAAGATTAATAGTAGAACATGTTATGCAACAGAATGCCAGCAAGATTAGAACTGCAACATTATTCTATAAGCCTTGGAGTGTCATAACACCGGATTATTTTGAGGAAGAAACAAGACAATGGGTTGTCTTTCCATGGGACATCAAGGAGACTGTTCGAAAAGCCTTTGAAACCAACTACAAGATGCCAGTATCACAATTATCTAAAGACCTTTATGCCTTAGGTCTGCCTAAGTTAATGTCCAATAGATTTCTTAAGGAGATAGCCAAGGCGAGAATATGCTGAAGTATCTTGAACAAGAAGCACGGTATATAGAAATTACTGGTTTTGAAAACATTAAAGTGGAAGAACCTGAGCAAATCCTCAATATTATACGGCGACACAAAAATCCAGATTTGTCAATTCAATTCTTTAACGCTGACCTAATTGCCACATGGGAGCACTTATACTTCGCAGCCGTGAACGCATTGAAAGCATTCGAGACAGAGAGGAATATCTCGAAGGATTTAGCCGTTGAAATAATGCTATATGCCTCTGCTCAGCGACAGATTCGAAAAGCAATAGAGATTATAGGTATTAACAGTAACTGTACAAACATAGCAGTAATTATTGTTGGCAAAACCCATACTGATTTTGAGACTGAATTATCGTCCGTTTCTAAGTACTTCTGTAAACAACCAAACGAAAGCGTGCTTAAGCTCACAACATCAAAGAAAGATCATATAAGAAGAATGTTTGGCATAACCGATGATGAAATATCTGTCGTTACCAAAAATGATAACATAAACTGCGCCTTAGTTAATCTTGTTCTTGAAAGAACGGCGTTACTATCAACCAAACTTTAGCTATAGCATCTTCTCTTTCTGCACTGCAAGGACTAAATCAGGCTTTATAAGAGATAGCCCCGTAAATTTCCCGATAACCTCAACGAGTAAGATTTTATCAGGATCATCCAGGTTAACACGTCTGTGAATTTTTGCAGCAACAGTTTCTACGATTTCTTTTGAATGCAGTAGTGTAAAGCGTTTTTCGACTGTAACTCGGAAGGTTTCATCCTCGCCAATGTTGGAAGATAGCTCCAACACTGCCTGCCCAATAGTCTCAAGGTCAGTTGTAACAACTTTCTGAATTGGAATGATACGAAGAGCGTAACGGAATTCGTAAGGACGCTCATGCAATATGGACTTGAATTGTTCTATAACATCACAGGGATCAAGTGCAGTCCTTGCTACGATTAAGCCTCGGACGCCAGTTTTGCTGGCTTGCGCTGTCTGATCTGTCAACGTTTCTTTTAGTAAGTATAAAATCTCATAGATCATCTGACGTTCATTTCCACGAGCTGTCGTGGCTAAGAGATTAAAATCGTCAAGCAAGGTTTCATTTCCACCAAGTGTTACGGTCAGGGTAAGTACGGCTTTTCTCACAGCCATGAGGCTCGTAGCCGTCGCCTCACATCATCCCATGCTAAAAGAGGCTAAGTCACGGATTTATCCATTTTGATGTACGTACAAGGCATTGGACATAAATTTTACATGGTTTTCAGCTTAAAGCACAGAAAGAACTAAAATTCTCGTGAACCTATAGTAGTATTGACGGCAGCATCTCAAAATAATTAACTTTGAAGATGCAAGTTAATTTATGCGAGAAAAATTAACAAAAATCATGAGTTCCCTTTAGATCTGGCTTGAATTTTTCGACAGTTGACGAAGACAAATGCTTATCCCGTGCGAATGTACGCTAATGTACGACTTAAAACTGAGCGTGGAGGTGAAACTTAAAATGGTGTTCGAAGAAGAAGAGTGGGAAGAGGGCGAAGAAGAAGAGTGGGAAGAAGAAGAATGGTAAATATAGACTGCAACTTTTTCTAATATTTTCTTTTATATGTTGTTTCTTTTTATCCGTATGTTAGGTTAGCCATGATTTCTTAGCTTCATGTTTATAACTTAGCATTCAACTTCACTGTTGAACTTAAAATGACACGTATCGCTGTTCTGGATGCTGACCGCTGCAAGGTTAAGAAATGTGATCAGAATTGCATTCGCTTCTGTCCGATGGTGCGAAGCAGAGTGGAAGCCATTCGTATAGAGGGTGGTAAAGCTGTCATCTCTGAAAGATTATGCAGTGGTTGTGGCATATGTGTGAAAAAATGTCCTTTCAAAGCCATAAGCATAGTTAATTTACCAGATGAATTAGAGCGAGACTGTAGTCATCGTTTTGGTGAGAATGCTTTCAAACTTTTTAGACTACCTACACCTTCACCTAGCACTGTGTTGGGTTTGCTAGGTCAGAATGGCATTGGCAAAACCACTACTCTCAAGATTTTATCAGGCGAGATAAAACCTAATCTTGGGAATTTTCAGAATCCACCTGAATGGGAAACAATAATTGACTTTTATCGTGGCTCAACATTGCAGGATTATTTCAAGAAGATGAGTGAGAATAATCTTAAGGTTGCTCATAAACCGCAGTATGTAGATAAAATTCCGAAGGCTGTTACAGGGAAAGTTGGCGAACTTCTTGAGAAAGTCAACGAAAGACGAATCTTCGAACAATTAGTACAAGAGCTTGAATTAGAAAAAATTCTTGATCGACCCTTAGATGTATTAAGTGGCGGAGAACTTCAACGCACAGCTGTAGCTGCAGCATTAAGTCGTGAAGCAGATGTGTACATGTTTGATGAACCCTCCAGCTACCTTGATGTAAAGCAACGACTACAAGTGGCTAAAGCAATACGTGGTCTCAAGAATGCGGGGAAGACGATAATTGTGGCTGAGCATGACTTGGCGATAATTGATTACTTGTCTGATCAAATCTGCGTCTTCTACGGTGAAGCAGGCGTATACGGTGTAGTCAGTCACGTTCATGGCGTGCGCACAGGCATCAACATTTACCTCCAAGGCTTCATTCCTGATGAAAATATGTTGTTTAGAAAGGAATCGATAGTTTTCCACGAAAAGCCTCCAGTAACAACCACGACAGGCATGGAGTCTTTGTTAAAATGGGGCGAGATTGAGAAGACACTTGGCAACTTCAAACTTGTTACTGAACCCGGTGAAATTCATCGCGGCGAGATTATTGGTATACTTGGACCAAATGGTATAGGCAAGACTACTTTTGTTAAAGTCCTCGCTGGTATTGAAGAAGCTGATGATAAACAAAAACTAAGTGAGCTAAGCGTAAGTTATAAACCGCAATATATTGCACCTGACTACTCAGGTACTGTACTGGAACTTCTCATGAGTGTAGCAAAAGAAAACTACACATCAAGCTGGTACAAGACTGAGATTCTTCAACCTCTACGAATAGACCCATTGTTAGATAGAAATGTGATGGAACTTAGTGGAGGAGAACTACAAAAAGTTGCTATCGCTGCATGTTTAAGTCGGAAAGCTGACTTGTTTCTACTGGATGAACCTAGTGCTTATTTGGATGTTGAAGAGCGGTTGAACATGGCAAAGACAATCCGCCGTATCACAGAAGCTCATAGCGTTACCGCTTTTGTTGTAGAACACGATGTAGTCACCCAAGATTTCGTCGCTGATCGCCTCATGGTTTTTACGGGCGAATCCGGTGTTAACGGTACCGCATCTGCACCCACGACTCTACGAAATGGAATGAACATATTCCTTAAAGACATGAATGTTACGTTCCGTCGCGATTCCATTACAAGGCGTCCACGGGTGAACAAGGAAGGCTCACAAATGGATGTATTCCAGAAGGATATTGGCGAGTATTATTATACTAAATTGAAAGAAAAATAGCCATCATAGAACTGTCATCTACAGGCAACTATTAACGGTTTCAATATTCTGGTCTTCAGTAAGAACGTGTTTTTGCTTTAAAGTAGGTAGTTAACTTAAAAAATAGGACTAACCATTACTTAGCAAAATTCACAGAAAAAAGGCAAAAAACGGTGAAAGCAAAAAGTGGCAACAACGACCTTTGAGGAAATCTCTGCTAGCGACTTTTTCTATCGTAATAGGGATATTGCCGGTTTCACGAATCCTTCTCGTGCCATATTTGCTGCCATTCGTGAGCTTGTAGAAAACTCATTGGATGCCGCCGAATCAGCTAGAATTCCTCCCGACATTTATGTGCGGCTCTCTTTCGAAGGAGAAGCAACCAAGGATACTCAAATCTACAGATTACGGGTTGAGGATAACGGTATTGGAATTCAACCCCGGTTTATCCCTTCAGCATTTGGCCAAGTCCTATACGGTTCAAAATATAAATTGAAACAAATGCGAGGCACGTTCGGGTTAGGCGGCAAGATGGCAGTACTCTACGGGCAAATCACAACACATCAGGCGGCTTTTGTAACCTCAAGTACGGGCATAGCGAAGATTTACCAGTTTAAGCTGATGATTGACATTCAACGGAACAGACCGATCGTTCTTGACCGTAAAGTATTGATTAACAAAGAGAATTGGCGTGGAACCATCGTTGAATTTACCTTAGAGGGTGATTATCTACGGGCCATGCCTAAAATTATCGAGTACTTCAAACAGACTGCTATGGTAAACCCGTATGCAAACCTGACATTCGTAGACCCGAAGGGTAGATTATATAAGTTTACTCGTGGCACAACTGCCATGCCGGAGCCCCCTCAGGAAACTGACCCTCATCCATACGGCGTTGACGTAGAATTGTTGCAAAGACTCATCCAGATTACTGAAGAAAAGAACATGTCAGATTTTCTCAGGCACCATTTTCACCGAGTAGGCGAAGTTACAGCGCAAAAGTTTCTAGAATTTGCAGGTCTAAGTCCCTCAAAGAATCCAAAACGATTAAGTCATGAAGAAATTGTCAAATTGATGCAGAATCTTAAACGGTTCAAAGATTTCCTTCCTCCTGATGCTAGTTGCTTGTCACCGTTGGGTGAAGAATTGTTAAAAGCAGGTATTCAAAAAGAGTTGAATCCAGAGTACCTTGTTGTGAATGAACGTAAACCTTCTACATACGCTGGTCATCCCTTCATAGTTGAGATGGGTATAGCTTATGGTGGTGATGTCCCAAAACGCACTGGTTTCGTAATTTACCGTTTTGCTAATCGCATCCCACTGTTGTACGATGAGGCAAGTGATGTATCTTATCGTGTAATAACGGGCATGAATTGGCGTAGGTACAAAGTCTCACCTGATATGCCCATCGCTATTGTTATGCATATATGCAGTACTAAAGTCCCATACAAAACAGTAGGTAAGGAATTTATTGCTGATCGCCCTGAGGTCCGCCGAGAAATTGCAAACGCTCTTCGTGAGATTGGACGACAATTACAGCATTTCTTGAGCAGACAAGAACATGTACATATGGAAAAACGACGTTTAGGCGTTTTCTCAAAGTATCTACCGAAGATTGCACAGTTTAGTGCTAAACTCGCAGGGAAAGAGAAGCTCCCGGATATCGATAAATTGTTAAAGAGTGTGCAAAAATATGGAGAAGAAGAAAGCAAATATAGCGAAAAAGAAGAATGAAGTAGTCAATAGCCTTAAGAAATTTGGAACCAGCGTTTACGATCAATTGGATAAGGGTAATTTTCCAACCATAAATATGCCCAGTCGTAGCACAGAAAACATCAACTATGATCCCACCTTACGGCAATATGTGCTGGGTGAAAAAGAGGTTGGTCGAAGTGCAAGAAACATTAGACACATCAAGCCTTTCACACAATTAGCTTGGGCAGCAATGTTCAGCAATGAACTCACATCACAACGAAAAACATCCACACTCAGGGATGTATACTATTCAGCTCAAGCATACGAGATGACGTTTACTGACCAACAAGAAAGTAACAACATAATCACAGATCTTGAAACTCTGACTGGTTATGCTCGAGAAGATTTTAACATATTCCCCGAAGAGAGATCCGCAATTTTTGGTGATCTAACAATCGGGTATACGGTTCCAGGTTATGAAGGCAAGACTCTTAACCTGACTTCACACCCTGATGGTGTTCTAATTGGTCCAGCCTTAACGTCAGCAGAGTTTGTGAACACTAACGCAGATAAAGTCATAGCTATCGAGAAAGGCGCATTATTTACACGCTTCATTGAAGAGAATGTACACAATAAACACAAATCACTGCTTATCTCATGCGGTGGACAAGCACCTAGACAGACTCGCAGCTTCATTCGGAGATTACATGATGAACTCAATCTACCCGTTTTTATCCTTACCGATGGTGATCCATGGGGAATGCACATTGCTCAAGTCATCATCTCAGGCTCAGCGAACGCAGCGCACCTGCGCGAATTAAACACTCCTGATGCAGTTTGGAGTGGAGTATGGGCAACAGACATAATCGATTATAAGCTACCAACAGACCCATTAGATGAAGTGGATGTCAAGAGACTATATGAACTGCAAAAAGACCCGCGGTACCAGAATGATCCGTTGTGGCAGCGTGAGATAAAACTGTTCTTAAAGATTCGACGGAAGGCAGAACAAGAGGCATTCAGTCGTTACGGATTAACATACATCGTGGATAAGTATCTTCCAACCAAATTGAAAGGCGCCAAGTAGAACAAGTTTAAAATAACTGTGTATTTGTTAAGTAGCAACAAACACTCAATAAAACGGGAACTGACGTACATGAGCGAAGAAGACACGTTCTGGATAAGTCTCGGTCAAAGGTTCTTCGGCTTACTCCTTCTCATAATAGGTATAATTATGATCTACTTTACGGTTACAAGTATCGCTGAACTTGCCGCCTTCAGCTTCTTCTTTGGATTCCTGAGTGTGGTGCTTCTTGTTATTGGCATCGCATTGTTGATTGCAAGATCACCAGAATAGACAGAGTTACGCTCTTCGTTCAACTACAATTTTACAATTTGTAACTAAGGCGGCGATAACGCCTAAAGCCATAAGCCAAGGCGCTATAACCACTCCAACTACGCCGACAGTAGCTGGAATCTCTAGAAGAGTTTTGTCTGTATTATCTTTTACAATAATTCTAGTTACGTTTCCCTCATG
>DATGZD010000040.1:0-8906 GCA_035297385.1 Candidatus Sulfotelmatobacter sp. | reverse complement strand
TATAGATTTGATATTGTTTACGCCATTGGCCCTCCCTTAATGATGAGAACAACTTCAGAGGTCACGCGCCCATTTGGCTTGAAAACAATAGCTAGCCTGAACCCAGTCATGGTTGACGGCATGGGCATGTGTGGTGCTTGCAGAGTCTCAGTTGGAGGATCAACAAAATTTGCATGTATTGACGGTCCAGAATTCGATGCTCATAGAACCAACTTTGATGAACTGATAAGGCGTCTCAAGATCTATCCGTCTGAGGAAAGACTGGCATTAGACTTCCATGAAAAAGCGTCCGGAGGAATATGCAAGTGCAGGCAACAGTGAGGTCCAATCTGAGAACCATTGCTGTTCCTATGAGAAAACTTGATACCCGGAGCCGCACTCGAAGCTTCAATGAAGTCGCATTAGGGTACAATAAAGAAGAAGCCGGACTTGAGGCAAAAAGGTGTCTAGGCTGCTCCAAGCCGCGATGCGTTGAAGGCTGTCCTGTAGGCGTTGATATTCCAGTATTCATAAAGCTCATACAAGAAGAAAGATACGATGCAGCAATAAGGAAAGTAAAGGAGAAAAACAGTTTACCCGCTATCTGCGGAAGAGTATGTCCACAGGAAGAACAATGTCAAAAGAACTGCGTCCGAGGAAAAACTGGAAATCCAGTTTCTATTGGACGACTTGAACGATTCGTCGCAGATCTTGAAAGAGAAAAAGGACTTCTCTTTCCCTCGATTCCTGAACCAACGGGCAAGAGAGTTGCTGTGGTTGGAGGCGGACCAGCAGGTCTAACTGCCGCAGCTGATTTAGCCAAGCTCGGTCATAAAGTTACAGTGTTTGAGGCATTGCACTCGGCTGGTGGTGTTCTTGTATACGGCATTCCCGAGTTCAGACTACCCAAGAAAATAGTTCAGGCAGAAGTTGACTATGTAAAGAGACTCGGCGTGGTGTTCCACTCTGATGCGTTAATTGGAAGATTATTTACTATTGAAGAACTGTTCGAGAAAGGATTCGATGCTGTCTTCATCGGATCAGGCGCAGGACTTCCGGTATTCCTTGGAGTCCCAGGTGAAAATCTTAGTGGAATCTACTCAGCCAATGAATTTCTCATCAGAGTTAACATGATGAAATCTTACAGGTTTCCAGAATTCGACACACCGATTAAAGTTGGCAAGAACGTCGCTGTGATTGGTGGTGGTAACGTTGCGATGGATTCAGCGAGGTGTGCCCTTAGACTTGGCGCTGACCATGTCTGTGTTATCTATAGAAGGTCAAGAGAAGAGCTACCGGCCAGAGCAGAAGAGCTATTGAATGCAGAGGAAGAGGGCATAACATTTCAATTTCAAGCGGCACCAACCCAATTCCTAGGAGACGAAACCGGTAACGTAAAAGGAATTGAACTCATTGCTATGGAACTTGGTGAACCAGATGAATCAGGAAGAAGACGACCAGTTCCAATCAAAGGATCAGAAACAATAATTGACACTGACACTGTAATAGTCGCAATTGGGAGAACACCTAATCCTATCATTCAAAGTGTAACCAAGAATCTGGAAACCACGAGCAGAGGAACTATCGTTGCCGATGTGCAAACGGGAAAAACTAATCTTGAAGGTGTTTACACGGGCGGAGACATTATGACAGGTGAGGCCACAGTCATAAGCGCCATGGGAGGAGCCAAACGCGCCGCAAAAGCCATGAATGAATATCTACGAAGCAAAAATGATTCTGTTTCTCAGCAAAACGAAGGAGGTTCTAACGAATGAAAGCATACATGGGTCTAAAATGCAAGCCCGGCTCATACAACGAAGTTCTCAAGAAACTCCTCTTCTCACTATACTTGGACCAACAAAACGTGTTCCTCCTCTTCGGACCAGTAGATATACTCATACAATTCCCAGACCTAAAGGACAGCCAAGAGTTCATTGACAAATGGTTTAACCCCATTCGGCTAATAGGCGAGAGCGAAGACTGTATAGCAAAAACAGTCAGCCTAGTTGTAATATCAGCAGGCTTAAAACTCGTTGAGAAGCCATATGCATTCGTATTCTTCAACGTCGAACCTAAGAATTTGGAAACTGCTAGAACACAACTATTAAAAATCCCAGAAGTGCTCTCAGCTGACAGCGTCTTTGGCCCTTACGATGTAATCTGTTCAGTCAAATCCATAGATCTTCAAGAACTGGAAACGTTGGTCTTACTGATGCAACAGATTCCTGGAATTGAAGCCTCGTCAACTTCGATTGTCTGTCCAAATAAGGTACTGCCTGACTGGTAGCTTAACTCGCAAAAAACAAGCAATATGGGAACACCATCTGATACAAATGCAGATCGATTATCTACTAACGCCCCATTTCTCCCGTTTTCGCAAACCAAACTTGGACAAAACACTGCAAACTGCAATGATGGATAAGAATGATGCCAAAACTTCCGCGGATTTTGTTGTGGTGGGCCGGACCGGATTCGGACCGGCGACCTTCTGCACGTCAAGCAGATGTCCTAACCAGGCTAGACGACCGGCCCACGTGTAACGGTTATTGTTTTTGTTTCCTGATATATAGCTACTTCGCCTATACCAGTCTTAAATCAAATGGTTTCAGTTAATTTCTGATCGATACTTTTGTTTCATTTAAGACTAGTCCAAATAGTGAAATATGTCGTAAAAAGAAATTCAGTACTTAAATCACAAAAACAAAATTCAAAACAGTTTTAAAGAAAAAAATGGAGGAAGAGCCACGCAGATCAAAAGCATACCAAGCCTGCTAGTTCTGATGGGTTCACTAGATTGGTTAACTACGGTTGTAGGTATCCTCTATTTTGGAGCTGTAGAAGGTAACCCTTTTCTATCAGCTTTGACCGAAACTAATCTACTTGCATTTACTTGTGTAAAACTTGGAACGGTTTTCTTTGTTGGTTTCTTGTTCTATCAAGCTGAAAAGTTAATGAGAGCAGAGAATCAGGATACTCATGTCGCAAAATGGATGCATGTAGTCGTCAAGCTTACATGTATTGCAGCCTTGGCTTTTCTAGTGTTTGCAGTTGTGAATAACATTTGGATAGTTGTGGCAGCTACCTAGCAGCAAGCTCAAATCAAGGAATAAATAGCAAGTTATTTATCTGCAGAGTCTTTAGATTCTGCAATGTCACAAGAAGGAATACATTTCACCAAGCCACGAGTTGTTTGGCTTATTCTTAATAAACGCACAGAAGAAGCACTGAATCTTCTTTCCGAAGAGTACAAAGTGAACATCCCTATGCTTAAAGTGGGTCTGCCTAAGGGACGCAAAAAAAATGTTCTTGGCTGCTATCAATCTAAGAATGAGACTATCTCAGTTCTAAATAGTGATGTTTTTGGTAATCCATTCGTAATCCTGCATGAATTTTATCATCATTTACGCAGTAAATCAGTGGATAAACAACATAGAGGCACTGAACGTAATGCAGATAAATTTGCGTTAGATTTTTTGAAAGAATATCAAGCAGCCAATCTAGGTTTGACTTGATAAAACTTATTCTATTCGGTCTTAAGCACGTTTAACGTGAGTCTTTCGCCATCTGAATCATACACTGCAATACATGATTCATCAGCATAGGGGTAACCTACGATCATTAGTATTCTACCGAATAAATGGTTAAGATCCACACTGGAGGGCTGTATGTTGCCTGAAGGATGAGAATGTACAGTACCAATTATGGAGAAATCCATAGGCAACATATGAGCTGGATAACTAGCGAAGCCTCGACCATGAACAGAAAAAGGCGCAACAAGAAGGTCAGAAATAGTAACAACGTTCTTGTTTTTCTTTCCGCGCAGCAAGAGAAAGCTTTCACGTGGGTATAAATGCTTAGCACCTGCTAAAATTGTGTCCAGCAAATTCTCTGGAATAGAGACAGTAAGTCTTGAAACCATAATAATGTCATTAGATTTCAAAGATTAAGTCTTTTGTGATGCCAAATCATCCTTTATGAACTACAAACTATATTGGAAGTAGTAGCTGTCACATTACAATCACATACCTCTAAGTGTCTTGTCTCGACTTTTAAAAATAAGGAATTCGAGTAGCTCTTAGCTTCTTAGGAGACTCCTCCGTGGAACTTTTGTTAAACGAAAGCGCGCGCGATTTTCTGGTTAGATAATTCTTTTCTTGTTGTGTAAATTGGGTTATTATTCAATTATTGATGAACACAACTGCTAACTTGCAAATGTCATCGTTTCATACTGCTAAATCTTTTATTGTTAAAACGCTATCAAGAACACCATGCCCATGCAAAGGTCAACTGTACTAACGTTGAGGGATAGATTACAACAGAACCTGGATAAGCACTTCCCTGCTTTTGTGTCTATTTTTGTTTGCCTGTACATATTATTTGGCTTGTTTGCTTTTCTTTACCTGCAAGGTGATATGAATGATTGGTATGCTTTCATGCGAAACGATGCGCACGTAGTGCTGTTTGCTACTTACTTTTTGACAGGTATAGTAGGTTCAGCTCTGATAGTACTGCTGAGAAAGGGACCAAATCTTCTAAACGCTCCCAAAAGAATCCTCACTGTTAGTTTCTTCGTTATGATTATTGTTGGACTTGCTGCTTTTACTTATCTGAACATCTATGCAACACAGGATAATTATTCTTGGATGAACGATGGATTAGTGTATCAGCGTATCGCACAATCTTTTCTTACTTACCATGAATTCTTGCAGGATGGTATCTTTACTCATCACTTTGGTCCCGTCTATCCCGTGTATCTTTCACTTTTCTATTTTTTCCTGCCAGTCGACCTGGGTACTCGAATAGCTGCTGAAATAAGTTTTATCGCAGCTATAGTTGTGGTTTTCGTTATAACCAAAAGAATGTATGGAGAGACATCTGCCCTAGTAACAACTGGTCTAATCGCTACTATTCCAAGCTATGTTTTTGCGGTGTCACGTAACTTTGCAGAACCAATTGTAATAGTATTCTATGTCCTTACATTGTACTTTATTCTTGAGAGTCTGAAGGCTCAAAAAGAAAATCGAATAATAGTTGCTGGGTTAACAGCAGCACTAGGTTTCTTAGTTAAGTCCAGCGTTGGCTACTTTTTCATAATAGCTGGTCTGTCAGGGTTTTTGTGGCGTTTCTATTATATGCGTTGGAATGTTTTCAGAAACAAGAATTATGCACTAGCTATCGTAGTCTTCTTTTCTCTGTTGGGTACTTGGACGCTCAGAAATATTTATCATTTCTGGGATGGCACCTTTGAAGGTTTAATATTTGCTATTCAACCAAGCGAGTACATGTACAGAGCAACTCTGTATACGTTTAGCCTTGACTTTGGCGGTTTCTTCCTTGAACTTCTGTTTTTCGGAGTTTTCCTAGCCTTCTTTATGTTGGCTTACAGTTGGTTCTTCGCTGATTACTTAAAAGCTTCAATGAGAAGAATTCAGAATGAGCGCGTCAGTTGTCTATTACTTTCCGTAATGTTGACTGTTGTGGTCGGTCTGATTGTTACATCAGTGAACTTCATCTACGAAACAAGTTGGGAACCACTCTTCTTCCTTTCATATTTCCCTCAATCACAAATGCGATACTTCATATCCAACATGGTTCGTTATTGCTTCATCTCAATAATTCCCTTAACATGGTTCGCCTATGAATCGACTAAAAAATTCATTATAGAGAATCATACCTCTAAAGAGGTAATTGGCGGATAAGGATTTTAAGAAGACTGAATAACAGATGTGATACATGTGCCGGGATGGCAGAGTGGTTAACGCGCGGGCCTTGAGAGCCCGTGGATCGTAAGGTCCGCATGGGTTCGAATCCCATTCCCGGCGCTTCTTTTTCACAGTAAAAGTAACATGATTTAGACCAATGTATTAGAAAAAGGGATGGTTAGGCTTGTTATGATTTAGATAGCCATTTCAATTAGTTTTGGCAGACTGTTAATTTCCAACGCTTTTGTTTTAGTTATTAGACGTGAAATTTTGGAATTAGCTTGAGCTCCAACCGTGACTACTAGGTCACCTTTGTATGAGAGGGTTACTGTAATTCCAGCTTGCTTTAATTCTTCAGCGATATCAGCCATTAATTCCCGCATGTCATTTAGAGCTTCTATTGTACTTGGAGCTTCTTTTATGGTCTCAGCTATACCACGTTTTCCACCGGATTCTCTTACAGCTGAGATTACTTCTTTTATCAGTCCCTTGTCTTCTGCATTTACGTCAATTCGTCTGTTTCCAGCGGTAATCTCAAGCTCTTCTTTGTCCTTGGTAGATACCGTAACTTTTCCAGACTTAAGTATCCCAGCTAAAGCTGCCAGAGACATACTTAACCTGCCTTAAACAGATAGCCGTTGAAGAATTGTACTTATTTTCTTTCCATTCTTGATCGTGTACTGGTTGTTCCTGAGGTATCTACTTCTTTCGAATAAACAACGTCCAGTACGACTGCACCGTTGAGGCTGACTTTCATTCTGCCCATGTCAAGAGTAAGGTCATCAAAACTGAGTCTTAGGTTAGATTGTTTTCCCGCTAGCTTGTCTACAATTGTCGATATTGTGTCACCCAAGTTCTGACCTGCACGCTCAAGTGTATGCGCACCACGCTCTCTTTTAGAATTGTCTTCCATAAAATCACCATTTAGTGTTACAGAAACTAATTATAAAAACGTTTTCCATCATGAAAGTTAGCGCGTAGTCTATTTTCAGAGATAGTATCCACAGTTTTTGAATAAGAACATTCTTTGGTTTATAGGTTGACTATGTTTGCTTTACGCTTTATTGTGTCCAGTATTGCTAATGTTGGTTTTCCCGTTAAATATCCACATATTTCTCCTGGATTGATGATTAAAGCTTCGCCTTCAGTCTTTGCTACGTTTGCATGGGAATGCCCGTGAACGATAGCATCAAAACGTCCATTACTGATGAGAGCGTTTAGGAGTTCTGTTTCGTCCCCATGAAGTAACGCGATTGTGAAGCCTTCGACATCAATCTTAGCAAACCTTCCACGGATTGTGCAGTTATCTGTTTCGTTGAAACGTTTTCTTAGAAGTTCATGATCTCCATCATTGTTGCCAAATACGCCGATGAGGTTACAGTTTAAGAGTTTAAATTTCGCGATAACAAATGGTGCAACATAGTCTCCAGCATGGAGTACGAGTTCAACTTTTTCTTTATTTAATCGTTTTACAGTTCTTTCAACCAAAGGCAGATTGTCATGTGTATCTGAGATTAAGCCAATAATCATAGGTTTTACCGTAGGACTTGATTTTTGGTTGCAATAAAGTCTTTCGATTACTCTTGTGGTTGATTACTGTTCTATAATATTTTCCTATTCGATATATGCGGACTTATGAAACACGGTTTAAAATATTGAACGCAAAACAATCGTATAGAGCAAAAATCTGGAAGAGGGACATAGAAGTGAATTCATGGATAGCTGAAAATTCACCTAAACGTAGAGATAAACTCTGCATAATTGCTGAAATTCTTGAAATTGCCAGAGAAGGTACTCTTAAAACCCAGATAATGTATAGAGCAAATCTAAGTTTTGCACAGCTCAACGGTTATATCAAGTTCATGCTTAAAATAAAACTCATAGAGAAAGCTGAACGTAAAGGCAAAGAGATCTACGTTACCACGCAGAAAGGATTAGAATTCCTGCAACGACAACGTGAATTAACTGAACTCTTAAAGACAGAAGAAGAAAAACCCAAAAACGGTGCTAAAGCGCCTCCCTCAAAGCTACTCAAGAAAAGCTAAAATGTATGAGTAACCCATCGGCATTTTTCCTAGAAATATTCCTCTGTTAGTCATACATCTTTGATTATTCAACCAGAAGCAATAACAAATGACATTAAATACTTGGGTATAACTAAAGTATCTGATTTCTTTGTTGTCAGTTTGTTGTTATTTTGAGAAAAAGTATAAACGTCTGCTGTCATATTTTTTATGAAAAAGGATTACACGAAATATGCAATGCCATAAGTGTAGAGAAGAAACGTTCCTTCCTTTTCAATGTCCGTATTGTGGCGGACAATTCTGTAGTCAACATCGTTTACCTGAAAATCATGATTGCTCAAAGATAGACCTTGCTCGTAGTTTAAGGCAAGAAGAAGTTGTAGTTTTGCGTTCACCAAAATCATATGAGTATTCAGTTACTTTTGGACAACCTAAATCAAGTAAAGGGCAAGTGTACTTTAGTCACAAAGAAGTGAAACATTTAGCGATTGCAGCTCTGCTAGTGATTGGCATAGGCTTATCTTCATTGCTTTTCTATAGTTTCTTTGGTTTTGGAGATTGGTTAGCTGGATTGATAGTTTTTGGAGTTTTTGCAGTTATTCTGACAACATCATTCTTGTGTCATGAGCTTGCACATAAAGTGACGGCTCAGAAACGTGGTTTATGGGCTGAGTTTCGATTAACAATGTGGGGTGCCATTTTGACATTGATTTCAATAATTAATCCATTTTTCAAGATTATTTCGCCTGGAGCCGTCATGATTTCAGGACCATCAAACATTAAAGATATGGGCAAGATTTCTCTTGCAGGCCCAATAGTGAATATTTTGTTATCTGCAGGTCTGTTTGCTTCTGCATTTGCTGGCCAGTCTGTTATTCCACAGTTATTCACTATTCTTTTGCTTGCTTCATTCTTGAATGGTTTCATGGCTGTATTTAACCTGATTCCGTTTGGCATTTTTGATGGTTTTAAGATTTACAGCTGGAATAAAAAAATCTGGGGCATAGCCTTTGCCGCAAGTGCAGTATTGACTATTGCAGCCTATTTTGTTGGTGGATTTGCTTTCTAAAAAATTAAAAATTTAGATTAATTCAATCGTAACATGAACTTCTTCGGGTACACGTATACGCATTATTCTTCGCATAACACGCTCTTCAGAATCAATATCCAATAAACGCTTATGGATACGCATTTCCCATCT
>DATGZD010000039.1:0-25546 GCA_035297385.1 Candidatus Sulfotelmatobacter sp. | reverse complement strand
TTAACACCAAGGTACATTGGACACAACGCTGCATGCTCTCGAGAGCTTCCTTGACCGTAGGATTCGCCAGCAACAATAATTGTAGCTAGCCCGTTCTTCTTATCCGCCATGGCTCTTTTGGGAAACCCAGGATCGATGAGTTCGAACACAAACTCTGAATATTTAGGCACATTCGATCTATATTTGAGTCTAGCTCCAGCTGGCATTATGTGATCAGTTGTAATTTTGTCTCCAACTTTTATGCCAATATGACCTTTTATGGTATCAGGCATCTTATCATTAACTGGGGGTGTGCCTATGTTTGGTCCTCTAACGACTTCAACATTCTTATCATTATCCTTTGGAAAGATAAACATGGAATCGTCGATAAGAAACTGTTCTGGCATACTAACGTTGGGAAATTCAATGTTCACTTTTGTTGGGTCAGTTAATTCACCTATGATTGCAGATACAGCTGCAACCTCCGGGCTTACAAGGTAAACCCGTGCGTCTGCTGTGCCACTTCTTCCCTCAAAATTCCTGTTACTTGTCCTAAGGGACACACCAGTTGATTTAGGACTCTGACTATTACCAATACAGAAACCGCATGCAGCCTCCAACAATCTTGCTCCAGAACTCAAAAGATCGTTAACGTACCCATCTCTAGCAGCCATCTGCAAGACTTGTCTTGAACCTGGAGCAACCCCAAACGATACATCCGGATGTACTCTACGTCCTTTCATGATTTTAGCCGCAGTAGCTATTTCTTTGTAGGAAGAATTCGTACACGAACCGAGCATTACTTGATCCACCTTCAAGCCTTTCATATCACTGACTCGAACCACATTACCTGGACTGTGAGGTGCTGCTGCAAGAGGCTCTATCTCACTGAGGTCAAGGTCCACAACTTTATCGTACTGTGCATCATCATCAGCTTTTAGTTCAACCCAATCTTGTTCTCTACCCTGCGCCTTCAAGAATTTCTTTGTCTCTTCATCTGAAGGAAATATCGAAGTAGTCACACCCATCTCGGCGCCCATATTCGTAATCGTAGCTCTCTCTGGGACAGTAAGACTCTTCACGCCAGATCCAGCGTATTCCATGACAACATCAACATTACCTTTGACTGAAAAGATTTGAAGCATCTTTAAGACAACATCTTTAGCACTAACCCAAGGCTTAAGAGCACCCTCAAGGTTTATTCTGTAAACTTTAGGACAATTGAGGTAGAATTCGCCTCCACCCATCGCGACAGCCACATCTAACCCACCTGCTCCAATGGCTATCATTCCAATACCTCCTCCCGTTGGTGTGTGACTATCTGAACCTAGAAGGGTTTTGCCAGGCTTGCCAAACCTTTCTAAATGAACTTGATGACATATTCCGTTTCCCGCTTTCGAGTAGATGATTCCGTACTTAGCAGCGACAGTCTGAAGGTACTTGTGATCATCAGCGTTCTCAAAACCAACTTGAATTGTGTTATGGTCTACGTAACTGACAGATAATTCGGTTTTTACTTGTTTTAGACCCATGGCTTCAAACTGTAGATAAGCCATTGTCCCTGTAGCATCTTGAGTTAGTGTCTGATCAATCTTTATACCTATCTCAGTACCAGGCACGTATTTACCCACTACGAGATGTTCTTCCAGTATTTTTTGAGTGAGAGATTTACCCATGATAAACCTTCCTTTGGAAAGTTTCCTTTTTCTTGGATACATATAAACATTGTCAATCTAGTACTAAATAGCAGAATAACCGTATTTAGTTAAATGAATTACGTCTATTCTGTAATCGAACATATCTCAGGTATTGTGGTAAGTACAGTGAATATTGACTTCTACGCTTCTATTCACAACCAATTATCCTATAGTCATCTTTGGATAACTACCGGTTAGTAGTAAAATACTCCCATATTTCCATGCGAATTCTGATTTCAGCCAAAATTGTTTATATTGATTGATTTTGCCTGCTGTATCTGCAAGATTACAATGAGTGTATCACAGCCTATCTTAGAATACGCAAAATCGCTTAGACCAAAGAAGGGGTTTACACAGTCTGTTTCAGCCTTCCGAAGGCTAATGCAATACCATAAACGATACTATGGGTTTATCATCGCCATAGTAATTCTAGCTTTAATCAGATCTACCTTATTCACTATAGAGCCACTCTACACAACTCTAATAATAAACGATGTTATCGGTGCTGGAAACACAGCTCTTTTAGGCGGATACTTGTTAGTCATAGTCTTAGCGGGTTTAGGGTATGCAGTAACCAATTTTCTAGTAATTTTTGTCCATGGTGTAATGTCCCAATATATTGTACGAGATTTAAGGACTGGATACTACCGATCCTTACAGAAAAAATCTTTCAGCTTCTACGACTCAGTTGGAGTAGGTGACCTTACTTCCAGAGCAACCGTTGACCTTCAACTTGTAGATCAATTCTTGAGATCATGGCTGGGAACAATCCTTAACGCAGTTTTTACTGCTGTTCTAATAATCGTAATTATCTATCCTATAAGTCCAATCTTAACTCTGATTTCTATGGCAACCATGCCCCTAATCTTCTATTCCACTACTCGCTTATGGTGGGAGATCATGCCCCTATTTAGAAACATGCAACTAATCATTGGAAAACTATCCTCTTTCATTCAACAAAACATCGTAGGCATGAAAACAGTCAGAATTTTTCGACGTGAGAATGATATTGTTGATGGTTTCAAAGAAATCGAAAACATCTACGTTGACACTGCAATCAAAGCAGGAAAGATTCAGTCAATCTATATGCCCTTAGGACCCGCACTTCTTACACTTGGAATCGCATTAGTCTATGTATACGCTGGATACTCAAACAGCATCCCAGGTTCCGTGTTAACAATTGGAGCCATAATACTCTTTGCCAGATATATGATGCGATTGACTTTCCCTATAAGAGACCTAAGTCAAACCTTAGGAACATGGATAACTGCTTATGCTGGTTTAGAGCGAATTTTGGACATAGAGGATGTCCCCAACAAGGTAGATGATTTCTTAGATGCTAAGGATATAAGAATTGAGAATGGCAAGCTTGAGTTTGAAAACGTCACCTTTGGGTACGATCAGAATAGACCCGTCCTAAAAAATGTGAATTTTACTGTCCACCCGGGAGAAAGAATAGCTATCCTTGGCGCTACTGGATCAGGCAAGAGTTCTCTGATCTACCTTGTGCCAAGGTTCTACGATGTTCAGAAGGGTAGCGTAAAAATAGATGGTGTTGATGTACGCGAATTCAAGCTTACCTCACTCAGAGAACAGGTTGGTGTAGTCCTACAAGATGTCTTCCTGTTTTCTGGAACTATTAGAGAAAACATTGCCTTCGGAAAAGCTAACGCTTCCTTAGAAGAGATTATTACAGAGGCTAAACTGGCAAGAATTCATGATTTCATCGAATCGCTTCCAAAAGGATACGATACACGCGTTGGGGAACGGGGAATTACGCTTTCTGGTGGTCAGAAGCAAAGACTAACCATAGCAAGAGCTCTCTTAACTGACCCTCGAATTCTGATAATGGATGATTCGTTGTCCTTTGTAGATGCAAAGACCGAACAAGAAATTCAATCTGCCCTAGAAGAAGCCACAAAGTCAAGAACTACCCTGATAATCGCTCAACGCTTCTCCACAATAAAGACTGCCGACAAAGTCTTGGTTCTCGAAAGCGGCTCTATAGTAGAATTTGGAACACATAATGAACTTATGGCTCATAACGGAGCCTACAGGAAGGTCTACGAGACACAATTTGTTCAAAAAAAGCCGCAATTGGAGATTGCTCTATAATGTCAAGCTCATACGCAACATTCTGCTCTGACCAAGAGGAGAGACGAAAAAGAACTATTCCTGACCGAGTACTGATCAAACGCGTCTATGCTTACGCTAAAGCACACAGACGAAATTTGATATTCGGTGTTTCCGCTACCTTCCTTGGAGCTCTCACAGGTTTAGCTGCACCCTACATGCATGCAATCGCTATCGATCAAATCATAACACCACGAAATCTCTCAAGTTTCATATGGTGGATCCCCTTATTCGCAGTAATCATCTTGAGCAATTACGGCTTCCAGTACCTCCAGACTTATCAAATGCGAATCATGGGTGAAAACGTAGTATCCAAAATGAGAGACGATATGATGGAGAAACTTCAAGTGATCTCCTTGAGATATTTCTCTGAAGGTGAGGTTGGAAGAATTATTTCTCGACCAACAAACGATGCAAACACAGTCAGAATCTTTCTAAGGTTAGGCCTCACCAGTATTCTTGTCGACATCTCCTCAATCCTTGGCGCTTTCGTCGTCATGTTTATCCTTGATCTGCGACTAGCGTTGCTCGCCATTTCAGTCTTACCTGCTGCACTAGTGTTAGTCTGGTATCTCGGCAAATACTCAAGGTCAGCTTATCGCAAAGCGCTCATAACTACTTCGGGTTTAACGGGAAGATTACAAGAAGACCTAACGGGCATAAAAATAACCCAAGCGTTTGCACGAGAAGGAGAAGCAGAAAAGAAGTTTTTGAGAACTCAAGCAGAAAACGTCAAGGCAACAATTAAAGCCATTTTTATAAGCGCTTCCTACATGCCGTTCGTGATTGCCTTAAGGTTAGTTGGGACCATCATAATTCTCTTCTTTGGAGCAATGTCAGTCCTCAATGGATCACTTACGTTGGGAATATTGGTGGCTTTTACAGAATACCAGTTCTCATATTTCATGCCATTAGTAGATTTGGTTTCAATGTACGATCAGTACCAAGGTGCAATGTCTGCAATAGAACGAATGTTTGACTTGATAGATACAAAGATTGAGGTAATCGATGCTCTTCCTGAAAGGAGTGTTATAGCACAATGATAAACGAAGTCACTTTTGATAACATCAGCTTCAATTATGAACCAAACGTTCCAGTTCTACAGAATATCAGCTTTAGTCTTAAGCAAAACATGAAACTGGCACTTGTTGGCCCAACCGGTGCAGGAAAAAGCACCATTATAAATCTATTAGCCAGGTTCTACGATCCCAATGAGGGCGCAATACTCATAGATGGCCACAATATACGTAATATCAAATTAGCTTCATTAAGAAGTCACATTGGTATAGTGCTTCAAGATTCATTTCTTTTTCCAATTTCCATCAGAGAGAACATTAGATTTGCTAAACCCGAAGCTTCAGACGCAGAAATTATATCTGCCGCAAAATCAGTCGGAGCACACGATTTCATAATGAAACTCCCCAACGACTATGGCTATCAAGTTCAAGAAGGGTCCTCAAACATCAGTATCGGACAACGACAGCTGATAAGTTTCGCAAGAACCTTAGTAGCAAACCCAGAGATTCTAGTGTTAGATGAAGCAACATCCTCTGTCGACGCCTACACAGAACTCGTAATTCAGAACGCCCTCAAAGTCTTAATGCAGAACAGAATGACCATAATCATCGCACATAGACTCTCAACCGTTAGACTATGCGACCAAATACTGATACTCGATCACGGTTCAATAGTTGAAAGAGGCACGCATGAAGAACTGATGCATAAAAAAGGTCTATACAGCTCTTTCTACAAACTGCAGTTCAGAGAAGAAAATGGGGTCGACAAATCATAGACAAACATTCTGATAAAACTTCACAGTACGATTCAGCTTTTGTTTCTAAATCAAGGAAAATCCCATTTCATGGTTTAGCGTTTATTAATCCTATCGCGGCAATTTCTAGAGTGGGAACCAATTTCACTCAACCAAGGAAGACCATTACAGATTCAATTCGTCGGAATTTAACAGCGAAGAAGCTGGAGCTCATCTACATTGCAGTCTTTTCGATAGTAAGCCTTGTGTTCTTCTTCATGCTCTTATCATCAAACGGTTTAGTTTTGGGTAATGATCCTGCATTTCATTTGGGACGTGCAGAGATGATTCTGGCATCAGGAGAGATTCCCATGGGGGACTTCATGTGGTACCCTCCTCTCTACCATATGCTACTCTCAGCAATAATTGCGTTTACTGGAGCAGCAAGCATAGAACAATTATTGTTTGTGATGAAAGCCTTAACAGCACTAATTAATTGGCTACTTATAGCATCCGTTTACTTGATAGGTTCAAAGTTCTTTGGAAAAAAATATGGTATTCTTGCTTCAGCATTGATGTTTCTTAGCCTTCCCTTATACGAGATTAATTCATGGGGAGGCTACACGACAATTCTAAGTTTGGCGTTCATGTGTGTGTTGATTTTATATTTGCCAGCCATAACACGCAGCATTCAACCCGTGTTTATTACCTTTTTCGTCTCATTCTCATTAGTTCTTTCTCAACAATTGGGTACCTTCTTGATAGCATTTATAGTTCCACCGTTTGTCCTTGTCTTATTCATTACTTCAAAAGGTAAATACCTCAAAGCTGGAATCGTCGCCCTTCTGGGAGGCGCTGTTGCCTTCTTTCTCTACTACATACAACCCATACTCGCTAGGTTCGATATGGTTATCTACCATGTTTTTTTTGGAATCCAAAACATGGTCTATCAAATTCCGTCAGTTACACTTGATTCACTCTTTCTGAGTTTTGGCTTTGCGTTAGTGTTTGCTTTTTCCGGTCTATTCTTAGCACTTCACAAACTAAGAAAAGAGAAGAAATTGAATTATTTCCTGATTTTATTCTTGAGTTTACTTATTCCGTTAATTTTCTCACAATCTTACCTGTTTGGCTTGTATTTGCCCTATCAAATGTTCACCTACTTCTTGCTACCCCCAGTAGCAGTCTTTGCAGCGATTTCTCTCTCGTACGTGATTGACTTAGCTTTTGCTTCTTATAGTAGAATTAAAATTGGACGAAAAAGACTCATGCAGATAATCACCGCCACAATCGTCATCGCTATGTTTTTGGTTCTCCTGTTTCGATTCCAGACTGTTGGCGCAAGAATCAACGAAGGTACCAACTTCTACTCAACATCTGATCTAAGAGCCTATGAGGCAGCAGTCTGGTTAAGAAATAATTATCCTAGTTCAGGAACAGTTGTTGTAACAGAGAAGCCAGGCTTATGGTTTGGAATGTACTCTGGTAAGATGGTAATCGCTGAGACTGATCCTGTGATTGAAAGAAACGTTATCGCTGAATCAGTTCTTGATTTATCTTATGAAATCGAACAGCCCTTTACTCTTGTTAGAGCGCTTGAAGCAAAAGACCTAATCTCCGGTGAAATGTATGTTTCTATCGATAGTGTATGGAAAAGAGTCTCTTACTTATCTGAACAACAAGTCTTCTTATCCTTCAACCAAAACAACATTCAATATAGTCTCGATCTTTCAGGATTGAATAGAAACATTACGTTCGTTGAGTCAGGGTATCCAAAGGGACTCATCATTAGCTACTCTAACGACAATGTTCTTCTCACAGAAAACATCCTCGTCCAGAACGATAGTTATTCTGTTGACGTTGTTTGGACTCTAACGCCCTTACGCAGTGAAATCACTAATGCATCATTGTATGTTAGCAGTTACTTTGACCCTTCACTATCCTTTAACAAAGCATACGTGCCTGGATTGTTGAATTGGCAGAATCCATGGGATAACCCATCATATATTGCAGGTAACAATGATTGGGCTTTAGTTGATTTCTCACCAAGAAATATGAATGGAGGCTACATAGGCGTTTATGACGGTAAAAATCAAGTTGTATATACCATTAAGTTTGAAAACCTGCCTGATCAGGGTAACATTGGAGTTTTGGCGAATAAGATGGTAGATGCGCTTCGGTTTCGGTATCAACTCGGTAACGTTACACTAAATGAGATGGTATCATCAAAGTATAGGATCCTGACTTTCTCCAAGACGAGTTATCCTGGAATGGAATTAGGTGGGTTACAATACATGTTCGATTCTAAGCCTACATCATTTGATGTAATAACCAGAGACTACACTGACTACATCAGAGAGAATGACGTAGAATTTGTGGTCTATGATAAGAGAAGCTTTGACTCTAAACTACTCCGCTCTAACCTTTTAGAACAAGTGTACTCGAACAATGAGTTCATAGTCTGCAAGATTAAAGGTTCAAAAACTTAGATTTTTTTGTCTTTATCAATTTCTTCGATAGATTGTAAAGAAAATCCGCAATCAAAATCGCAAAGGCTGGGAAAGCAGGCAGAATGTACCAGAAAAGCTTTGTTTGTGCAACTGTGAATACTACTAGAACCACTACTATCCACATTAGAAACAAAACATCTCGATTATCATGTTTACGAAAAGCTTTGAACAAGGAAAACCCAACTGCTAAAGGCAAGATCGCTACCCATAGAATGTTCTCCCTGGTAATCAGATAATTGAAGTAGAACAGGGAATCTCCAACATGTCCTTCAAGAGGCGATATAGATCGCATAACATTATTGTACAATAGAAACACGTACCAAAACCGGAATCCATATTGAAGAATCATGTAGACTAACCAAGGGCTGATAATTAGTATGCCAACTACCATGAAAAGTGCAAACTGTTTAGTAAAAAGTGACTTGATTGATTTTCGTGTTAAAACAAGATAAGGTGCTATAATTAACGGAATTAGTAAAGCAGTTGTTTGTTTTGTAAGAAGTGCTAAACCAAAGAATACTCCGCTCAGAAGAATATACTTAGTATTCTCTCCCTGTCTTTCATAGACTACAAAGAAGAATATACTAGTTAACATGAAGAAAATGAACGGGACATCCAGCATCGCATGCCTAGCGAATGAGAAGAAAGTAAAGAATGTACTCAAAACAAGCACAGCCAGGAATCCCGTGCTCCTATTGTATAATCTCTTTCCAAAATAGAAAACTACAACACATGATAATACACCAAAAACAGGGTTCCAAAACCTTGTCGAAAAGTTATTTACACCAAAAACCTGGTAAGCCAAGGCCATCAGCCAGAAATAGAGAGGTGGCTTACCTATCCATAGACTTGGTTCTCCGTAAGCCCATGGAGTCAAGTAATCTCCAGTTTTCTCGATATAGAATCCCCACTGAGAATAGGTCTGTTCATCTGCCCACCATAGAGGCCCCCTTCCGAGATTAATGAAGAATAATAAGCCAGTAAAAATTACTATTAGACAAACACTAATTATATTAGCGTGAGTTATCAAAGCAGAAGCAACACTATGCGCCTTCATCCTCGTCGAAATGGCAGGGTTTTTGAATTCTATCAAGACTAATCCGAAAATCACTTAACGCTATATAGTTATAAGCCTATGCAGACTACCCTTAGCGCTCAGTTTTCACACTCAAGACAAAATTACGTGTTTAGTGTTCAGAAAAATCATATATATGTTCTTTATACAAACAAAACTTCTGGGTTAACCTAAACAATGGCGATTAGATCATTTTCAATAGTGTCTATCATAATGTTGCTCATAGCCTACATTAGTCTACCCATGTTGATTGTGGAGGCTGGTTCCGCAAATGGCGATTGGCCAATGTTTCATTATAATCCGGCTCATACAGGACACTTGGCTAATAGTTCTACAGTAACCTCAATTCAAGTATGGAACTATAGTACTGATTCTGCAATACGCTCATCAATCGCTCTTGTTTATGGTCGCATTTATGTTGGGTCTTGGGATGGCAACGTTTATTGTCTCAATTCTTCAACAGGCGTAAGACTGTGGAGCTATAAGACTAATGGTCCCATAGAATACTCTTCCCCTGCAGTAGTCAACGGCTATGTCTACATAGGATCAGATGATGGTAGGATTTATTGTGTTGATGCTTATTCAGGGCTCCAATCATGGAGTTATGAAACTGGAAATATGATCATGTCCTCACCAACCATTGTTGATGGTTATGTCTATGTCGGTTCAAGGGACAATAATCTTTACTGTCTTAATGCTTCAAACGGAGCTAATATTTGGCATTATCAAACCAATGGCTATGTCGATTCCTCTCCAGCAATAGTCAACGATTACGTTTATGTTGGATCTACTGACGGTAATCTCTACTGCCTTGACTATTTAGGCTCAAAGATCTGGGCGTATAGAACTGCTGGTCCAATATACTCGTCACCCGCAGTCGTCGATGATTATGTCTATTTTGGGTCTGCCGATGGATGCGTTTATTGTGTTAATGCTTCCTCGGGTTCTATAACTTGGCGCTTTGAAACTGAAGATTTTGTAGTCTCCTCTCCTGCGGTTGCTAACGGTCATGTTTATGTGGGTTCAGAGGACAACTGTGTCTACTGTCTTGATGCTCTAACTGGCGAAGAAATCTGGCACTACCGAACAGAATACTGGGTTGTCTCTTCTCCTGTTGTTGCGGGTAGCTGTGTTTATGTGGGTTCTGAAGATTACAGCGTTTGTTGTCTTGATGCTTCATCAGGCACTAAAATATGGAGTTATGAAACCAAGGGTCCAATCTATTCTTCTCCTGCGGTTAGGAATGGTATAGTCTATGTTTCATCAACAGACGGTACTGTTTACGCATTATCGACCTCATCAGGCTCATTATTGTTTACGAGTTCACAACCAAGGTTGACTTTTCCTTCTTTTGTCGTTATAACTTTAACCACAATAATTGTACTGGTAATTCTGACAGTCGCTTTCTTTATCCATAAAACTGAAAAGAAAGACGATAGAGAACTACGTTAAACCATATGCATAAATATGTTAATTCATTAACTTAGAAGCCAAAGATTCCTTTTCCGCTTTCTGCGTTTTCGCCATGTTCTCCTACTTCAATTATGTGGTGTGCAACATGAATAGCTAAGCCCGTAGCTGCGCCAGCTGAGAGCCCAAGCAAGAGTTCTGTGATTTCTCCGACTTGGAAGTACAATGCAAATACTACTAGAATATCAAAAACTATGGATATGGCTAAGTAACCATAGCACCATGTCTTCATGCTTGTTCCTCTAGGCTGATTTATACCAATGCCGATCAACATGCCAAACATCACTAGGAAGCCAACTAATGCGTAAATCATTCGTGCATCTCCAATCGAAGTTGGCATATTTCTATCTGCTCCTGTTAATTAGGCTATCGAGTTGTTTCATCTTTCTTTGATTTTCTAAAACATTGTTGGGATACCTTTTTACCGTTAACTTTTTTACTGCACCAACCATGGTTAATGTTAAACTCCACCTAGGTGACCTACTTTAACACACTTTAATCAAACACACTGCCATAAATGGGCTCTACTCCTGCAGGAAAGGTATACAAAACTAAACAAAGCTTCAGTCGCTGTTAAACAAGGCGAATTCGATTTAGCAAAGCGTTTACTTCATGAAATCGTGTATGGCGTTTCAGCTGGCAAGAACACTGACCCGGGCATGGCAGGATCACTCTTGTACCATATGGCTATGGTAACTAAGATGGCGGCAGAGACACGGTATCTTCAACAAGAATTTCCAGAAAAACAACTTGCTGTGGATGAGCAAATATGGCCGTTCTATGACGATTTTGTTTCAGACGCAATTGAACTTTCCAACGGGTTCCTACCAACTGTTAGGAATTCAAGAGTAAAAATAAATAGACTCTTGGATACAAAAGAGAAGATCGATCTTTTCAGTAAGTTAGCTCAGAAAACAAAAGAAATCGAAAAACAGCTCAATAACAAAAGTCAAGACTCATTACAAAATTTAGTACATACGTTTCAAGAATGGTCAACTTACGTTATACAAATGCGTTTAAGACAAGAGTACGAGACTATCAAAGGCTTACTATTATCATCTGAGATAGCGCGAATCTATGGGATAAATTGTCTAAAAAACGCAATGGAACGCGTTCAAGATACTTTCGGTCAAGAAACCGTAAATATTGCACTAGACGTCACGTTGAAGGTTGGTATGCGACGTGAAAATCTTCAAACAGTGATGCTGAGTGATCATTTCATAGATTATAGTATGAGTATAGCTAAACTTGACGGCAATATGCAATTCTTCAATTGTCCAGTTGCTGGAAGTCACAGTTACATCAACAAAAAATTGGGCTTGAACGAAGCGGTTGCTGCATTATTCTGCACTCATTTCTGTTTTGCACATGCCAAAGCTATGCTGGAGACTGTTCTACCGTTCACTTTTACGCTTTCGCAGCCTCAACGAATGACTACACATGGAAAATGCGAATTCTACATGAAGCTTGCTGATTCACCAAATGCTGCAACTAGTAATTCTCCGTTCATTCCTCTTGTTGTATCTTGGAATGTGACAAGGAAATGCAACCTTAAGTGTTCTCATTGTTACATAAACGCAGCTAAAGACGAATTACAAAATGAACTCACAACCAAAGAAGGAAAACTACTCATCGATCAAATTGCTAAGGTAAGCAGACCCTTGCTGATTCTAAGTGGAGGTGAACCAATGCTACGCAGTGATATTTACGACTTAATTCGTTATGGCACAAGTCAAGGTTTACGAATGGGTTTAGGAAGCAACGGCAGTTTGATTGATGAAACTGCTGCAAAGAGCTTAAGAGATGCTGGAGTAAAGACGGTTTCAATCAGCCTAGATTCTAGCATACCTGAAAAACATGATGAGTTTAGAGGAATCAAAGGCTCTTGGTTGAAAGCCACAAACGCCATTACTGCATTAAAACAAAACAACATTCTAGTTCAAGTAAACACTACAGTAACTCTGCAAAATCACGCTGAGATCGATGAGATAATGTCAGAAGCTGAACAACTTGGCGTAGAGAATTTTCATCTATTCTTCTTAGTACCTACCGGTAGGGGCGCGAAGCTTACAGATATTTCACCAGTCAGGTATGAGGGTATGATTGAATCCACCTTCGCAAAGACTAGCAAGCATAGACTTAACGTGAGACCATCATGTGCACCACAATTTATGCGAATAGCTAAGAACATGGGTTTAGATATGCGTCAATGGATTCGAGGCTGTTTAGCTGGTCTATATTATTGTCGAATCTATCCAAATGGTGATATCACTCCTTGCCCATACCTTCCAATAAAGCTTGGGAACATCCGAGAAACAACCTTCAGTGACATTTGGTTGAGTTCTCCGATCTTCAAGAATCTAAGAGATTTCAACACACTAAAAGGAAAATGCGGTGCATGTAAACACAAAAATGTATGTGGTGGTTGTCGGGCACGAGCATACGGTTTATCTAGTGATTTCATTGATTTTTGTGGTGATCTACATGAACCTTCAGAATTGAAAGGCGATTACTTGAAGGAGGATCCGTGGTGTGTTTATCAGCCACCACATTCCAATTAACAAATCAGATTAGTCAAAGAAGGACCATCATGTTTTCTTAGAATTACTTTTCTTTTTGTTGGGGTACTTTCACGACCTTGATTTGACTAGTACTCAATTTTTCTTTCGCTATCTCATGTGCTTCGGTCTTGGTTTGAAAAGTTTCATTAAGCTCAATCCATGGCAAGCTATCATCAATCTTAATCCAAGCCGCATACATTCTGTTCCTGTTTTCTGATTTAGACATAATTGAATATTAAATGCGAATTGTTAAAACAACTTATGAAGTCAGCGTATGAATAGCAAATACGGGAACTTGGGAAATCTATTTAAGCAATGTAGCTCCCCTCATAGAAACTTGGTTTAGCTTGAAGTAGCCTAAGAGCGTAGCCCCCTTGAAGCGGTGCCTATGAAATGTTTCAGAATAACGCATTTACTGCTTGGAAATCGGGAAACAGGAAATGCATTCTTATTCCTTCCAAAAGTAAACCCTGCTGAAACATTATCAATTTCTGGACATTTAAAACGGTCATGGATCAATGTAATTCAAGCTTCGTCTATTTTGGTCTGCTCTTTACGCTCCATTTTCTTGATCTGTACTGAAGGAGGCTGCCAGAAATGACACATGAAAGCAGTCCACGTAGTTTTGTTGCAGCTTTTAGAGAAACTTTTCTTGCCTACACTTTTGACTTAGGCGGATTAATAGCTGGTGTAGTCATCGCTTCTCAACTTGGTATCTTCCAGTTATCTCCTTGGACTATAGCGGTTTATCCAGCAATTCTTAGCGCAAAAGGCGTTATTCATGGACTATTAAGCGGTCGTTTAGGAACAGCCCTCCATTTGGGCACTGTATACCCGAGATTCTCGAAGAATACGAAGAGCTTCTATCAACTAATTTCAGCCATTGTTGTGATGACATTACTAATCAGCGTCGTAATGAGTACTGTCTCTTTGTTTTTTGGTTACTTTTTTTGGGGTGCCACCTTCGCAGACTCATTGAATATTATTTCTGTTGTTGTAGCTACCATGTCTCTTGGTTTAATTTTGTCCTTCCTAACCATTAAGGTGGCCTTTGTCACATTCACAAGAGGATTAGATCCTGATATTGTAGTTTACCCTGTCATGTCTACTATCGCTGACGTGTTCATAACTGTCTGTTTTGTAGTGATTCTCAACGCATTTTTTGTCTTCACATTCATAGGCAAGTATGCCATAACTACGATAATCCTGGCACATTTACTCTTAGTACTATACATCATCCCCAAAAATTTTAGGGAGCGCGACTTCAGGAAGAACCTGAAAGAATCTCTCCTAACTATGCTGTTAGTATCATTTATCGTGAATGTGACAGGGACAGTTCTTAAGAACATAAGCTCTATCGTCGAAAACAGAAGAGAAGTCTACACAGTCTATCCTGCTCTAATTGATATGATTGGTGATGTAGGCTCAGTAGTGGGCTCTACCGCTACCACAAAGCTTGCCCTTGGTTTATTGAGTCCATCTCTCTCATCTATAAGGTATCACGCGAAAACCATCCTAAGCGCCTGGACTGCCTCAGTCGTAATGTTCTTTATTCTTGCATTTCTTTCTCCAGCAATAAATGGTACTCTTACAATCGCCACTTTTGCCGGTCTCCTATCCGTGCTCTTGATAGCGAACGTTCTTGCTGTATCTGCAATAATTCTCTTGTCGTATGGAGTTTCGATACTTACTTTTAAGAAGGGTTTAGATCCGGATAACTTTGTAATCCCTATTGAAAGTTCTTTTGCTGATAGCTTAATGTCAATAGCGTTGCTCATAGCGTTGGTATTGGTGGTATAGACTTGCTTAGTATGATTAAAATATCTCTTTATGAATATAACAACACGGAGAGCATTCTGAATAATGCCTCACTTTGACAAAATTGAATACAAACCCATCCCAGTTAGGGAACTCTTACTTAAGATGAAAAATCTCTCTGAACTTATGATTGACTTGGCTTATTCTGCTGCGCTTTTCAACGACAAAGACCTCGCTGCAGATATCATGGAACTCGAAGCACAAGTTGATAATTTAGCTTACTTGATGGATATGGAGATCATGGTTGCAGCTCGAGATGCTAAAGACGCTGAAGCGTTAATTGGAGTGTCTATTGTTGCTGCTGCTACAGACAAAATTTCTGATGCTGCCGCAGACATCGCAGGTGTAGTTACTCATAATATAGGTGTTCATCCACTCGTTGCCAGGATTTTTGAGAAAGCTGAGAAACATATCGCCCAAGCAACCGTGAAGGATACCTCCGTAATCGTTGGAAAACAGATAGCCAAGATTCCTTTCGCTTCTAGACTTGGAGTCGATATAATTGCCATTCGTAGAAACAAAGATTGGATTATCGACCCCAAAGATTCCGAACGAATACTGCGCGGTGACGTATTGATTACTCGTGGTGCTCCTGAGGGTGTTAAGAATTTTAAAGAATTCGTAGAAGGCAACCAAACAAAACGGGATAAGAAACCATGACTGAACAGAAACAATTTGAGGAAATAGTCGAACGAATGGTCGAGCTCAAGGATACTTCTGAATTGATGATTGATATTGCCTATTCGGCGTTGATGTTGAACAGTAAGGAATTGGCTGAAGAAGTAGAGCGTCTTGAAGAGTATGTTGACCAGTTACATACAACCTTTGAACTTCAAGCTTTAACTAGCGATTTTAAGAAAGAGGAAGCTTCAGGTTTTCTAGGATTAATCCGTATAGGTGTGGCGACAGAGAAAATTGCTGATGCTGCCGCTGAAATGGCGGAGGTTGTACTCAGAGGTATTGAACCTCATCCAGTATTAACTCTCGCAATAAAAGAAGCAGAAGAGACAGTCATTCAAGCATGTGTAACTTCTGATTCTTCTCTTATAGGTAAAACTCTAAAAGAAGCACGGGTCCATGAAGAAACAGGCATGTGGATTCTGATTATCAAAAGAGGCGAAAAACCCTTACGTCCGAAGGGATACTCGCGAATTGAGGCAGGAGATGTTCTTATTGCTTCAGGTTACGCCAAAGGCGTCGATGCATTTAAGAAACTTGCTTCTCCTGCAGAAACCTGTACAGTCGAGTAGCCTCAATTTTATTCCTATCTCATCAGACTATACACTGGATTCCCAAAAATCTAAAAGTAATCTAACCTAGGGTACTTAAATAAAGACCACATAAAAAGTTGTTTGTATGTTCTTATGATGCTCGTCTTTATGGACCGCCTGAAAAAGATCAGATTCTTGATAGATGTCTCATGTGGCAGGATCTTATCTCCTACGTGTTTCAATAGTTTAAAGAAATAGTCAATTAACACTCTTACGTAGATTATGATATTACTAAAAATTAAAAAAACGAGTTTGTGGATTTAGAATAAATGTTGTTAGATCTTGATAGTGTTTAGCTCTTCCTCTTCCTATTATCAGGCTTCTTCTCTTCTGTCATTGTGTTAGTTGATTCTGTTGACGTTGTTGTCGTTGTGTCAGGTATTGTTTCTTCAGTTTTTGTTTCTTCTTTCTTTTCTTCCATTTCTGTTGTTATTTCTTCTATTGGTTTTGGTGGAGGAGTAGTTGCCATAGTCCATCCAATCCATGCACCAATAGCTAAGATTGCAACAAAACCGATGAGCACTGGTATCGCGATAAGCCAGAATTGGACGCCCGCAGGGTTAAGGGATATTCCTAGAACTGATGCCCATCCGGGGGCGAATAGTGTGACAACGTAAAATATAGCGACGACCACGCACACGAGACAGATGACTCCGCCTATTGCTTGATCTTTACTTACCATTATTGATTCACCACTTTTTATTGCCCATCTGTTTATTTGCTCAATCATTTAAAGTTTGTTATGATTAAGGAATACTATCTATGTGGTTCCCATTTCCCATTCTGATAAATACTTCTGCTGTTCAGCTGTAAGCTGATCTATTGTGATTTCCATCGACTTAAGCTTCAATTCGGCTACGTTATCATCAATCTCGCACGGTACTGTGTACACTTTTGGTATCATCTTATTGGATTTAGCAATGTATTCTGCACATAGTGCTTGGTTAGCAAAAGACATATCCATAACCTCTGAGGGGTGACCTTCAGCAGCTGCCAAATTTACAAGCCTTCCTTCAGCAAGTAAGTAGAGGCGTTTGCCATCTCTTAAAGTAAATTCTTCTAGGTTAGGCCTTATCGTTCTCTTCGTCTTCGCTAACGCATCTAAATCTTTTAAGCTAATCTCTACGTTGAAGTGTCCACTATTGGCAATGATGGCTCCATCCTTCATTTTTTGCATATGTTCTCTTCTTATCACATTTATGTCGCCCGTAGCCGTTACAAATATGTCACCTATTTTTGCCGCTTCAGCCATTGGCATAACGCGTAAACCATTCATCGCAGCTTCTAACGCTCGGACAGGCTTCACTTCAGTCACTATAACATTTGCACCTAAACCTTGTGCACGCATCGCAATACCTCGTGAACACCAACCGTATCCACCAACAACAAAAATCTTACCCGCCAAAAGTATATTCGTTGCTCGAATTATACCATCAATCGTGCTCTGTCCAGTTCCGTATCGATTATCAAACATATATTTCGTGTAAGCATCATTCACTGCAATTATAGCATATTTTAAGCTGCCATCTTTCTCCATTGCCCTCAACCTCACGACTCCTGTTGTTGTTTCCTCAGTACCACCCTTCACATCAGCCAATTGCTCAGTTCTTTTACTATGTAGTGTGCCTACAAGATCTGCTCCATCATCCAACGTGATTGTAGGTTTATAATCTAAGGCTTTGTTTATACAACTATAGTACTCTTCGGTGTTCTGTCCTCGCCATGCAAAAACATGGATTCCTTCATCAGCTAATGCTGCTGCAACATCATCCTGCGTTGAGAGTGGGTTTGAACCACACAACGCAACGTCAGCGCCTCCCGCTGATAACGTTTCAGCCAAAACAGCCGTCTCTTTCGTCACATGAAGACAGCCGGCTAACGTTAAACCTTTCAGAGGTTTCTCTTTGCTAAATCGAGCTTTAATTTGAGTAAGAACGGGCATATGCTTTGCTGCCCATTCAATCTGTAGGTGTCCTTGAGGTGCAAGAGATTTATCCTTAACTTGAAACTGTTCCATATTAAATTCCTTCTTTTAGGAAGAACAATAGACTAACTATTTAGTCTTGCCTTAAAATAAAGTATGTTCCGTTTATGGCAATTTTTCGTCTTGTTGGAAAAGTTTAATTATTCTTCATTAACCCTATTTTCGAAAGAGGAATAACTTTGAAAGAACCTTTTGCCGATTTCATAAGATCTAACCTTGGACCTAACATACTGTTGATTACGTGTGGACTACCTGCAACTTGGAAGACAGAAACCTCAGAGGAAGTCTCTAAAATTAAAGGATATCCAATTCTACGTAGTGATCTAATTCGATTAGAAGTGTTAAAAGGTGAAGATGTTTTTGACCAAAAAGTGGCTGGTAACATGGGTAAACGTTTATCAGTGTATGATGAAATGTTCCGCAGAGCAGATGAGCTCGCTGAAAAAAGCAAATCAGGCATGATTCTAGACGCTACTTTTGTAACGCAAGATTTGCGAAGACGAGCCGCAGAAATCGCAGCGAAACATGACATGACTTTTGTCATCATGCAAACAAGCTGTCCAATGGACGTATCGGTTGCTCGACTTCAGAGAAGAACAAAAGATAAGTATGAGTCAAACGCCTTAACAGTAGACGCTTATCTCGCCAACAAGAAAAAGTTCGAGCCTGTAGACTTGTATGATCTGAAGAAGAATTATCCAACGCTTAGCGTACTCCATTTAATGGTTGATACGTGTAATGACAATCCAGAAGATTGGTATATTATAGGCATGGAAAAGAGATAGTCGGACAATATTCTTATGAAAATAGACTTGCACGTTCATTCGAAAAGCTCTGATGGAGCCTTTACGGTTGAACAGATTGTAGAAGAAGCGAATCGAAGAAAAATTCAGTTCTTATCGATAACCGACCATGATTCCATCACTTGCCAGCAGGTTGCAACAGATCTAGTAATCAAAGCAGGAATCCATTATATGACAGGTGTAGAATTGAACATAACTTTCTCTCATCCTGAATACCGAGAAGGCAAGCCTATATCATTAGATTTCTTGGGTTACCAGTTTGATCCAGAAAATCCACAGTTGAGAATTAAACTAGAGCAAATGGCGAAATATCGTGAAGAACGAGCAGCCAAAATCTTGCGTAACCTTAATACCGAATTTGAAGAAGAAAGTATTACACAATTAACTAAAGTTGATTTCGACACGATTCAAGCCTCAATCGACGGCACTTTAGGCAGGCCACATATTGCTGATTATCTTGTCAAGAAAGGTATAGTTAAGAGTAGACAGGAAGCGTTTGATAAATACCTTGTAAAATGTGATGTTCCAAAATATCCGTTATTACTTGATGAAGCCTCTAGGCTAATTCATCATGCAGGTGGCAAACTATGCTTAGCACATCCCAATGATCCTCATGGGACATCACTCACAGTTCTTACAAAATCATTACCCGAACAGACCAAGATAGTGCAAGATTCAATGTTACCATTCATTGATGGCATCGAATGTTGGCATTCACGCAGCGATGCAGAGACAACAGCACACTACGCCAGATTTGCAGAAGAACATAAACTACTCGTGGCTGGCGGAAGCGACTGTCATCAAAAGCCCATCTTAATGGGAACAGTCAACGTTCCAGAGTACGTGGCAACACAGTTTATGTAAACATTTTCTCTATCAAAGTGCTTCTGCATAATCAACAGCTAATTTGAAATATGCTTTAGCTTCTTTCAATGCCGCTGCTTTTTCTGCAGGACTTATATTAGTATCATTTAGTCTGAAGCCAATTACTTTTCCTCTAACATACGCACGATAACATTCGTAGAATGCTAAAAGTTCCATTAACGCTTTATCTTCAGAATATTCAATGTATTTCTTAACAAAGAACTCTGCAAGATCCTGTCGTCTTCTAAAGTCTAAATCCATAGCTAAGAACGCCATGTCCGCCGCTACATCTGAGTATCTGAATCTTTCGTTGAATTCGATGGCATCAAAAATATAGATTTTGTTAGTGATAAAAATATTACCCGAATGTATGTCTCCGTGGCAATCACGTATTCTGCCTTCTGCAATTCGTTTTTCAAACAAAGGTTTATGCGCACTCATGAAATGTTCAATTTTGTCATGAATCATGTTGAACTGTTTTTTGGTTATCGTTTTGCCGATGTATTCTTTAGTCTGGTCAAAATTCTCTTTCCAATTTGTGTTTATTGTAGTTAAGGAACCGAATTGGTTTATTCTCTCATTAGTCTCTGCTTTAGCGTGAAAATCCGCGATAATCTCTGCAATCTTGTCGATGATTTTTTCGTCAACTTTATTCTCATCAAGGAGTGTAGCCATTATTCTGTCTTGAGGGATTCTTACCATCTTTACTGCATATTCAATTGTTTTTCCTTCACCTTTAATCCTAATGTCCTTGGATTTGTTGATGGGAACAACTTCTAGATACATATCTGGACATAGGCGTCTATTGAGCTCCAGTTCCTTTTCACAGAAGAAACGTCTTTTGTCTAGTGTACTGAAGTCCAAGAATCCAAAGTCCACAGCTTTCTTAATTTTGTAAACAAACCTCTCGGTAAGAAATACAAAAGATATGTGCGTTTGCACTAATTCAATAGTGCCTGGATTTTGCTCATAAGCTTCAGGTTGTCTTAACGCTTCTATAATTTCTGTTTGGGACAGCATTAGTGAAACCTATTCAGATTGAAATTCTACTGGCACAATATAGTATTATCTTTTTCGTGTGTTCGTCACTGTTTGGAATTATGATTACATTTTGACATATTCCAGCCCAGGAATTAACAGTTAAATATAGATCCACAATATGCTGTAACTCGGTGGATAAAGTGAATCCTGAGACTCGTGATGACCTAAAAACTGAACTTAAAGAGATTGGGTACTCAGAAAAAGCAATAAACAAAATCTTAGAATGGTATAAATAAGCAGTACTCAAAGCAGACATCATCTATATTAGGCATCTAAAGGTTGCTCTTCCTCAATTATTCGACTTTTGTTCACATTACAAGATATGATCCCTGTTTCGTGGAGCTTACTATTAAGAAGGTCAAGGATAGGCTTGCGTAAGCAGCGTCAACTTCTGACTAGCTCTATGGGTTTTGTCAAAAAATATATAACATGCTACTTCTGTATTGGTTGGAAGCTTGGAGGTTCACGACAATGGGCATCTTGGGAAGAGACCGATTAAGGGAACTAATTGATAACTACAAAGTCATTTATCCACACGATTATACACTTTTAGATGGTGATGGTTATATTCTCACCGTCAAAGAAGAGACAACAGTTCAGTATTTGGAACATCGAAATCTTGTGTCATATGAAGTTGTTTTTACGCCTCCCAACCTCGTGGCTCACTTAACTGCAAAGAGCAAGTATGGTCGAATGGGTTTATCTTTTCTGAACGCTGCCAAGATTCACAGTGGCTTTATTGGTCGTATTGTTCTTGAAGTTGTGAATCTGAGTAATGATCGTAAACCAATTACGATAAAGCATGGCGATCCATTCATGCACACTGAATTCATAACACGCGATGGTGAACCCTCACCTTACATGGGTGAATTTCAATTTCAATTCTTAACTGATGAAGAAATCCATATGTACATACCCATCCTTAAGAAAGTGTTCCCCAACTATGAAGAACTATCAAAAGCCTGGTTCAAGAACAAACGATTGCAGACTTAACGCTATTTTTGGAAGATATGAATCTCACGACCGACTTTATGCCGTTCTGCAACATCAACAAGTGAAGTTAGCGCTGCAAGCTTTTGTTCTGCCTCGCCGTTTTTCTCAAAGAATTCCATCTTGAAAGGGTAAACTCGTTTGAAACCAAATTCCTCAGCCTTCTCCCCAAACCGCATGGTAACTGTCTCACCAAAACGTGTCTGAAAATAAGGTGTAACCATTACCAATCGTCCGTTATCATTAAGCATATTGTATGCATCTTTCAAGAATTCAAAGTATAACGGCTCAAGCTTTGAGATTATCTTGGCAGCATAATTATTCGTTGGGATATGTTGCAGTGCTGGACCCAGATCAGGCTCGGTTGCTACACAATCAACATTTCTAACTCGATAAGATAATTTTCGTGCATCACCCTGTAGAACAACAAAATCAGCTTTCTTTAGATCGTATTCTTTGACAAGCCATCCAAGATTCTCTTTTGCAGCTTTGACACACCACGGGTTTAAATCAACCCCTATAACATGCAACTCTGATAGTAGCGCTTCCTGTAATATTGTGCCAACACCACAGAATGGGTCAAGAAAAGTTTTCCCGTTCGTACAACCTGCTAAATTTACCATGATTCTTGCCAAACGTGGGGGTATCGCAAAGATTCTTCGTTCAACAGGCTTTTCTACATCACGTTTTTGAAATTCAAAAGGATTATGTACCCCAATAGTTGTAGCAATCAAAGTTTGTTTTCTGCCTACACATAAGAGAACCTCTGCCTTTTTCTCAACCAACTGCTTCTTCAGTACTTCAACATGGGTCAATTGAGGAAATTGTCGTGTTCCAGAGAAACCCATAAAATCTGACTTAACACCAGCCGCTGCTAATTCATCTTTTATTGCACTACCTACAAAACGATGGATTCGGTTTGATGCTCCTCGTAGTGAGCGATCAGCACAGTATACGCTAACTCCAAACAACGTCTTGCCTATAGCCTCATTCAGAATATCTCTGATTAAACTAGTCGATGTAATATTTTCTTTAATTTGCACCTTGGCTGTCTTATCATTTTTAACAAACGCTCTCATAAGCGCTGTTGAGAATGTTGCCTTAACGACACCAATTTTTATTATGCCGCCGAATCTGTCTATTCTTAAATCCTCATTATTTGCATTGGTGTTGACGTCGAAGAATTCTCGAGAAAACTCACGAACAACAAGTTTATTCTCTCTGGCATCAAGAAAGAATACTAATTCCGCTAACGAAAGCCGCCAGTTTTTTCCAGGAATAAACACATAGTTTCCTGAAATTGTTCGCATCCAGATTCACAATATGCTTGGTAGGGACAAAGCAATAATTACTTTTGCTTCAACTTATCCTTCCAGAAAAATTAGAGAGAAATCCACAGAGTAAGTTTAGATGTTTTGCATATCATTTAAATAGACCATAGCAAGTTAACCTAAAACTTAAGGGATTATTATGCATGCACGCAACTACAGACCAGTAAAAGGTCAAGCTTACACTAGGAAAAAGTTTGCAAAAGGCTTCCCGCCGCCAAAAATTGTAAAGTTCACAATGGGCGATACTAAAGCAACCTTCGATATTGAAGCCAAGCTTATAGCTTTAAAGAGGGCTCAGATTCGACATAGTGCTTTAGAAGCTGCACGTGTAGCTACAAATCGAGTTCTCATGGATAAATTAGTTAATGATTATCTAATGCTAGTCCATCCTTATCCTCATATTATCTTGAGAGAAAACAAAATGATTTTTGGAGCTCATGCAGATAGGCTTCAGCAAGGAATGCGAAGGTCTTTCGGAAAAGCCATTGGCACTGCAGCCAGAATTGAACCAAATCAGCCACTTATGACTGTGAGAGTTAAAGCTGCTGCTATGGAAACTGCGAAAGAAAGTTTGAAACGTGGTGCTGCCAAGCTACCAATCCCTTGTAGAATAGTAGTCGAAAAAATCCAATCTCCAGAAGTTACAATCAAGACGGAGATGGAACCCCTTGAGTGATAAAAAGAAAGATTTGGTTATATGGTTTGAGAATTTAAGAAAAGACGACGTTCCCATTGTTGGTGGCAAGAATGCTAGCTTGGGAGAAATGATCAGTGCAGGCTTGCCTGTTCCCCCTGGTTTTGCTGTTACGGCTTACTCCTACGAGAAATTCATACAAGAAACACGAATTGCCGAAAAGATTTATGAGGTAATCAAAGAAACTGTAACCGACGTCAATGATCCTAAACAGTACGATGCTGCATCCAAAAAGATTCGTGAGCTTATTGAGAAAACACCAATGCCTAAAGAAATCGAGATAGCCATAAAATCTGCCTATAAAGAATTAAATAAACGTTTAAACATAAAGGATACGTTTGTCGCTGTCAGGTCCAGTGCAACAGCGGAAGATTTACCTGATGCTTCATTTGCGGGTCAACAAGAAACTTTTCTCAACACCAAAGGCATAGATGATGTTCTTGACAAAGTTGTGAAATGTTGGTCAAGCTTGTTCACACCCCGTGCAATCTTCTACAGGAATGAAAAAGGGTTTCCACATGAGAAAGTTTTCATAAGTGTTGGCGTTCAAAAGATGGTTAACTCCAGAGCTGCAGGAGTAATGTTCACGATTAATCCTGTAACGGGTGATACTAGTGAAATTATGATTGAGGGCAATTATGGTTTAGGTGAATCTGTTGTTTCTGGCTCAGTCAATCCCGACGATTTTATTATTGACAAGAAATCCCTAACTGTTAAATCGAGTCGCATAGCCAAGAAAACTGTTATGTATATTCGAGACCTTCAAACTGGAAAAACGATTCATAAGGATGTGCCTGAGGATGAACAGAAACAAGTTTGCATCAATGATGATGAAGTCCTCAAATTAGCTAATTTAGCAACGCGGATTGAGGCACATTATAAGAAAGCTATGGATATTGAATGGGCAATTGATAGAGATTTGCCTTATCCTGAAAATATTTTCATAGTTCAAGCTAGACCTGAAACTGTCTGGAGTGGAAAAACAGCAGAAGGTGCACCAAGAATGGAAGAAGAAAGAGGAAAAAACAAAGAAGAACTTAAAGTTGTTGTGAAAGGCTTAGCCGCAGGTAAAAGGGGCTATGGCTATGGCACTGCAAAAGTTGTTTTGAGCCCTGATGATGCAGCAAAACAAATGCAGAAAGGTGACGTCCTCGTTACGGATATGACTAACCCTGATTTTGTTCCCTTCATGAAAATCGCAAGTGCCATAGTTACTGATAAAGGCGGTGTAACTTCTCATGCTGCTATTGTCAGCCGTGAACTCGCAATTCCATGTATAGTGGGAACAGAGATTGCAACCAAAGTCATGGAGGCTGGAAAACAGTACACGGTTGATTCACGAAATGGAGTTGTTTATGAGGGCATACTAGCAGAAGCAGCGAAACCAACTCAACAGCAACAAGCTGCTGGTAAAGCTCAGGTCGTAATGATGGGTGCTGCACCTGTGACTGCGACGAAAATCTACATGAATCTCGGCGTTCCAGACAAAGTAAATGATTACTTGGACTTACCCTTCGAGGGTATAGGTTTAATGCGTACGGAATTCATTCTTGCCAGTTACATTGGCGAACATCC
>DATGZD010000038.1:0-1973 GCA_035297385.1 Candidatus Sulfotelmatobacter sp. | reverse complement strand
GAGTCATAATTATATTTTGTAGGCATAGGCATGACCCATAGATTGCAAGTCAATGTCTGTCCGACTCCGATAAGTTTTGGTGCGACGGTAGCGTAGCCTACAGTTTTCACCGGCTGAGGAACACCATATTGACCTAAAGTTGGTTGAACAAAAGTCATCATAAGTGTCATAGCTAATAGTAGAATCATTGAAAGTGAACAGATTGTTTTAGTGTTTCCTTGAATGCTAGTTGTTTTAATTGCGAAATTAGTCATTTTTCTTTTCTCCTTTCAAGTTGTCAAAGCTTGGAAAAAGCTCTGCAAAAATATGTATTGTATCTGAAGAGAATTTATAATTTGTCCAACTAACTCTCAAACAGTTTTTGATAGAAGACAACCCGTCACAAAATAATCAAAAAAAGGGAATCTGGGTTCTGAAGTATTCTTTGACGTTACTTCTTTCTGTAAAGCACTATCCCAACTATGGCATAGTCAATTATGGCGATTACTCCAAAGATTATAGTCATTGTATAGTCTGGTACTACAATTTCTTGTTGATTATTGTTAGTAGTTGTTGGAGGTGCTAGCTAATCCCCATTCCACTTCAACATTGAGTTTTGACTGATTTTTCATAGTCCAGAGGTCTTATGATTTTGAGATTATTCATTTTCTTCCAATCTGTAACATCTTCGGTTATTATGGTGTCTAAACCTTTTTTTCGCATGCATGCAGCATGAATTGAATCGTAGCTTATGCCTGATTCAAGCATGATGCTAGCTGCTTCTTCAAGAATTTGTTCATCGATTTGTATCATGCCTACAGGTAATGAGAAGAACGCATTGATTGCGATTGCAGCTTTTTTCGGGTCTATTCGAGCTAAAGAACCTAAAAGTTCGATGGGAACTAGAAAACTGCAATACGCTTCAATTTTTTTGTCTTGAATATCATCTATTATTTGCTTGCAAGCTTTTCCGTAAAGCGAATGTGCCAAAGCAGAGTAGACAAAAATATTGGTATCAACATAGTAACTCAATTGATGGCTTCCGTCTGCTTTTAATGTGTAGTTTGCTTTGGTTCCTTAGGATTCATGTTTTTCCAAGATTCTTCAACAAGCTTGGTTGCATCGATATCAAGAGGCTGGCCAAAGAGACACCATAGCACATCTGAGGGATTGGAAATACGTTTTTTAGCTTCCATTATTATGCGTTGGTTTTCAGATTTTACGATGAGTTTGTCACCAATTTTGACACCAAGCTTGGAGCGTACACTTTCAGGTATAGTAACCTGATATTTTCGAGTTACTTTTACCTCTTCAACCATAATTCAATCATGATAAGTAGTACTTACGTAGTACTTAAGAATTTACATACTAAATTGAAGACTTCTGAACAAAGAAAGAAGGAAGTTAGGTTTAGTCACTATCTTTCGAGGCTACTTCTTTCTGTAGAGGACTATTCCAACTAGAATAACTGTGATAATTACTGCAACTATTCCAGCAAGAATAGTCAATGTATAGTCTGGCACTACAATTTGCTGCTGTTGATTGTTATCGGTTGATGTTGGCGCTGGTCCTACACTAACAGTTGTTGCTGCTCCTGAGCTACCGTAAGAATCGTCACCTGAGAATGACGCAGTTATTGTGTAAGTGCCTTCTTTTGGTGGAGTCCATGTGTAGCCAAAAGTGCCATAATAAGCATTAGTTGTAGTTGTGCCAATGTTTGTTACTGCTCCATTAGAGTCGATAGCAGTCAAAGTAACGGGAACGCCCGTCATCTGAATGTTATGGTCAAGTCCATCAATCGGATGCTGCATATGTAGATATTCCATTTGTGTACTCATTGAATCTTTACTTACACATGGCGTATTTGGTTGAGCAGGCGAAAGATCTGTTACTGTACCCTTTACTACTATGGCGGTTCCAGACGGCACTGAGACATCTGGTGCAGTAACTGTTGTTGTGCTTTTGCCTTTTCCAAAAACGTATAGGTTACTGTC
>DATGZD010000037.1:0-10476 GCA_035297385.1 Candidatus Sulfotelmatobacter sp. | reverse complement strand
TATGTCGCTTCATACTGCTCTATTGTAATGTTATTCTCTTGAAAACGGTAATCGTCAATTTCTACCAAATATGGTTCTGAGCCCTTGGAGTAAACTGCTTTTTCAACCCTCGGAAAGTAAATAGTTGACACCAGAGGAAAGTAATTTTGAATTGTGACAGTTGTATCGCAGTGAAAGATTTTAGTTCCATTCACATATTCAACTTGAGTCACGGTGTTCTCAGAAAAATCCGAAGAGTAGCTTTTGCCAGACAATGCCGAAAGCTAAAATGACAAAAGTGATTAGAAAGAAAATTGTCGTTTTTCTTTTTGAGGCTAACTTTTTGAAGAGTTTCTCCGTTATGGAAACATGCTTTTCAGGCAATAATTTACCTTCTTAGCTAATTACCTTTTATATCGTTTTGAATAAAAAGAGAGAATGTTTTGATCATGCTATGGTCGTAATGGATTATTTTTCTTATGAGTTAGATAGACAAATTATAAATTCATCTTGCATACAAACCTTATTTTTGCAGAGCTTTTTTTTAAAGCTTTGACAAATTGAAAGGAGAAAAAGAAAAATGCATTTGATGAAGAAAGTGGCAACTAAGACTAAGATAATTGCTATAGTTGCATTGATTCTATTAGCTATCTCGAGTATTTCATTGCTCTCACCAACAGTATTTGCTTCCTCAACTCCACTGCCTGGTTATACTGCAGTTCCTGATCGAGAGACATCCACAGTTGTAGGTATTAGCCCAACTCTAGTTGGTGTGGGACAACAAGTTATAGTCAATGTTATGACTTATCCTGCACCTTCAGGTCCAACCTTCTATGCGCAAGATGTAACTGCAGGTCTTTTAGGAGGTCTAAACAACACGTCAGTAACAATCACAAAACCTGATGGTACTAAAGAAACTTTTATGCCAATTGATGAAACACTTAAACATGCAGGTGTCTCAATTCCCGGCCAATCCCAAATAGTTGGCTCATTAATGTTCTACTATCATCCTGATCAAGTCGGAAATTACAGCATATCTGCAAGTTTCGGCGGTAAATATTACACAACGGATGCTGTTTACAAGAGCCTCAAGCTAAGCGTATATTACAAGCCATCCAGCACAGAATCAGCAACAACATTCACTGTACAACAAGAACAAGTGCTTGCAGGAATACTAAATGGCTATCCATGGTCACCCTTGCCTAACGATTACTGGCAACATCCACTTCAAACTGACAACAGAGAATGGTCACAAATCGCAGGAGACTGGCTACAAGGGAATATTCTTGTGCAACAATACATTAGTTCATACAATGAATACAGCAAAGCGCCGAGAAGCTCACATGTACTCTGGGCAAATCAAGTGAGTCTCGGTGGTTTACTCGGTGGCGAATGGGCAAGCCTGCCTTATGGTGGCGGAGGAGGAGCAGCAGATATACTCCTGGGTGGGAAAATCTATCAGTCAGGTACACCTGGCTATTTTGACTGCATTGATGTCAGAACAGGACAGAAACTGTGGTCAGCGCAAGGCAACCCAAGCCGTGCCCATAGATTAGACCCCTTCTTCCAAACCGCATCTCAGGTGAGTGAAGGAGCAATTTCAGTATCTCTCTGGGAAACACCTGGTACAAGCGGAACATGGAAACGATATGATCCATTCAGTGGAGCTCTATTGCAGACTATTACTAATGTTCCAACAGATCTTAATACAATAGCATTCAGAGACGGCGACCCCATAGTCATTGTCAATCAATCGCCTCAAGGAGACCGACCGTCAGGAAGTGACCCTGCATTTAACAAGACCAGACCAATGGGTGTATCATATTCCAACCTGATAAAGTGGAATATGACAAAAGTTACAGGAAACAACTGGCTAACAGGAATTGAATGGAATGTTTCAACAATAGACCCAACGCTAGACATATACAAAGGTGAAGTAAATGTTGGTGATAATGGCTTTTATGGTATCCGTGCTTTCCCCTTTCCAGCAGCTAACGTAATCGTGCTAAGAACACATAATGCTATGAAAATAATGGAAGGTTGGGACTACACAACAGGTAAACGACTATGGAGAAATACGAATACAGTAGCAGACATTGGTGTCAACGATGCAGATGGTGGTCCAAATGGTCCTATAATCCTTCTTGATGGTGCAACTCAAAGCTTTGTTGCTTATGATGTTAAAACTGGACAAGAAATGTGGAAATCAAAGATGGGTGACCTACCGTGGGGTATGGTTCCAAACTATTGCTATGCCATCCATAACAGTACATTTTATCATGGCAGCTATGATGGTCATGTGTATGCAGTTGACTTAGCTACTGGAAAACGATTATGGCAAAGTGACTATACTGGCGATGAGCCTGAATCTTTGTATGGACATCAACCCTTTAATGGAAGAGCCGTAGGTGCAGATGGAGTACTATTCTTCTCTACTGATACAGTGTATCAATTAATGCCAAGAACAAGATTCCATGTTTTGGCTGCGATCGATGAATCTACAGGTAAATTCCTTTGGAAACTGCCAATCGGTGCTAAGCCAAGGTCTATCGCTTATGGTTACCTCGTAGCTACTGATGGTGAAAATGGAATACAATACTGTATTGGAAAAGGCAAAACTGCAACATCAATTACCGCACCTTTGACGACTGTACCATCTGGAAACGCAGTGCTAATTCAAGGAACAATTATGGATATGTCACCAGGTAAACCAAACACTCCTGCAGTTTCTGATGCTAACATGGATGAATGGATGGATTACCTATACGGACAAAATGCTACGTTGCTTAATAATCCACCAAAACCTGATGGTGTAACAGTTAGATTAAGTGCTAAAGCATCAGATGGCAGCATAGTTGATATTGGCACTGTAACCAGTGATAGTGGAGGCATGTATAAGAAAACATGGACGCCTCCAGTTGAAGGAGAATACACAGTGTATGCAACATTTGATGGAAGCAACTCTTATTGGGGTTCATATGCACAAACTGCATTAAGCATAACTAAAGCAACAGAAACTCCAGACACAACGCAAGAAGTTTTAGTTCCAGACTATACCATAGCAATTATTGGTGTTGGCCTTGCTGTAATAATTGCAGTTGTTGTAGCTACAATATTGCTTTACAGAAAAAAATAGAATAGAAAATACTGTCAAACTTCACTCTCTTTTTCTTTATTCAAACGTTCTTAAAAAGAGACTATTAAGCACTAACGTGCTCGTAGTAGCGCGCGCTTTGTAATTAAGTAAACCTTCCAGCCATATAAAAAGTACGGTTTAGCTAGGTTTAATGGTCATTAAATACTAGGTCAAGCACTCAGGCTCATGCCTATACTTAGGTAGAAGGTGAAAAGTGAGATGAAATTTAAATGTGTAAAAGCAGAATGCCCAAACTGTAAGATAATAGGTTCAATTCAATTATTTCTAAACAAAGATAATCAAGTAAAATATGCTAGAACTCGTCATTATTCACATTTAGATAAAGATTCTAAAAAACCACAATTTAGTTACTGTAAAATAAATGATTTAGAAGTACTGCAAACTTTAATAAAATCTATAGATATTTCTCTGTCTACCAACATACCTAGTATTGGTCAATTAGGTCAAAATATTCATGACCAAAAACTTAAAGATTTAACCTCTAAAGTAAGCGGTTGTAGTCTAGTTTGGCTAGGACATCAGCCTCCCACGCTGACGACCCGGGTTCAAATCCCGGCGACCGCACTCTCTTTCTTCAAATGCTCGCGCTTAAAGTCAATGTGACGAGGGACGACACAGCAACAAGTGTATGTATTCGGGTTTGGGATTTTAGATATAAATTTAGTCGAGAGAAAGAAACTAAGATTTGATCCTAAGACCAAATTAGAATTTAGTGCCAAAGAAAAGGGAAGTGTAATGAATAAAGATTTTGTTTAAGAAACTGGACGCATGAGTAAATTGCGACCAGATATTTCTAGTGTTTACTATTTAGGGGTACTTTGCTTTGCCGCCCATTACATCAAGTTCTGGTTTGCGTTCCATAAGCAGCATAGTTGTAGCTCCTGATTTAATAGCATACCAGCAACCTTTCAACCCTGCAAAGGTTGACATTAATCCCGTCATTGCATTTCCAGCCACATTACCTCCGTAGGTCGTCTTGCTATTATCAAACTGCCAGAGAATCATACCTTCAACTTGCACCCATTTTCCAGTGTATGGCGACAAAGAAAAAGTGCCATTGCTGTTAAACGTCATGTCAACTTGACTATAACTTCCATCACAGTTCCAATCATAATGCAATGTCCATTTTCCAGTAACCACCATTTAGTTTCACCTCCTAACTATTTGATTCTATAAGAAGTGTTAATTCATGAGAAAACCTATGCAATAATTGCATTGCTTTTCTAAAACTTAAGTCTTTCTAAGAGATAGATAATAAGGATGTTAGTATTAGCATATTTTGCTTCCTGACGACATTTAAGTTACGCTCTAAGCTCCAGTTTTCTTGTTTTTTCTGTTGTTCTTTGTTTTGAGTAATATACCGCGCGCTCAACAATACAAATTCTAGCATAGATGTAAAACTTAGCTATATGTGACTACTATATTTAGAGGGAGCATATCTATAATTATGGTGTCAAACGTAGTCTATCACGAGGATAAAAAGTAACCTCACGAATATTCTTCTTACCAGTCAATACCATCGTTAATCGTTCTAAACCGATCGCCCAACCAGCGTGCGGGGGCATCCCAAAATCGAATGCTTGAAGATGATGCTTAAATGCTTCTGGATTTAGACCCTGCTCTTCTAAACGAGCAATTAACAATTGTTTATCATCAATTCGCGTTCCACCTGAAACGAGCTCAATCCAACGCCACATTAAATCAAACCCCTCACATAATTCAGGATTATCCTTTTTTGGTTTAATGTAGAATGCCTTCGCATGGGTTGGCCAATCAGTTATGAAATAGAAATAAGGATAAGATTTCCCTAAAATTCTAAATGCTTCAGTTGGAATGTCCTCTCCCCATGGAATCTCGACATTCTGTTGTTTTAATTCCTCAAGAAGGTCACTGTAGGTTAAACGTTTAAACGGTACTGTGGGAACTTCAAACTTGTACTTTAGTGTAGAAAGTTCTTTCTGACATTTCTCCTTGACTATCTTACAAGCATGGTGAATAACTTGTTCAAGAAGCTGCATTACAGCTTCGGCATTAGCAAAGGCTTGTTCAATATCAACAGAAATGAACTCACTCAAATGCCGACGTGTATGTGATTCTTCAGCACGGAAAAAAGGACCAACCTCAAAAACTTTTTCGAGACTCATCACTAATTGTTCTTTGTAAAGTTGTGGACTCTGTGCAAGATAGGCTTTCTGTCCAAAATAATCTACAACAAACAAGGCTGCGCCACCTTCCGTTGCTGTAGCAATTATTCGTGGCGTGTGAACCTCCAAAAAATCTTTGCCGAATAGATAACTTCGAATTGCCTCAAGAATCGTATGCTGAATCTTAAACGCTGCAACATTTTGTTCTTGACATAAATCCAAGGCTCTAGCATCCAAACGTGCTTCAATATTTGCAGGCGTCTTACCCGTAATATCAATGGGTAATTGAGCAGCGGCCAAATCAAGGATTTTGATCTGTTTCGGAATAACTTCGAAACCTCTTGGCGTCATGGTAGTTTTTCTAACAGTGCCCTTAATGCCAATAACATATCGATGTTGTAGGGAATCAGATTTCGAGACTACTTCGGGATCCACTTTTTTCTTCGGAATGGTAATTTGCAGAGTACCCTCTCTATCTTGTAGAATAATAAAACGTATACCACCCAAATCTCGGATTTCTTGAACCCATCCAAAAAGTGTAACTTCTTGTCCATCCAAATCAGGAGTTACGTCTGCAGTATTGTGTGTTCTAACCCAATCGTCCATGAGGTCTAGCTTCAAGTATTGCAGCTCCTCATTTAATCGGCAAATTCAATACGTAAAGACATTTTACGCATTCTTAACGCAATTTCTTTCAAAGCATTCAGGTCAAACATTGGTTGCGGTCCACGTTTCCTCTTCAGAATAACTCGCGTTTCCGTAGTCCCATCTGGCAACCATATTGTGTTGATTGTCAGTATATTTAATGGAGTAAAAAGATCTTCGAGAAACTTACGGTCATCGATTCCTTGTTCAAGTATACGCACGGATTTGCCGGTTTCATCACTTAATGCACGAATAATCTTTCCGCCATAACCGAGCATTCTTGGAACATCTCCGTGCCCAACTAGTACGGCTAAGGTTTTGTTAACATCAATTGCTTTGTAGAAACACACATTCTGTAAAGATGGATACTTGTCTTCTAGTGAGAGAAGTAATCTTGCGACTTTTAGGTCTAAGTTTGTGATTTCGCCAGCTTTAACTTTCGCTGAGCATTTTAGGCATAGTATGCCACTTTTTAAACAGAAGCTGCACAGTTCAGTCTTCATTTTATTGCGCTCTTAACCGCAAACAAGTGAGGAGCGACAGAGCCTGTATGCTCAATCGGTTCGTAAATTACTATTATCGTTGAAGGATTATTTCTATACTACTAACATTCGTTGAGTTTCCGCTTTCGTCTCGTCCCAGAAGCTGATCTGTTCCAATGTTAACTTTCTTTATTTTAACATCGGGCAAGAATCTGCGTCTCACGACTTCTGCGACATCAATCGCTCGGCTTATCGCTTTTCCACGTGCTTTAACTTTGACTTCCCTTGTACCGCTATGGAACAAAGTAATGCATGCTAACACATAGTTCATGACGGGTTTGTTTCCGATGAGCACTGCGTTGTTTTCGGGCATATTGCGCTTCTCTCCTAGTTTCCCTTTTTTACGGTGTGGCTAAAGTTGCTTTCCCTAGCCATAAATAGATTGTGGTGAACGATTCACAATTTTAACTCATTTTCCGAGTTAGGCACACACATGTACCTGCTTTAATAAGAGAACTGTGATGTTCATCTTTTGATCATCCATTCTTTTGGATGAAAGAAATAAGCTATCAAAATTGATTATGATTTCAGTAAAAGGATGGGAAGTAGAAGCTTACTTTACGATTTCTCGTTTCTTCCAGCGTAAGTTTTTGCCACGACATTTACGGCATTTAGTGGCCGTTGAAGCGTTAGTTGCTCCGCAATCTCGGCAAATCTTCTTATACAATCTAGCTTTTTGAGCTATAGTCTTCTTAACTGGATCAAGTATCGGCATTTTGCGTCTTCCTGTTTTAAGCTATGAGCAAGATAGCTAACTGTCAAATATACCTTTTGTCCACAAAAACGTATCTCACTTCTTAATTGATAAATTAACTAATTTTGCAACATCGCTTGGTCTCTCTGCAACCTGAACACCTGCGCTGATAAAGGATTCAATCTTACTCTGAGCAGACCCAGCTTTACCCATTACTATAGCCCCTGCATGCCCCATACGTCTACCCATGGGAGCAGACCATCCGGCTACATAGGCCACAACTGGCTTAGGGTAGTTGGTACCAGCTACGTAATTTGCTGCCAATTCTTCAAGGTTACCACCGATCTCTCCAATTACAACAACTACTTCAGTTTGAGGGTCATTCTTGAAGAGTTCAAGAGCTTCAATAAAGTTAATGCCAGCAATTGGATCACCACCAATTCCCAAACAAGTTGATTGACCCAACCCTTTCTTTGTGAGATCTGACGCAATTTCGTAAGTAAGTGTTCCACTTCTCGAGATTACTCCAACATTGCCTGGAATGAAAATGTTCGTTGGCATTATACCTAGTTTACATTGTTCTGGAGTGATGATTCCGGGTGTGTTTGGACCAATTACAGTTGCATGAACTTCCGCAGCGTGCGCCATTATTTCGATAGAATCCTTGATAGGTATATGCTCAGTTATTACTACAATGGTTTGAATTCTATTATTTAGAGCCTCATGAACTGCTTCCGATGCAGACTTGGCTGGAACAAAAATTATCGAAGCATCAACATCATAAACCTGGTTAGCCTCTTCAACAGTATCATAGATTGGAACAGCATCAAATTTGCTTCCTCCTTTACCAGGTGTAACACCCGCCACAATTCTTGTTCCATAACTAAGCATAAGTCTCGTATGAAAACTGCCTTGCTTTCCAGTAATTCCCTGTACTATCGCCCAGGTATGCGAACCAACTATTATTCCCATTTGATGGTCCCCTTAACAATATCCACCGCATGTTTAGCAGCTTCGTCCATGCTATCCAATACAGCAACACCTGACGCGATGAGGATTTGCCGTCCCTCAGCCTCATTTGTGCCAACAAGCCTCACAACAAATGGCTTAGACATAGGGATTCCCAACCTTGTCTGTATGATAGCACGCGCAACATCATCACAATGCGTTATACCACCCAAAATATTAATCAAAACTACCTTCACGTTAACATCAGATACTACCATTTCAAGTGCTTTTACAATTCTTTCAACAGGAGCTCCGCCGCCTAAATCCAAGAAATCTGCAGCTACACCACCGTAATACTGAATTAAATCTAATGTCGCCATTACTAAGCCTGCCCCATTGCCAATAACGCCAATGTTTCCATTTAATTTGACGTAGACTAATCCGTATTTTTTGGCTTCAATCTCTTTGAGAGTATTATCTCTGGTTTCAGTAAAACTGATTTTTTCGAGTTCTGGATGTTTGAAGAGTGCATTATCGTCAATGATTAATCGTGCATCAACGGCCACGAATCTAGAATCTGTAGTTTCAGCAAGAGGATTTATTTCGATTAATTCTACATCATAATCTATACCTGCTCGATATAGGCTTACCAGAACTTCTGCCAACTCAATTTGGCGATTATCATGATAGCCAAGTTTCTCTACTATCTTCTGTGCATCCAAGATGTTGAATCCCATTTGAGGCTGAACCAAGGTCTTTATGATCGATTGAGGAGCACGCATAACCGCTTCTTCGATATCCATTCCACCTAACGTAGAAGCAAGCACAGCGTATTTACGTTCAAATCTGTCCACAGTTACGCCAAAATATAATTCTTTGGCTATCGGAATTCGTTCTTCAATTAGAACTTTGTTAACTGCGACATCTTTAATTTGCATTAAGAAGAGCCTTTCAACCGCTTGTTTTACATCTTGGATATCTTGTGCAAAAACAATCCCACCTGCTTTTCCCCTTCCAGCAACTAAAACTTGAGATTTAACAACAAAAGGAGAACGAAGTCCAGCTGCTATTTGTTGTGCCTCTACAGAATTTCCAGCTAATCCACCATGTGGAATTGGAATATCATAAGCTTTGAGTATGTTTTTTGCTTCATACTCATAAAGCTTCAAAATAATTTCTTCCTACTTTATCGTCTCAATGGTGACGTAGCTGCGTGTATCTTCTATACCATCAATAGCGTAAAGTTTCTTGAGGAGTTCATCCAAGTTTTCTCGTTCAACAATAATTAATGCATCAACTTCTCCAGCGATTCGAAATGCCCGTGTGACAGCCAACTCTTGTATCCGTTCATAAACATGAATACGTTTTATTGGTGAAACTTTAAGAAGAATGAAAGCCGGAGCAGTTGAAACTCCTAAAGCATTTAATCCTTTTTCTGTAACATCTATAAAGCCGCGCCCAGTTCGAATATAACCTGCATTCTTTAATTTTCGTAAATGTACATTCAATGCTTGCCTGCTAATTCCTAATTGATCAGATAACTCATCTTGTTTTACACGTAATGTATAAGTTGTGGTCGATTTACCCTTTATATACAAAGTCTTTAGAAGCTGAACTGAACGTTTCGTTAAAGGTTCCAACATTAATCATCCATGACTATTTATTAGTAAAAAGTTTACAATTGTACTGTTATTTAAGACTTATTACTCACAAACATTTAAGGTCACGCAAAAAGATACACTTTAGTCTAAATCGTCTTGGTCAAACTATCCATATTAAAAACTGTAGTTGAACAGCCATTCTTTATTAAGGGTATACTCTGACTAACAATACCAGTCTCGTTTAAGAGTGCTCCGCTCAATTTTATTTCTTCCCCACACGCTACGCCAACTATGCCCTCATACTTAGTTGATCTTAGAATCTTCGCCACACAAGAACCACCTGGAAGAACATACACATCATAGCCTTTTTTTGTGGCTGCTGTGGTTGCCCTGTTAATCAAACAATCAGACGAGCAATGAGCGCAAACGTAAGACGGGATATCTGAATCAAACATAGCTTTACATCTGCCATCCATAAACTTCCGTGAACAATGTGGTAAAAAGAGTGCACGTTTCTTAGTTTGCAGAAATTTTGGTCTATCCATCAAATTTCCTACCTGAACATCTACCAAATCCTGCATAACCAGCAACGCGTCAGCCAAGTTTAACCCTGTAGCTTCTTGAATCTTAAACTTCTTAACCATATCCTGCAATGTATTGAATAGAGTCTTCGTCATCCCCTTCTGATAACTGATTCGAGCAAGTTCAGTGAAAAAGAAGCGGGGAACATGAGACAAATCGAATGTAAATTTATAGGGCATACCGC
>DATGZD010000036.1:0-3471 GCA_035297385.1 Candidatus Sulfotelmatobacter sp. | reverse complement strand
AGTTTGGGTCGTTCATGAGAATTTCGATTTTTTCACAGACGATTGTGGGTGTAGGTTCCGCGAGAACACAGTTTTCTTCATCTTTGAGCATCCAGAGAGTTGACGGGTTATAGTTTGTTAAGACTGGGCAACCACAAGCCATAAGTTCGAAGGGTAGATAAGAGGGATGTTTTGTGAACATGAACACTATTCCAAGGTTGCATTTTCTATAGAGTGCTGCAGTTTCCTCGTATGGTAGAGTTCCTAAAGAAATTATAGTATTCTCCATATCATAATCTTCTGGGTGCCAATCGCTTCCTGCTGCATATATTCTAACCTTTTTCCCGTATTTGCTCTTTATTTTCCTTAACGCAGAGACACCAAGGTCAAAAGCATTGCGTGCAGTTTCTGGTCGTGCATAGAAAAATATCGTAAAAGGGTTCTCATCAGATGGTGTAGAGAGGTTCCGTTTTGCGGGATAAAAAATTTGTCTATCTACGCTAGGAATGAAGTATTCGGCTGTAGCATCATAGTTTTTTGTGATGATGTCGCTTACTCCAGGACTGTTTACTATTCCATAGAAACCAAAACGGTAGGTTGCCTCAGCGAGAGCATACACTGAACCTGCAGGATAGAATAGTGGTTCGTAATCTTGTATGAAGTAGAACTTTCCTTTTGTGTTATTGAACTTTAGTAACAGATAAGCTGAGTCCCAGATTGTAGCAATGCTGACGTCTGCATATGGAATAGTGTTAACGTTTTGATTTCTTAGAATAATAGCTTCCTCTCGTGAAAGCCCAGGGAAAGACTTGGCTATTTTTTTCATGAAATCGGATGCCGATATTAGGGGTCCCGAGTAAACAATGAACCTGTTTTGTATTCCTTTTTGTGAGTGAAAATAGTCTGCAAAACGAAGAACTGTGTAAACTCCTCCGAACACGTGTTTTACATTTGGAATAAACCAGTTTATTGTATGCACCTGAACATGTTTCATTTGATTAAAACCTGCCATTAACTCTTTGTTCTTTGAAAGATCTGAGTATGAGTAGTCTAAATTACCGAGGAGAGAGAGCGTTCTTCGATGCAGGTTCAGATTTACGATTTCACGGTAAACTTTTAAGGGATTTAGGACTACTTTGAGACCATTTCTTCGAAGGATTTTTCTAACGCTAACAAGATAGTAAGCTAGAGAACTGTTTTTCATCAGCTTCCTCACTATGGCTTGTTTTATGCGTACATCAGTCTTTTGTATTTATTAATAATTGTCTGAGTGTTACAGTATTCTCAAGGATTTCAACAGAGATTGCTTTTCAGGGACTCTGCAAGATGAGAAGATACGTTCATCTGAAACAACGCGTAATTTTTGGACTTTCTTTCTTTCCTGAATGACTGTGCTGAACATTCTGAAGAAATTAGCTAGTCCCAAGAAGAATTGACGTTGCTTCCCGTGTATGAGTTTTCGCATAAATATTATAGCTAAAGCTAGAGGTAAACGTGGAATGAGAGATCGGTGCTCGTAATTCTTGACATAAGTGAGAAGCTGGTTACGAATAATTCGTATTTCTCGTTCATCATTCAATCCAAGATAGATGCCGCCGCCCAAATGAAGAACCTTTGTCAAAGGAGTGTATACACATTTAAACCCCGCTATGTTTACTCGGTATCCAAGGTCATGATCTTCCCAATCTGTCCATAGATTAGGGTCGAATCCACCTATTTTATCAATCATTGATTTCCTAAAGAGTGTAGCACATCCACAGTTCGCTAAGTTGACGGTTGCTTTATCATATGCCTCAATATGGCAAACACGAGTTATGAAGCCATAGTTCATGTATTTTGGTCCATACAGAACTCGCCCATCTAACTGTATAATTTTGCATCCTACACTACCAATGGTTTTATCTGATTCAGCAATCCTAACAAGAGTCTCAACGAAGTTGTTTTGAACTTCTGTATCATTGTTGAGGGCAATCACGTATTCTGATTTCGCCCGCTTAAACCCAATATTATTGCCTACCGAAAATCCAAAATTCTCTTTGTTACGAATTAATGTGAAACGGCGCTCAGAACTAAATAAGCTCTCAGCTACATCAGCACTTTTATCAGGAGAATCATTATCAACAAAGATAACTTCAAAATTAGGGTAGTTATTATGGAAGATGGAATCCAAGCATCGTTTGACATATTGTTTTCCATTGTAGTTTAAGACTATTATCGCTACTCTAGGTTTGGTTTGTGACACTGAAGACACTCTTTTTTTGGTAGCATTTTTATCTTCGTCCTAATTAAAATTGTTTGGATTACAGTGGATAACAAAGTCGACTTGGTAATGTGGACTAAAAATGGTGCAAAGACGCTGCCTATTGTTTTGAGAAGAATCAAGGAAGTTATACCAGAAAGATTTGTGAATCAACAAATAATTGTCGACGACCAAAGCTCTGACAAAACAGTAAATATCGCTCACACGTTTGGCTGGAGAATAATCCCTAATGAAGGAAAAGGAATTAGTGACGGAGCAAATACTGCTCTTAAACACGTTGATACTGATCGGTTTGTAAGTTTTGAACAAGATTTGCTTCTAAGTTTTGAATGGTGGAAAAGAATTCCTCCTTTATTAAATTCGTCTAATGTTGCGGCTGCATCAGGAATGAGGTTTGCAAGCCAACCGCGTGGAGTCAGAGCCTTGCAGCTTTATGTTGCAAAAAAATACAGAGGCGAAGCAAACCTGGCATCTTGGCTTAAAAACAGAGAGAACGCCGCATTTACTCTTGGCAGCACACTAGATAATACGATTTACAAAACAAACGTTGTAAGGTCGATAGGTGGTTTTCCAAAAATTAAAGTAAACGCTGGTGTGGATACTACACTCGCTTACCGGCTGAGAGAGGCAGGTTTCAGTTGGAGAGTTAACTATGATGTGCAGTCTGTTCATCTTAGAGGCAGTTTAAAACATGAGCTAAGACATCAGTATTGGTATGGAATGCAATCCAGAGAAATATGGCAAAAAATTGCCTATGAGACTAAACAGCCTCCGCCAATTTCAAAATTCGGAATAGTCTATCGTTTTGTTATTTCGCCTTTCACTGGTGCGTTTATGGCATTTAAGATGAAAGAACCTACAATTATGTATATCCATCCTCTGATCAAGCTATGTTATATGAGAGGCTTTCTGGAATCAAGGAGAAATGTCTAAAGCTATTTCCAATTATAATTGAGTCTTTTGTTTGAATAATACAAAGATTTGACATATCTTAATTTGTGAGTACTCACAAGCCTTTGGGTAATTGATGCCACAATTATGTAAGGGTGAAGCTGCTGGCTAGAGATGCAATTAGAGTACAGTACTCTGGGTTTATCATTTTTGCATCACAGATACTCAGTCTAATTACAGGGCTCATTTTTACTCTACTACTAACCAGAAATATGAATACGGATGAGTTTGGAGCTTGGTCCTTTATATTCTATCTTACGGGACTCTTTGCAATACTTAGT
>DATGZD010000035.1:0-29858 GCA_035297385.1 Candidatus Sulfotelmatobacter sp. | reverse complement strand
CTTCATAATCTTTTATTTCGTCAATTCTCTCGTCAACCAGTACATCCTTGAAGAGTTTCAGCTCGTGATCTTTGAAAGCTTTTTTTAGATAAGGCTCTTCCCAACTCTGAACTTCAAAAGACGCAATCTTCAAAGAGGAGGGGCCTCGAATTTTGTCTTCACTCAGTAACTATGACCTTCGAGCTCTTCATGAGTTGTTTTTCTATGTCTTTCCATTTGAGATTTACTCTTAAAGCGTTTGCCACAAATTGGACATGGTACTTCGTCAGGTTTTACTCCACCTACTGGTTCATCCAGAGAGGAAGGACTTGGAGGCTCGTGAAATGGATGCTTTGACTTCTCATTTTCTTCTGATTTATTCTCATTCATTTAGAATACCTGAAAATGAAGTTGACGCGACGAAATCTTAAGATTATGTGGTTGCTATCGCACAATCACATAGTGGCTTCGAAAGAGATTTTTGACCAAATTCATTGAAAAATTACATGGTTCCATTGAAACTAACAACGATTCCTTTTTCATCTGGAAACAACCAATATAATTTGAGTCTGGAGAATTATGATTAATTCACAAATAACTATTCATACAATTGGTCATTCCACACGAACACTTCCAGAGTTCATAGCAATACTTAGGGCTTATCATGCAACACTAGTTGTTGATGTTCGTAGAATTCCTCGTTCCCGACATAATTCACAGTTTAACAAGGAAACTCTACCGGACTCACTTAAATCTGAAGGCATAAACTACATCCACATGCCCGAAATTGGCGGTTTACGACGACCGAAGCCCGACTCAATCAACGCAGCATGGCGAAACAAGAGTTTCAGAGGCTATGCAGATTATATGCAGACGAAGGAATTCACAGAAGATCTACTCAACTTAATTGCACTTGCCAGAGAGAGCTGTGTAACAGTTATGTGTGCAGAAGCATTACCATGGCGATGTCATCGCTCGCTCCTTGCCGATACTCTCGTTGTGAGGAACGTGAAAGTGCAGCACATCATCAGCAAGGACAGTTGTATGGATCACAAATTGTCTGAATGGGCACACGTTGAGGGAACAAAAATTACGTATCCGTTGTTTTCAAAGGAAACGCCTCAAAGAAGCTTGAGCGATTTTAATGCATCTACCTAATTTTATCCCGTGGTGCTTAGGAGTTGTAGTAGAAGTTCTGTTACTTTCTTCGCTGCATCCTGAATTATAGGTGTCATATCTTCGCCGAAGTCTGTGTTGCAAGGTTGAATCAATAACAATGCAATTTTTCCGCCGGACATTTGTGTGATATACTCACAGAATATTCTAATTGGAAGCATATGTGTTGAGATAGCTGGAAAATCTGTAATCTTTGTAGTATCAAATAAACGAATTTCTCCTGGCTTTAATTGCATCACAGCAGCATCAATAAGCAGAACATGTGAAGGACGAAACTTGACAATCTCATCCATAAAACTTTCAGGAACAGTCTCACATTCAATTAAGGAGATGTCCTTCGACAGTCTACCTTGTAGGTTTTGTACTATTTTTACGCCTACAAAGTCATCCATCCGAATGGGGTTACCAATACCAGCAATTACGACCCTGCCATGGTCTGCGAGCCAATTTTGTAGTTCCTGCTTAAGATTATATTTTCCTTTAGTCAATCGTGGACGCCAATAAGTTTTAAAAATAGATAAAGAAAAGTTGGTTTATCGTTGAAGTTTCTGAACAAGTTGTCTCTTGTTATTGAAGACTTCCACAGTTAGTGGCATTTGTCCCACTGCATAGTGGGTTGCACAACCAAAGCATGGATCATAAGCGCGGAATGCCATCTCAACTTTATTGAGGAGCCCTTGATCAAATTTGCCATTATGGATCAGACCTTTGGCTGCGTCCCGTATGCTCATACAGATTGCTGGATAATTGTTTGTTGTGGCGACGATAAGGTTAACGTCTTTAACAAGTGCGTTCTCATCTAATGTGTAATCATGTATTAGTGTTCCACGTGCTGCTTCGACTATGCCGACACCATGTCCTGGTGCTCCGGGTTTATTGCGAATGTTAGTGCTCGTGATCTCTGGATCTTTGATGAGTTCCATTCCGTGTTCTGCTGCATATAGTAATTCTACTAGGCGTGCCCAATGGAATGCTAAGGTGCCATGTGCAGGTTTTCCACCTAAGGTCTTGTACATCTCTTCATATTCTGCTTGCGCTAACGGTGTTGTAACACCCTCTGAAGCATTTAACCTGCCAAGTGGTCCAACACGATAGATGCCACTCTCTGCACCTTGTACCTGTCCTTTCCATCCGATTTGTCTTAGGAAGGGCATCTTTGAATACGTCCATTCTTCCACGTGTTCACCGATATAGTTGAGGTAGTTTTGTGGATCAAATTTCGCGAATTCGTTGCCTGATGGGGTTACAACGCGAATTTTTCCGTCGTAGAAATTGACTTTATTCTTGTTATCAACCATGCCCATATAATATGAATTCAGGGTGTAAGCTTTATTCGTAATCATGTTCACGTATTCTGGATTGCCCAAGACTATATCATGGAAGATTTTCAATGTGAATTGAGCGAATTTTACACAAGAAGCGAGTTTATCTTCGATTTGTTGTCGTTGTTCCATGTTTAAAGCTTTAGACATTCCGCCTGGTAATCCAGAGACTGGGTGCGTTGCCTTCCCGCCGATGACTGCGGTGATATCTTGTCCATAAGCTCGATGTTTGATAACTTCCCTAGCAACATCCATGCCTGCCTTCTCGATTACACCCAAGATATTTCGTTTTTCTGGAGGAGCATCTGGTCCAACAATGAAATCTGGTCCACCTAGATAATAGAAGTGAAGTGTGTGATCGTAGATTAGATAAGCCATATACATTAATTCGCGAAGTTTTTTGGCAGGTGAAGGAGGCTCAACGTTGAACGCTGCATCTAAAGCTTTTACAGCTGCCATATGATGTGCAACTGGGCAGACTCCACATATTCTTGTTGTAAGAATCGGCATAAGCTCTGCCCGTCGCCCAATACAGAATTGTTCGAAACCACGAAGTTCAGGAATCTTTAGATAGGCATTTTCAACTTCGCCAATATCATTAAGGAATATGGAGACACTACCGTGTCCTTCTAATCGTGTGATTGGGTCTATGACTATTTCTTTCATTTTTTCTTCACCTTACGTTTAATAATTGAAGATGGTAATGAGTACATATAAAACGTGCCGACTGGGTCTTTAACTTGGTTTATTATGTCTTCAATTTCTTTTTCAGTGTATGTTTCTTTTCCTTCTCCCTTATCGTAGCCTAATATTGAAGCTAAAGCGCTAATCATCGCCGCACCTTGTTCAGGCATGTTCGGAGTAGTACCACCGCATCCTGTGCAGGGCATGTCGACATTCAAGCATTGAGCTCCACAGCCGCCTCTAGTGGCTACACCCATACAGATTATGCCTTGTTCCATGAGGCATCTATCGGGTTCAGGAGCTTTCTCATGCACTCGGTAAATGGCACCGATTTTCTTGTTCTCGCGCTTTCGTGTACATTCATCGCAAACAGTTTTTACAGGAGCCAACACTGAACCTCTCGGCGGTAAATCGTTCCTTGCTATCGCATCCACGGCATTAGCTATCAACTTTACTGGCGGTGGACATCCAGGTAAGAAATAATCGACATCTACGGTTTGCTCTAAAGTTCGGACAGTGTCGTAGAATTCTGGAATCTTTAATTCGCCTTCCTTTACTTTTGTCGTGGTTTTTGGCGTAACCTGTTGAGGGTTGACGACGGAGGGTTCTTTCTTGTACACTTTATCCAGAAGTTCTTGCCTCTCTGATAAGTTTGCTAAACCGGGTATACAACCTTCCTGAGCACAAGAGCCAAAAGCTACTAGTGTTTTAGTTTTTTGTCGTAATAGTTTTGCCATATGTTCCTGTTCTGAGTTGCGAATAGAACCATTGAAGAATGTAATATCAATGTATTTGTCAGGCATTTCTTCAAGATCCTTATATTTGACGTCGATAGCAACAGGCCAGAACACGATGTCAGCTAATTCTACGACTTTAAGGATTTGCTCGTTCAGGTCTAAGACGGCAATCTCACAGCCGCCACAACTTGCAGCCCAATAGAAGGCTACCTTCAGTTTATTCTTACTCATTTCTTATTGCTCCTTCATTTACTCGTTTTAATAGTTTTGATGTATCAACCCTGAGTTCATTAAACGCCAATTCTTCCGGCGTCATACCCATGGCTAAACCAAGCAATTGTGGATAATGTAAGATTGGAACACCATAGACTTCATTATACATGCGTTCAATGCGCACTTCGTTCGTGTCGAACATGATGTGGCAAAACGGGCAAATTGTTATTAAAGCTTGCGCGTCAACTAACTTTACATGGCTAAGCTTGTCACGGGCCAAGGCTAAAGCAACTTTATCGCTTACACCAACACTTGGAGCGCCGCAGCATTCAGTTTCATCAATATAATCTAGTACTTCAGCGCCTGTTGCTTCAATCAATGTTCGAAGGGTCTGTGGGTTTTCGGGATCGTCGAAGCCGATGTATTCTTTTGGTCTTAGGATGTGACATCCATTGTGTTCGGCTACTTTCAACATCGTAAGTGGTTTCACGACAGATGCTTTGATTTTTTCTAAGCCTACATCTTCTTTTAATACTTGAAGAATATGTTTCGCTTCTATACTACCCTTAAACTCTAAGCCAGATTCTTTCAAATGACTATTAATCTGCTCTCTCAAAGTCTTGTCTGTTTTTAGCATCTTGTTGACTTTCTTTAGTGTGCCACCACAGCCGGGACAAAGAGTCAAAATATTTAAGCCCTGTTGTTCTGCTAGAGCCAAGTTTCTTGCAGCTAAAATCATCATAGTCTCATGACTGACTGGGTCTATAGGTAGACCACAGCAATTGAATTCAGGCATTTCAACTAATTCAACGCCGAGTTTAGCGAGAATTTTTCTTGCAGAAATCTCATAAGCTGAAACACGATAAGGAATAGCGCAACCAAGGAAAATGACGTATTTATTGACCAGTTTGTTCACCCTTTTTCTCGATAGATTCTACAAAACGTACGCCTTTGAGCGATTTACGGATGTTTTCAGACTTTCCTTTCGGTAACGGCGGTAAACCTTGTGTTTCTCGTTTCTTAATTCTTAACTCTGGAATCTTGTAAGCATAACCTGATTCAAGTAAACTAGCAATTTGATCCTTGAAGACCTGTGGTATGCAACCCTTTTCTGCAGCCAAATTTCTCAGTACACGTATAACACTTGCCACTTCTACGTCTTGTGGACAACGATCAGTACAGGTGAAGCAGGCGGCACATAACCATAATGTATCGCTTTTTAATATTCGATCTTTGAGACCAAGCTGTGCCATACGAATAATTTGCCGCGGTCTATAATTATCTGTGTATCTTGCTACTGGACAATCGGATGTGCAGGTTCCACATTGGAAACAACTCAATAATTTCTCTGCACCATGCATCTTGGAGAGCTCATATTTAAACTTTGGATCGATCTCTGAAGCTCTTATCGGTTCTTTAGCTGCAGTAGTTTCAGCCAATTTTTTTTCCTCACATATTTTTCGAGGGGTTCTTCGATTTTTCCTTGGAACCACTTGTGGTTAAAGGTTCAAAAAGCCCATTACCACTACATAAAGTTTCGGTAACGTTTATTTGGGTTAGTTCAATCCAAAAGTGAATTTTTAGGCAAGCTTTCTTCAAAAACTAGTGCTATTTTGAAGTATTTTGGAAATATTGGATAAAACAAAAAAGAAGGGGAGGCTATGAACCCCCAGTTAGTCTGCTTTACCTTTGAGGTAAGCATACCAATAGAGCACTGCAACGAAGACAACGCCGCCAATTATGTTTCCGATAGTTACTGGCAACAAATTGTTTACTAAGAACCCGACCCAGTTCAAGTTGGCTCCAGTAGTAGCTACGCCTGTAAAGTCTTTTATGAATAATCCAATAGGAATGAAGTACATGTTTGCGATGCTATGTTCTAAGCCCATTGCAACAAAAGCCATGATGGGAAAGAATATGGCAAATATTTTTCCTATAGTGTCTTTTGAGGAAGCTGCGAGCCAAACTGCTAAGCAAACTAGCCAGTTACATGCGATGCCTCTTGCTACCGCGTCAATGAACGGCAAACTGACTTTTGCATTTGCGGTGGTTAATGCAAGATTAGCCAATGCGGTTGGTTCTGCTGGGTTCATGGATGCATAGAAGCCTAAGTAGATTATGAGAGCTAGCACAATAGAACCTACGAAATTTCCAATGTAAACCACGACCCAGTTTTTTAAGAGTCCGGACCAAGCGGCTTTTCCATGACAGCAAGCAAGGCTAATGAGATTATTTCCTGTGAAAAGTTCAGCGCCACCTATTACGACCAATATTAGCCCTACTGGGAAAACAGCACCGCCGACAAGATTTGCAAGACCTGCCCCGACTTTGTCTGCCAAGCCAACTTTGACTGCTGTAGATAATTGGGCACCAAAGCCTATGTATGCGCCAGCCAATATTGCTAAAACAAACATTTTCCCAACTTGAAGTTTTGTCTTTTTGCAGCCCACATCACAGATTGTTTGAGCGATTTCTGGTGGAGATTGTGCACACATACCGTTTCTTGCTCCTTTTTAAAGCCTCTATTCGCATCCTTTGCGCATATATATTTTGTGATATATTCATTTTTGGCGCTAGAAAGCAGAAAAAAGGAAAATAGAGAAGGAAATTTTCTTTGTCGACGGGAGTTTATTGTTCTCCGAAAGTCAGCCGCTCTGCGAAGGTGAACACTGGTCCATCTCTACAGACGTATTTTGTGCCGATGTTGCAGTGACCACATTTGCCGATTCCACATTTCATGTGCCCTTCAAGGCTTATGTAGATATTCTCTGGCTTGAACCCATTTCTGATTAGGTCTTGGCAGGCAAAGTTTATCATTATTGGTGGTCCACACACGATTAAAGTTGCATCGGCTGGGATCTCGACTTTTTCAAGTTCGGGTGCAGGGTGCTCATTGAATAGACCTGTCACTAACCCGACGTTTCCAGTCCAGCCTTCCGTTCGTCTGTCAACTGTTATGTATACGTCTACTCCCGCTTTTCGCCATCTTTCGTATTCGTCGGTAAAGACCAAGGCGTCTGCATTTATTGCGCCGTAAAGCAATTGAATCTTCTTGTAGTCCAAGCGGTTAGCAATCATATACCTCAGGATGTTCGAAACAGCCGCCAATCCGATTCCACCTGCGATGATAGTTACATTCTTCCCTTTCATTTTTTCGTATGGCCATGAATTGCCGTATGGGCCTCTTACACCAATCTTGTCATCTGTTTTCATATTGTGAAGGGCCGCAGTGACTTTTCCAGAATTCCTGACTGCGACTTCGAATTGTCCTTGTGTTGTGGGTGATGAGGATATTGAAATTGGGACCTCTCCATATCCGAATGCGGAGATTTCAACGAACTGGCCGGGCTTGAAAGTCCATTTTTCTTTGAGATCAGGACTGTCAAACTCGATTGTGAAACTCTTTATGTCCGTGGTTACACTTCTGATGTTCTTGATGGTTGCTAGGTTTGGAACGTAGGGGTTCTGAGGTATTTCCTCTTCTTTTCCTACTCCGAGCACGTCCTGAATCATGTCTTCCATGTAGATGTATGATGGACAAACTTGTGAACATCTTCCGCAACCTGTGCAGGAATACGCGTTGTAATGTTCTTTCGTGTAGAGAAGTTTATGCAGAATCCTGTTTTTCAACCGTGAGTCGATGCTTGCGCGCTCGAACACGCCGCCAGCAAGCCAAGTGAAGCCTCTATAGAGACACGAGTCCCAAAATTGTTCTCTTCGGATTGTGTTTTCGTTAACTACGTCAGTAACGTTGAAGCAAGAACACGTTGGACAGGAGAAGTTACACCCTCCGCAGGCTATGCATTTCTTGCTATATTTTTCAGCAACCACATCCACTTTCTTGACTATTACGTTCTCTATTCCTTCAACGTCAAAGTTAACGTTCATTGCTTCAACGCAGCGTCTTCTAATTTCCTCTTTTTTCTCTTCATCCTCAGAACCTGCTGAAGACAGGGAGAGCCGTCGAGCTATATCTTCGCCTTTAGCGCTTCCAGTCTCAACCAAGTAAGCATTTCCTATATCGGTAAGGGCAAGATCGAAGTTATCTATCGCAAAGGGACCAGTCCCCATAGCTGCACAGAAACAATGTTCTTTGGGTTCTAGACAGTTGTAGGCAACCATTGTTAGATTATTGAGTTTGGAAGTTACAAGTGGATCGGTGATTTTGCCTTCTCTGGCGTAATCTTCAAAGAACGCTTTGAGGCATTTGAAAGCTGCAACGTCACAGGGTCTTACGCCTAGGAGAACTCTTTTCTCAGATTCAACGGGTGCGCTCATTTTGTTTTCTCTTATTTCCAAAACGCTCTCAGTAAGAGGGAAAACAAATTTCTTTGGATTGTCTAGCGGTATTTTGGAAAAGTCGACATCGGAAGCACGTTCGATTGGCTCATAGACTAAATCGACTCCGTTGGATTTGGGCGCAATCACTTCGCCTTCATTCTTGAGGATATTCACGAACCTTGCGAGTTGTTCTTTTTCCAGCTTGTATACTTGTTTGTTCATGATTACCTAACCTTCTCAATTTTCACTGCACAGACTTTATAATCTGGAATCTTGGCGATTGGATCAAATGCAGATATCGTAAGCTTATTTGCTGGGGCTTCGACGAAATGGAAAGGAATGAACACAACGCCTCGCGGAACAATGCTTGACACTTCGGAGCGCAGAGTAATTTCGCCTCTTCTTGAACTGACTTTAACCATCTGATTCTTGCGTACGCCGAGCTTCGTCGCATCATCTGGGTTGATTTCGATGTAAGCGGATGGCGCTTCTCGTTCAAGTGTAATTGACCTCCTAGTCATTGTTCCAGTATGCCAATGAGGGCCAACCCGACCCGTCGTCAGACGGAATGGGTAGTCGGCATCAGGTTCTTCAGCTGGAGGCACGTATTCGCATGCAAAACATTTTCCTTTTCCACGAGTGAACTTGCCGTCTTTGTGCAGGAACATTGTGCCTGGATGCTCTGTGTTCGGGCAGGGCCATGCGATTCCAAATGGGAACTTTCCCGAATCAATTCTTTCCCATGTTATTCCTGCATATGATGGGGTGACGTTGTTTATTTCATCCAGTATTTCCTTCGGTCCAGCAAATGAGCAGTGCTCGTAGCCCATTCGTTTCGCAATTTGACCGATAATCCAATAGTCGGGCTTTGATTCGCCAACGGGCTCAATTGCTGCTCTAATCCGAGAAACGGTTCTCTGTGTACTTGTGAACGTTCCGTCTTTCTCTGCGAAACTCGCAGCTGGAAGAACAACGTCCGCAAGTTCAGCAGTTGGCGTCATAAATATGTCTTGAACAACAAGGAACGGCTTTTCTAGACACTCTTTTACATGGTTGATGTCTGGATCGCTTACCATTGGATTCTCACCCATGATGTACAGACCTTTGATTGTTCCTTCCCCTGCAGCGTGGATTATTTCGACAACGGTCAAGCCAACTTTGTCGTCCATGTCTTCTACATTGATATTCCAAGCCTTCGCCATCTTCGCTCTTGCTGCTAGATCGACTACTTGTTGATATCCTGAGAATACGTTCGAGAGAGCACCTACATCGCATGCGCCTTGAACGTTCTGCTGTCCCCTCAACGGGTTCACTCCTCCAGCGTAAACGCCTATGTTGCCAAGAATCATCTGTAGGTTACCACAACATTTGACGTTGTCAACTCCCTGTATATGCTGGGTAATACCCATCGCGTAGACAATGGATCCGGGCTTGTTTGTGGCGAACATTATTGCCGCTTTTCTTAGGTCTTCGGCATGTATCGATGTTATTTTCTCGGTGCTTTCTGGCGAATATTTTTCGCTGGTAACTAGCTTCTTCATTTCTTCAAAAGCTTCGGGCTCAAGATTGTTCTTTATGTACTCTGTGTCTTCCAGGCCTTCTTGGAAAATCACGTGCATGAAACTATTTAGCCAAGGAACATCTGTTCCGCTTAGCTGCCTCAGATGAACATCGGCAAATTTTGCCAATTGAGTTTCTCTCGGATCAACGACTATGAGTTTTGCACCTTTCTCCTTGGCTTTCAATATTTTTCCGCCAATAATGGGGTGCTGTTCTGTAGTGTTGGAACCTGTTATGAGAATTACTTTGGAATCCAAAAGTTCGTTTATCGAGTTGGTCATGGCTCCACTGCCAAAAGCCGCTGCGAGGCCGGCAACTGTTGAGGCATGACATAATCTTGCGCAGTGATCGACATTGTTGGTTTTAAGCACGGCCCGAGCGAATTTCTGCATGACATAGTTTTCTTCATTCGTACATTTTGCGGAGCTCAGGCAAGCCATCGCCTTTGAACCATGAGCTTCTTTAATTTCCTTAAATTTGTGGGCGACATAGTCGAGCGCTTCGTCCCAACAGACTTCAACAAGCTGTCCGTTCTTCTTAATGAGGGGTTTTTTCAATCGCTCAGGATGCTGGATAAACTCGTGGGTTTTCCATCCCTTGATACATAATTTCCCTTGAGAAACAGGATGAGATTCTACAGGAGTTGCTCCCACAATTCTTCCATTATCAACGTGCAAGTATAGATTACAGCCAGTGCCGCAATATACACAAGTTGTTAAAACTCTCTTCGATTTTTTATCCATTTACCTAATTCCCCCATCTGGAATCAGTTAGATTTTTTTAACAGTAAGCCTTTTCAAGCTATAAATGTTGCTGCATAAAACGTTTTTATCATTCATCTGAGGCGCCGAGATGTATAGATAGTATCAACGGAGTGGAGCTGTATAGATTCGCCAAGGGTACTATCACGAATCATTCGAGCGGTTGACCAATACCGTGTTATAGAAACTGTTTAATGAGGTACTCGGACTGTTTGGAAGAGCTCAGTTTTTGTGCAAGAAAATGGATTTGGAGCATGTTTTACTTTCAACATTTAATGTTAAAATTTTGCTTTAATAATGGCAAAGCATAAATTCTGCAGAACGGGCGTTATTATAACCAAATCTCAGGAATCTGAGGTTTGCAGCGGGAGAAGAAGCATGAAAATAATCATGAAAGAGGATTTTGCCAGTTTTGTTAATGCCCTGATAAACGATAATTCTCTGAATGTTATCGGCGTAAAATCAAAGAGAGACAAATTCGCATTTGCTCCTTTGGAGTCCGCCAGCGAATTAAGGTTGGATTACGATGTCACGCTTCTTCCGCCAAAGAAGTATTTTTTCCCTCAACGTGAAACACTCTTCACGTATGATTTGGCTGGAGGATTTTCCGCCAAAGGACAAACAGCTGAAATCAGGCGTATGGTGATAATTGGCGTTCATCCCTACGATATTGTTGCATTATTACATATGGATGAGATTTTCAGAGAAACCAAGTCTGACCCATACTATTTCGAGAAGAGAAATTCTTCCATAATCATTGGCGTGAATATGCAAAAAATGTCGAAATGGTGCTTTGCTCCATTCATGGGCACAGCCACTACAGAATATGGGTACGACCTTATGTTGACTGACCTTGGCAACAGATATGCGATTAACATTGGTTCCGAGAAAGGCGAAGAATTGCTTGAAAAATACGCAAAAAACGTTACAAACGCGCTTGCCAGAGATATACAGTTAGTGGGTCAAAAGAAACGAGAAATTATGCATATGTCGCAGCAAAAGTTTGATTGCCCAATAGAACTCATACCTGAGCTGCTACGTAAGAACTATGAGAATAGTTCTTTCTGGGAGAAACACTCCGAAAACTGCTTAGCGTGCGGTTCCTGTGTACTTGTATGTCCCACCTGTTACTGTTTCGATGTGAAAGATAACCCTGACTTGACGTTGGCTAGTGGCGAGAGAATAAGAACTTGGGACGGATGCCTACTTGAAGACTTCGCTAAAATCGCTTCAGGAGAAAATTTCAGACCGACAAGACCAACAAGATATAGACATAGATACTTCAAGAAGGGTAAGTACCTCTATGATCGATTTGGCTTTATATCGTGTGTTGGTTGCGGCAGATGTAGTTCAAACTGTCTTCCCAATATTGCCAATCCTGTTGACCTCTTCAACGATATGTACCATAACACGATAGGTACAGTAACTGCTGGCGCTGAGCCTGAAGTGCAAATTCAGACTAGTGAAAGCATAAACTACGTTCCAAAACTAGCTACCATTGTTAAGAAACAACCTATGACCCATATGGAAACATTGTTTGAAATTAAACTTGATGATGGCTCTGAGCTTGGGCATAAACCAGGTCAATTTGTTGAAGTCTCAGTTTTCGGCGTAGGCGAAGCTCCAATTTCGGTTTCATCATCGCCTACTAAGAAAGAAAGCTTTGAACTCTGTGTTCGCAAACTTGGAAGCGTTACTACTAAGCTGCACACATTAAATGAGGGTGACAAAGTTGGCATTCGTGGACCATTTGGGAACGGTTTTGATGCAGAATTCTTGAAGCATAAAGATCTTCTATTCATTGCAGGCGGTCTAGGTATGGCACCTTTACGATCACTCTTCAACTATGTCTTAGATTATAGAAAAGATTATGGAAAAGTTACATTGCTATACGGTTGCAAAGAACCCAGGGAATTACTTTTCGGTGAAGAGATGGTGGCGTTGGCAAACCGAGACGATGTGGATTTCAAAGCTACGGTAAATTGGTGCCCTGAAAATGAGAATTGGACAGGCAACATTGGCGTTATAACTACACTAATTCCACAGGTCGATTTTGACCCAGACAGAACCTATGCCATCGTGGTCGGTCCACCAGTTATGTATAAATTCGTTCTCCATGACCTTAGAGAAAGAAAACTACCAGATGATCACATTATCGTTTCATTGGAACGTCGAATGAAGTGTGGTGTTGGCAAATGTGGTCATTGCCAGATGAATGAAATATACGTCTGTAAAGATGGTCCAGTCTTTAATTATTCAAAGATTAAAGGACTTCCGGAGGCACTATGAAATGAAACCTAAAGTAGCATTCTTCGATTTTGCAGGTTGCGAAGGCGACCAACTTCAAATCGCAAATCTAGAGGAAGACATCCTCGCATTGCTTGGACAAGTCGACATTGTGTCTTTCAGAGAAGTCATGAAAGAACATGGCGATAATTACGACATAGCATTTGTTGAAGGCTCATGTACAAGATTGCAGGACGAGGACAGATTAAAGCAGATTAGGAAAAACGCAAAGCTTGTTGTTGCCATCGGTTCTTGCGCTGCCATTGGCGGTATCAATAGCCTCAAAAACTACAAGGATTCCGATGAAGTAAGGAAAACTGTCTACGGTGACCAAGCGAAATTATTCGACACTTATGCCGCACGCCCCATAGACGCAATAATACCCGTCGATGCTTATGTATATGGCTGCCCTATGACAAAGGAAGAATTTCTGCAAGTCGTTAAATCACTTCTGCTTGGCAAGAAATCCGACATTCCAAACTATCCAGTATGTGTAGAATGTAAGAAAAACGAGAACATCTGTGCTTTTGAACGAGGACAATATTGCGTTGGAACAGTCACTAGAGCAGGCTGCAACTCATGCTGTGTTAACGAGGGAACTATCTGCTGGGGCTGCCGAGGCTTAGTTGATAATCCAAATGAAAACAGTCACAAAGAAGTCCTCATTAAATATGGGCAAACAGTTGACGATGCCATATCCAAGTTTAGATTATACTTCGGTTGGCAGGAGGCTAAACGATGAAAAACTCAAACCAAAACTTAGATCTAAAAGTCCATTATGTAACCAGAGTCGAAGGACATGGAAATATATTTGTAAACGTGAAAAAAGGCGAAGTTGAAAGATGCGAATGGGCAGTTCCAGAAGCCCCACGATTCTTCGAGGCTATGGTTCTCGGGCGACAACACAATGAATTGCATCATATTACTTCGCGTATATGCGGAATCTGTAGCATTGGACACACCTTGGCATCATTGAAGGCAACAGAGGCAGCCATGGGTATACCCATAAGTGAACAAGACGTTAAGCTCAGAAAACTCGCGTTACATGCAGAAAACTTACAAAGTCACATTCTACACTTAGGTTACTTAGTTTTGCCCGATTTGTTGGGTGTCGGTTCCGTTATTCCATTAGCATCTTCACACCCAGAAGAAGTGAAAACAGTTATTCGGTTACATAGACACGCAAACGACATGTCCAATAAACTCTGCGGAAGAACCACCCATCCACAACGATTGATTCCAGGTGGCTTCTCGAAGCTTCCTACGATGAAAGAGTTAAAAGAAATAAGAAAAGGACTTAGCGACTCTATTCCAAGCATTCAAACCATTGCAGGTTTATTCAAGAATCTAGCAGCAAAGTTGCCTGATTTTAACCGAGAAACTGAATTCATAGGATTAACTAATCCCGATGAATATGCACTATATGATGGCGAATTAGCATCAACTGACACTGGAAAAGCACCCATATCCGAATATCTCTCATTCACAAATGAATACATCGTACCAATCTCGACCGCAAAAAGAGCTAAACACAAACGCGAATCCTACATGGTCGGTGCATTAGCGAGGTTTAACCTCAACTACGATAAATTATCTCCGGGAGCAAAAGCAGCTGCTGCGCTCTTTAATCTAAAACCAGTCTGTCATAATCCATTCATGAATAGCATCGCACAACTTGTAGAGGTCGTACATAGTGTTGAAGACTCCATCCGCTTAATCGATGAAATCGAAGCTGCTGGATTAAAAACTCAACCTGAATATTTCAAGCCTGACATAAAAGTCAAAGCGGGGCGAGGTATAGGCGCTGTTGAGGTACCAAGAGGTATACTTTTCCATGATTATACCTATAACTTGAAAGGTGCATGTACCAAAGCAAACTGTATTATACCCACAAACCAAAACCATGGAAACATTGAACTCGATATGAAAGCGCTACTACCAACAATATTGGACAAAACACCAAAAGAAATAGAATTGAACTTAGAAATGCTGGTAAGAGCTTATGATCCATGTATTTCTTGTTCAACACACTATTTGACAGTGCATTTCGTTTAAAGGCTACACTCTTTTTCTTAACATCGTCTTTTTTTTTCTTAGGCTGGAGTAGGAACTGCTTTTTGTTTAGCTTCAGCCTTCTGTTTCGGTGGTGAAGCTTCAGATTTTTGGATATTTGTAATCTCTCTATTTTCTATTTTGAGACAGCTTTCTTGGAAGAGTTCGTCTTTTAAGTCGAGGACGCCCTTTACCGTGCCATCTGTACAATATTCCAAAGTGAAACCCATCTTCTTTGTTAAGCTTAAAGCTCGATAATTATCTTGTAGCATGATGGAGAAGGCAGTTTCTACTCCCATGTCTTTGGCTATGTCAAGCACATAGTCTACCATCTTTGTGCCTAACCCTAAGTTTTGCCATTTATCGCCTACAACAAAAGCTAGTTCGCCGCTTTTGCCGTCTGATTCAACACTGAGTCGAGTAACGCCAAGTATTCGTCTTCTCCCTTCGATTGTTGTCTCCGCAACTATTGCAATTTCTCGGTCATAGTCTATGTTGCAATACCGAACACGGACTTCATGCGGTGTATCCTTGAGCATTCCAAAGAAGCGGTATCGAATGGATTCTTCTGAGAAGTTTTGGAACATCTCTAGCCACATTGGTTCATCCTCAGGTTTAATGGGTCTAAGAAGGACTTGTTGCCCGTTCTCTAAAGTCCAGAACAACTCGTACTTCTTAGGATAAGGACTGATGACTAAATGTTCGTGTGGATCAAGTTTCTGGCAAACTTTTTCTTTGTCAATAGCTATTCTGGCATCGAGTATACAAGCGTCTTTTTCATTAATGAGCAACGGGTTAATATCAATCTCTTTTATCTGTGGATAATCAACAAGCAACTGTGAGAAAAGCAGTAGAGTCTCCTCTAAAGCTTTGACGTTAGCCGGCGGAGCTTTCCTGTAACCTTTCAAAAGTCTGTAGATTTTTGTCTCACTCATCATTTGCCGAATCAACGTTGTGTTCAAAGGTGGAAGTCCTATTGAATAATCCTTGAAGAGTTCTACACCAACACCACCCATTCCAAAGAGTATGGTTGGTCCCCAAACTGGATCCATTTTTCCACCTACGATTACTTCATAACCTTTGCGCTCAACCATAGGCTGTACAGTTACACCTATTATCTGTGCATTAGGGTTGAAAGCAGTGGCACGTTGAATCAAGGTTTCAAATGCTTCTCGAACCTCTGCTTCTGAATGTACATTCAGAATTACTCCTCCAACATCACTTTTATGCACAATTTGTGGAGATAGAATCTTTAACACTACTGGAAAACCAGACATCTTGGCATATAGTACAGCTTCATCAACATTATTGGCAACTGCAGTATCCACTACTGGAAAATTGTAGTATTTCAATACGCGTTTAGCTTCATCCTCAGTTAATACTTCACGATTTTCTAAAGCAGCATAACGGAATATAACGTTGATTGGACGTCTCGGAGGAGCAGCGCTTACAGGCAATTCCTCAGGAGTTTCATAGATAATGTCAAGATTGCGTTGGTATTGATACATTGTTAAGTATGTTTTGATTGCCTGCTCAGGAGTTGAGTAAGTTGGGATATTATTAGCGTTAAAAATTCGATTTGCCTCATGCGCCGCACCGTTACCCATAAAAGATGTTAAGATAGTCTTGTCATGGTAGTGTCTATCTGCAATTACTTCAACTATTCCCTTGGCAACGGCTGAGCTATCAACGACACCCTGCTGCGTGAAAATAATAACAATACCATCAACATTCTCATCCTTCAAGCAAGCATCAATCGCAGCTTTAAAACGATCAGGCTGTGCATCGCCCAAGACATCAATAGGATTACCATGACTCCAGAAAGGAGGCAAAACATTATTCAAGGTATCCATGGTTTTCTCACTCAACTTCGCTAGTGTCCCACCCCTAGCGATCAGAGCATCCGTAGCCATGACGCCAGGTCCACCTGCATTTGTAATAATCGCTAAGTTAGGTCCCTTCGGCAAAGGCTGCGTTCCTAAAACTTCAGCAGAATTAAACAAATCAGCAATTTCATCCACTCGTACAACACCAGCACGTTTGAAAGCAGCATTGTAGATTGCATCCTCCCCTGAAAGTGATCCCGTATGTGAAGCAGCGGCTTTAGCACTCTCACTAAACTTACCAGATTTCACGACAATTATCGGCTTTGTCCTAGCAAAATGTCTAGCGGCACTCATAAATTTTCGAGCCTCAGTAATACCTTCAGCATACATGAGTATACTTTTGGTCTGAGGATCAGTACCGAAATAATCAATTAGGTCTCCAAAATCCACGTCAATCATGGAGCCTACAGAAACAAAATTGCTAAAGCCTATATTCTCTGATATTGCCCAATCAAGAATAGCAGATCCTAATGCTCCACTTTGCGATAAGAAAGCAACTTTTCCAGGCTTAGGCACTTTATTCACGAAGGTAGCGTTCAGGTTTATTCTTGGACGCATAACGCCTATGCAATTTGGCCCAATTACTCGTATGCCATATTTTCTGGCTTTTTCCAGAACCTTCTGTTCTAAGACTTTACCTTCTGGACCAATCTCCTTAAAACCTGCTGAAACAATTATTGCACCTTTAATCCCTGCCCTTCCACATTCCTCCATAACATCAGGGACAGTCTTAGCTGGCGTAGCAACCATGGCTAAATCAACAGTCTCAGGGACCTCCATTACTGTTGGGTATGTTCTTACACCGAGAATTTCTGGTTTTCTAATATTAACGTAATAGACTTTGCCAGCGTAGCCTTGCTGGGTAAGATTTTTTACGATAGCAAAACCAACTGAACCCTCTACATCACTTGCACCCACGATAGCGATACTCTTTGGGTTGAAAATCTTATCCAAGTTTAAAGTGACCATTTCTTAAGTAACCTTCCACAGTTAGGCTCAATTCGACGGGGAGAATTAAAACATTATGTACCAGAATTCTTGCTTTCATCAGAATTCCTCAAAGGGTCTGTTGAAAAATTACAATTAAAGGCTAAGCCCAAACGCACTTAACTCAGCCCATAAAACAATAGAAGCTATGGCTACCTCAACGATAGATAAGACTGAACCAATTTTTAAGTATTCTTTGAGGCTAATTTCAACGCCTTTTCGCCGTATTGTTTCAAGCCACATTAAAATAGCTAAGGAACCTAACGGGAAAAAGTGAGGTCCAAGATTATTACCTATTATGTTGCTGAAGACTAATCCAGTAAATACTGTTCCATCCACTGTCAACTGTTTAATGCTTAGTAACCCTAGAATCGTCATCGGCCAGTTATTCATAAAACTTGCACCAACCGTCACGACCATGCTTGGCGCAAAAATACCCAGAAAAGATGGAAATTTACTTGTTGTAGAAAGTGCAGAAGCCAATAGGTTCGTTACACCTGCTGTATTTAAGCCTTGAACTACAAGAAAGATGCTGATCATGAAGAGTATGATATCCCAGTTTATGTCCTTGGCTAATCCAACTAATCCTTTACTCTCATCATTCAATGAGTTGTGTTTCAAGGTAAGCCAATAAACAATTAATAGAAAAACTGCACCGCTGCAAATAACAAGTGAGACTGGAATTCTATTTAGCGAAGTCAAGACGTAACCAACATCGATTGCCGCAAGCGTTCCAAAGCTGATTTTTAGGAGACGAGAAGAGATTGTGGACCTATTTGTTATTAATACCTCTTCGGAGGTCACATCGTAGATTCTTGGAATTTGGTTTCGAAAGAATAAATAAACTAGTAGTAGACTGCTCGCGATTGTCGCTATTGCGACCGGTCCCATGTATGTCAGATGAGTGACAAAACTGTACTCGAAAAAATCTGCGCTCACAATGTTAATCGGATTGCTGGTGATCAGGGGCATGGCAGCGGTATCCGCTATTAATCCAGCACTGAAGAGGTAGGCAAGCTTGCCTTTTCCAGTTATGCCTAAGCAAGTTATGATTTCAAGTACGATCGGAGTTAAAATTAACACTGCACTATCATTTGCAAAAAGTATGCTTACTGCAGCCGTAAGCAAAGAAACATAAAAGTAAAGTCTTAATCCACTCCCATGTGCTAAGTGTACAACTCGTAACGCAGCCCATCGGAAAAAACCCATTGCATCTAACGTTACTGATAATGCTACAATCCCAATGAAAGCTAATGCTGCATCCCATATGTCTAAAAATGATTGAAGTGCTTGAGTTAACGTAACCGTACCAAGTAACAATGATAATATAGCACCTATACCTGCAGTGTAGCCTAAACGTAGACCGAATGGGCGTTTAATCATCAAGAAAAGTGTTAAAGCAAATACCGATAGAGCAGCCATAGGTAAGTAATTCATTATTTAGGTAGCCATCCAATTGGCTACAGCTCAACAAATTTATGTATAAAAGCCTAACTTCAGTTTCCTAAGAATAGAAACTATAGATTTACCGTAAACTAAAAACAGAACTAAAGGGTGTTCATTAACTAAAGAATGAAATGGAAAAAGAAATACAGGTTAAGGTTTTGTTTTTTGTCTGCCTGGTCTTAACGATCGTACTGTTGCGCCTGCTCTCCACATTTCACTGTTGCCCATGGCTTTGAGTTCATCTGCCAGTTTTTGTCTGTAGTCTGCTTGTTTGCTTCGCTCTAAAACAATGCGCGTTTCTTCACCAGCTGCTACAAGCTCGTATAGTGAATCGAATAATGGTTTGGCTCCATCTCGAAAACGGTCCCGCCAACGCAATGCACCAATACGTGCTGTTTCACTGCAATTGCAGTACATCCAATCCATTCCATTTTCATCAACTAATCTGATTAGACTCTGTGTAAGTTCTTCAACAGTCTCATTGAAAGCTTCACTCGGACTATGACCATGTTCACGTAATGTATTGTATTGAGCTTCCATGATTCCTGCTAATGCACCCATTAAGACGCCTCGTTCGCCTGTTAAGTCACTGTAAACTTCTTTTTCAAAAGTAGTGGGAAATAGGTAACCTGATCCTATGGCAATACCTATAGCTTTAACACGTTCTTCTGCTCTACCTGTGGCATTTTGATGCACTGCAAAGCTGGAATTGATGCCGCTGCCGTCAATGAAATTGCGTCGCACGCTTGTTCCTGAACCTTTTGGAGCGACAAGAATTACATCTACATCTGCAGGTGGGATGACGCCTGTTTGTTCTTTGTAGACTATACTGAAACCATGGCTAAAGTATAATGCATCGCCTGCTTTGAGAGTTTTCTTAATCGTTGGCCAGACTGCTTTCTGTCCTGCATCAGTAAGTAGGAACATTTTGATGGTTCCACGTTTAGCTGCTTCTTCCATCGGAAACAGGTTTTCGCCTGGTTTCCATCCATCAGCGATTGCTTTATCCCATTCTTTCTTAAAGACACCTGTGCTTTCTTGACCTATGATTACTTTTATGCCGTTGTCTCGCATGTTTAATGATTGAGCCTGACCTTGAATGCCGTAACCAAGTGAGACGACAATTTCATCTTTTAGAATTTTTTGTGCTTGTTCAACAGTAAATTCCTTTCTAGTTACAACATCTTCTTTGATTCCACCAAAGTCTAATTTTGCCATATCTAACTCCTCGAACGCAACTATTGAGCACGTAACAACTAATTAAGAATTTTGTGCAAGACACTCTGATAATTATTCCAACTCAACTCGCATTAGCTACTAGAGAAGAAAATTAGCCATATATCTATGGACTAAATTTTAGTGAAAAAAAAGGAAAAAAGGTTTATAGTCTGTAGTTTAGCCGTGTTTAGTCTTCTGTATATGGCAGGAAGCCTGCTGCTGCGTTAAAAGCGTTTGCTGCGGCTAATCGAATGACATCGCTTCCTGGTCCCTTTGCATTGAAATCGGCTAATGCGTCGGCAAATGATGAGTATCCAGCTGCTGTTGTCAAAGCCTGCATATCACTAAGGGTTACGTGTGGTGCTCCGTCATATGGAGAACTGTATGATCCTGGAGCCCCATTTGCTACATTAAGATTGTGCTTCCAGAATCCTGGTGAGGGACCGGGTATGTATCTGACTTCTATGATGGATATTTGAGCTCTTGGATAATCTTGTGGCATGCATATGACTGCTAAGATTGGACCTATGATTGTGTCTGGGTTGTTCTGTGCTGCTTCGACCATTGCCATGCTGGCTGCGCTGACAGGTGCGAGGTCATCGCTGAAATGCCATATGGCATTTTGAACATCCAACATGCTGCCTTGTTTATGATTTAGAATGTAATTGATTGCATTCCAATCCTTATCTTCCAATTCTTCTGGCGGTTTAAGGCTTGAGAATAATAGTATGTCATGGGAAACATTTCTTTCCATGTTTGTCGAGCGATCTACACACCAGCATGGATACACTCCATTATGAACACTGAATCCTGCTGGTACACCGCTTAATGTGGATACGAAGTAGGATGCTGTGCCATCTTTGACTGTTAGCTGTACTTCAGTTGCTGGCAAATTGAGTGAGACAGATGCATTTGTTAGAGCAACAAAAGCTCCTAAGACTATCAAACAGAAGAGTACGGCTACTGCAACTTTCTTTTTATTCATAATCTTCTCCCTTCTCCTTTGAATCGCTGTAAAAAAGCGGATTGAGCGCCAAGATATATTGTCTGTGTCCAAATTCGATATATTTTGTTTTTTGTTAGGTTGATAATGGGTTGGTTGAAGCTATCAGTCGTTAGCGCGCGTGTGGAGGCGTGAGTTAAAGCGTCGCCTAGAACTTTAATTAATTAACTATTTTCGTAGGTTACATTGTAACACTTTTGGACAGATCAAGCATTCATCTGGTAAGGGAACGCCTTCAGGTAAAGCATTCAAAGAACCATGAAAATGTGCACACTTAGCGGGGGAATCGAAGACTCGTGGATAGTCTGTTGCTTTAACATCTTTAATTTTTTCGCCTTCTACAGTTATGTCTAATCGTGACATGCAATGAGGACATGCATAGTAAGAGGATCTTAGAACTGTTGAAAGATCAGTTAAAACAGTGGGTTTCTCAAACTTTTTACCACATCCTTCGTAGGGGCAACGCAGTTTTTCCTCACTGTTATGTCCGTGAAAGAGTGGCATGTCTTTATTCAGCCTCCAACAACGGAAACATCGGGTATAATAATATTTAATAAAGCTTTCTGCTCGCAATTACAACAGAACTACACATCAGAAACAAAATCTAAAGAGCCTCGAGCGGGCCTTGATCCCGCGGCCTGCTGCTTACAAGGCAGCCGCTCTACCGGGCTGAGCTATCGAGGCGTACACATGTGCACTGTATCCATTCCGTCAACAAATAAAAACTTTCATGCGCTTGAAAGACAATTAGTTGATTCATCAGTCTTAAAAGAGCTGATGTAATGTCTACCTTTGGAACGGAGCGAGAGAAAACGGTGTCACAGCATAAGAATGAACAGAGAAATCATGCGACTGCGAAAATCTTGGGTGAACGATCCATAATCGAAATCATAAGAAAACACCTTGAGGGTCTACAGGATTTACCTATCCCTTTTGGCGATGACGTTGCGGCTGTGTCTATTGATGCAGAACGTGTTGCAGTATTAAAGACAGATATGTTAGTAAACAAAACCGATGTCCCGAAGGGAATGAACTTACAGCAAGCAGCTCGGAAGGCTATCGTAATGAATGTGAGCGATTTTGCAGCGAAGGGTGTACAGCCTTTAGCAGCGCTTGTATCGCTTGGGTTGCCAGAAGCAGCCACCAGAGATGAGATAGAAGAGATTGCTGAAGGCTTGCATTCTGGTGCATGTGAATATCAGGTTCGCGTTGTCGGTGGTGATACTGGTGAAGCAGACAACGTAGTAATAGCGATCTCAATGTATGGAATAGCTACAAGATCAAAGTTAATGCTACGTAATACTGCAAAGGCTGGCGATATAGTAGCAGTAACAGGCTGTTTTGGAAAATCAGCCGCAGGTTTACGGTTGCTAATTGAAGATTCCAAAATCTCTAATAGGTTACGCGAAGCCTTGTTAGATTCAGTGCTTATGCCAAGAGCGAGGCTAAAAGAGGGTTTAGCTCTTGCCAATTCAGGTGCAGTTACTTCTTCGATTGATTCGAGTGATGGATTTGCTTGGAGTCTGTATGAAATTAGTAAAATGGCTGACGTCGGTTTCATAATTGATGAACTACCTGTTGCTATTGAGGCCGAACAATTTGCTGAATCCTGCAGAATTGATGTATTGGAATTGGTGCTCTATGGAGGGGAAGAGTACGAGTTAATCATTACTGTTAAGCCTGAACGTTGGGCTGACGCAGAAGCAGCCATAGAAGCAGTTGGCGGCAGATTGTTTCGTGTTGGAAAAGTAACACATGAGAAGCACATAATCTTGGATTTGGAAGGACAGGAGCGTGTGATTGAGCCTCGCGGTTGGGAACATTTCAAGAGCAAGCCGTAATAGATTCTTGTTTATCAAGTAAGTAGTTTAGTATGGTTATACATGAAGTGGCAAGGTACGGTGTTTTGCCCAGACTTATTTTTGTGCCATAACGCAGAGCGAAAGCTTCTGCTTTCTTAGGTAAACCCACATGATCACCCAAGACGAATAGCGCATTTTTGGGTAACATAATTTCTTCAATATCTACTCCGTCTTCTTCAAGTACATAGATTTGATTTGTTTCAGCCTTCATTTTTAGTAATGCTTCAAAACCTCTTTTATCTATCATTATGCCGGGGTGTGATTTACTACTGAGAGTTTTTTTCAAGATTATTTTCCATGTATCCATATCTGTTCTTACATCATAAAGTTCCGATCCGTTGATTTGCACATGCAACGGTGGCTGTGGAGGACCATTGAGGATAGCATGGAAAATAACGTTTCTACGTAAACCATGTGATAGGAAGAGGCTACTGACTATGCATTCATGGACAACATCTAGTCTTCCGGCATCGTGAAGACTATTCCAATTCGCATCGGTTCTTCCTAAACGTGAATAGAGGATGAATTCTCTCAATGACTATCACAATCTAAGCTCACATATACATTAATAAGAATACACAAAAACCAACACATAATTCCATACCTCTGTTCCTTTAAATAATGGATATAGTTTGAGGGATTATCATCCGTGGACTAGAGTTATTAAGCACACAACAGCATGTTAAGGTTCGAACTCTGCAGAGGCATTGCATGTTTGAACCTAAAATCGGCATCTCAATGTTACATACATTAGCTGAACCTTTCAATAATATGCTGAAAGATTTGGATAGAATAGAGACAGACTATGTTGAGCTTGTCGATGATGGTTTGCACACGTTAAACAAAAACCGTGTTAGTATGCTCAATGAAGTGGCTAAATCAAGAGGTTTTAGGTACACAGTGCATTGTCCATTTGCAGACATAAATATTGCATCACCCAGCAAGTTTATGCTGAATGCTGGATTAAAGAGATTAAAACAATCAATGATGTATGCTCATGAACTTAACGTAGCACTTTGGGTTTTGCATCCGGGACAGAAAACTGGTATCAGTCCGTTCTATCCAGAACAAGATTGGAAACAACAAATTCGAAGCATAATGCAACTACATAGAATTGCCAAAGACTTTGATCTAAAGATAGCCATTGAAAATGTTCCACAAAAATATGGTGCTATAATGAAAACACCGGAAGATTTTCACAGGTTTTACTCTGAAACAGGCTTAAATGATATTGGCGTCGTGCTTGATACTGGACACGCAAATCTGACAAATCAAATTCAACCTTTTCTCCACCAGTTTCAAGATAGAATTATGCATCTACATTTAAGTGACAATATGGGAGAGACAGATGAACATCTAGGTATTGGCTATGGAAGAATTGATTGGCAACAAGTAGCAACACAACTAAAAAGTATGCAGTTTAAGGGTATCATTACGATTGAATCAGTCTTCAACATCCCAGAAAGCTTATCCAGATTAAGAGAGTTATTCAGTTAAAGGCAACTCTAAAACCAGAAAATCCTCAGCCACAGACACATTCTCAAAAACTTTCTTCGCCTGCTCCAACAATATAGAACTATTAGCATAACGTGCACTTATATGGGTTAACAATAGCATCTTTGCTTTAGCATGCTTTGCCTGTAGAGCTGCTTGTTCAGGTGTAGAATGTCCATCGACTTCAGCTTTATCCATTAGAGTATCATCAAACGTTGCTTCATGAATGATTAAGTCCGCGTTTGCGGCAAACTTGACAAATTCTTTGAAGGGTTTTGTATCACCTGAGTACACGATTTTTCGTCCATGTCTTGATGGACCAGAAACTTCCGATGGATTCACAATTCTACCATCTGAAAGTGTAATTGATTCACCATGCTGAAGCTTTGACCATAGAATGCCTTTTGGAATGTTCAATTTTGTCGCTTTTTCTGGGAAGAATTTTCCGGGTCTAGGCTTCTCTAAAAAAGAGTAAGAAAAGGTAGGAGTTACATGGTTAGCCCATATACTTTCCATAATATAGTCAGGTTCATCACAAACAACGCCTTCTTCATGAATTTCGTGAACGTTTACATCAAAAGTTAACATAAACTTCAAGGATTCCTGAACACATGTCAAGAAGGTAGTTGTACCTTCTGGTCCATAGATATCAAGGCTCTTTTTTCTGTCCAATAATGCCATAGTCTGTAGCAACCCAGGTAAGCCTAATACGTGGTCTCCATGTAGATGTGAGAGAAATATTTTCATTTTTTTATGAAATCCAACTTTAGCGTGTATCATTTGGCGTTGTACGCCTTCGCCGCAATCCAGCATAAGCAATTCGTTTCCACATTGGATAACTAGCGACGCTAGACTCCGTTTTAATGTCGGAATTGCTCCCGAAGTTCCAAGGAAAGTCACTCTTAAACTCATGTTTTATCCTCGTCTGTTCTTCAAGGCGCTTTTTCGTGTTAAAGTCCTTTCTATATGTACGAAGGGAGACTTGGCATGATTATGACCCAACGACATATCTAATTTTCTAATTTGTATTGTTTTAGGAGAAGGGATACAAATTAGTTGCGCTCAGAAGACGGCAAGAATATCCAACAATGCGTGTTATAAAATAATGACCGTTTTCTAAGCTATAACAATCTATGTGGCAGTGTTGTCGTAAGAACTAACAATGCATAGTCTTTTATGTCAATAATGACAAATATCCCTTCAATCCCTTGCAGAGTCAACGGGAATTTAGAGAATGGGGGTCCCATGGGGTGGAAATATTCAGAAGCGTCAAAGAAGAAGATATAGGTCAATACTATCTCCCAAATGACATAAGTCGAGCCCGGCTCGGACTTTTCCTCCTAGTCATTCCACTCGTCTCCTTTATTTTGACTGATTTCTTGATTTTTAATTTATCTTTGGAATTCTACGTTTTAGCTGCGATGAGAAGCAGCCTATTGATTTACACTTTTTTTCAGCTAGTTCAACTGAAAAGTGTGAAAAAATATGCACCCTACACCAAAGCGATGCTAGTTTACGCGTTTATTCTGATAGCATCGAACTCTATTGTCAATGCTACGGAACCGGGCAATTTTGTTGCACACACTATTATTGTAATGTTGGTTGTCTTTGTTTTCTATTTAGTTATTCCTAACAAGTTTGTTTATCAAACAGTCTTAAGCTTAATTGCAATACTGAGTGAAGTTCTAATAATTCTTGTGGGAACAAACGCAGGATTTATGGATCTTTTTCCTATGTTTCTGAGTATGCTTCTTGCATTCTCTGTAGCAGCCTCAAGTTCTTGGCAGTTACATAAGCAACGCGAAATTAGCTTTTCTGACATAAATGAACGAATAAAGGCACAAGAAAAACTCGATGAATACTCAAAAAACCTAGAGCGAATAGTTGAAGAGCGCACAAAAGCACTGCGCGACGCTGAACGTTTAGCAGCTATTGGTGCAACTGCAGGTATGGTTGGTCATGATATACGCAACCCCTTGCAGGCGATTGTTGGCGACCTCTATCTAGCAAAGTTGGACGTTTCAACGTTGCCTGAAGGTGAAACCAAAGAAAGCATGCAGGAGAGCCTTAAAGCAATTGAGCAGAATATTGACTATATCGATAAAATAGTTGCGGACCTGCAGGATTATGCAAGACCAATAAAGCCTGCTATTCAAAAACTAGAGCTTGAAAAAATAATGAAGTCTCTCCTGCAGATGAATATACCCAGGAATATCCAAGTCAGTTACAAAATAAATACAGATGCAAACGTAATCAACGCTGACTTCATCTTGCTAAAGCGAATTTTAAACAATTTGGTCATCAATGCAATCCAAGCCATGCCTGACGGAGGAAAACTATCGATTAATACGCGCAGAGAATTGCGCAACATAGTGATATCTGTTGAAGATACAGGCTTTGGCATACCTGACCACGCTAAACCAAGCATCTTTAAGCCAATGTTCACAACAAAAGCAAAAGGTCAAGGCTTCGGTTTAGTAGTCGTTAAGCGTTTAACAGAAGTGCAAGGCGGAACCGTTAATTTTGAGAGTGAAATTGGTAAAGGAGCCAAATTCATGGTTAGCTTACCTACCTAATGACCAAGGATGTACAGACTAAATAATGACCTTTAATGCTGAACAAATAAACGCAATGATCGAGATTGTAAACAAAAGAGGAATGGCGGCCTTAAAGAATGCGAAAGATATGATACTTCTATATTGGAAAGAGGATAGCAGTCTCGCTAAAGCGTTACAATATGTTTCAAACGTTACACTTCAAGATGCTTTGCCAGTTTTTCCTGCCCTAATTTCACTCTCGTGTGAAGCTGTCGGGGGCAATCCTGAAAAAACAGTTCCTTTCGGAGAGGCGATTGTTCTAATAAGCGCCGCTGCTGACCTACACGATGACATTATTGACAAATCGTTCACAAAAGGTGATAAACAGACAGTTCTGGGAAAATTTGGGCGATATGTAGCTCTACTGGCAGGCGATGCATTGTTATCTCATGGTATAATGCATCTGTGCAGAGAATCGAAACGCATTGAGACAGAAAAAGGGAATTTAATCAACAATCTGTTAATGGATGGAATTACAGAAATCTGTGTCGCAGAGGGATTAGAAGGACAACTTAGAGAACGTTACCTTGATGCATCGCCAGACGAGTACTCTGAAGTAATCAGGCACAAGGCCGTCGTTCCAGGGTTAGCTATGAAAATAGGTGCAATCCTTGGAAATGGCAGTTCAAGATACATAGCAGCTCTTGGTCAAATTGGTCGAACTTATGGAATTGGCTCTATGATAATTGAAGAATTTGCGGACATTTTTGAACCCGATGAGTTAAGAAATAGACTCAAAAATGGTTGTCCTCCTTTACCTCTTATCTATGCACTTCACACTCCAGAGTCAAGAAAGGCTCTATTGCCGCTCTTGGTCTCTAATTTCCCTAAAAGGGCTCATGATAAAATCATTCAATTTACAATCAACAGTTGCGAGGTACAGCGCTATCAAAAAACAATAACGTCTTTAATTAACAATGAACTCTTAAAAATACGGCAATCAGCAAAATGGAAAAAACAAGGAGAGATCGAGATATTGCTACGAGCTCTCCTAGACTCTGTAAATCACATTTATTCTTTTAGCTAATACCACCCGGAATATTTCGCCATTTTATATGCCTTCTTCATATTACCCCCAACTCTTGCCGTATCGTTTAGTTTTGTGTACCTAAAGGCTTTAAAAGTTTTACGATGTCTTAATACTTGTCTAAAGCTAACAACTCATGAGAAGTCTATAAACATTCGATTTTTACAGTCTTTCGTAGACCATAATTTCCCTTGTCAATGAGCGATGAACATAGACCATGTGTGATTCAATCGTATTATAGCCTGACTGCTTAACAAAATCAGCTATATCTTCTGACATACGGTTAATTTGTCCTCGCTCATCAATCCTTATGGGAAGGGCTATGCAAATTCGTTGCCCTTTATGCAATAATGGTTTAGCTGAAGATAACACGCTTAGCACCAGCAGTCTTGTACTAGACTTTAAAGTCGTGGCGCTCTTGCCGTACGGTGGATCAGTTATGATAGCATCAGCTTCTGTGAAAGGCAATTGCCTTGCATCTGCAATCACTAAAGCTTCAGCTTTAACACCAAAGTTTAGAAGGTTTTTTTGTGTGCCCACTACCATACGACGTTGTACGTCTGCGCCAATAGCTGTACAACCGATTAATGCTGCTTCAAGTATAGTTGTCCCTGTGCCACAGAAGGGGTCTAAAACAATTTTGTTATTAAGTGCATGTGCAAGGTTTACCATACAACGTGCAAGTTTAGCGTTCATAGCTGAAGGATGAAAAAACGGTTTCTTTCTGGGTCTGCGTTCAACAAAAGGTTTAGGCTCAATCTCTGCCAAACGCAAACCAAAGATAAGTTTATGGTTCGTTAGTACACCGAAGAATGTTTTACCAGGAGTGGTGAGGTTGACCCTTGTATAACTTGTATTTTGAAGTATAAGTTTGCCTAGTTCACGTTCTAAACGCATCGTGTCATTTTTTGTTGAATACTCTTTTATCCGACGTATACGAACTTCAAATGTTTCACCCTGCTTGAGAACATGACGAAAATCTGTGTTTTCGACAGCTTTCGTTATGCCTTCATCTGTATCGTCTGATGTGAAGAGTTCTAATGCACAAACTCGTGTGTATGCGCTTCTACGCTGAATATCAATTATACTTTTTTCATCTACTTCAATTCGCGCAGTTTGATCGAGCTTCTGTAATACAGAAAAAGTGTATCCTTCAACTTCCAAGATTGCTTTCAATTCTGAGAATGAGAGTGATTCGTATTCACCGCTTAGGAGAAAAAAGAGTTTTGCCAACTATAGCGCCTTTAGGGCATCACTCAACAACGGTGCCAACGACACTTTGCTATT